>CAZRZN010000172.1:0-9031 GCA_964604565.1 uncultured Rhodobacterales bacterium
CAGCGCCAGCGCCGCCACCGCGTAAAGCATCACACCCACGGTCAGTGGCAGGGCCGTGCCGTTGAACATCAACCCCACGGGCACCGCCAGAACGACCGCCGCCACCGTGGAGATCGCGCCGATGATCGACGCGGCCATGCCCGCGATATGGCCCATCGGTTCCATTGCAATCGCATTGAGATTGCCGATTGTCATGCCCGCCTGAAAGAAGGCCACGAATTGCCAGAAGAAAAATGCCGCAAACAGCGCGGTTCCCGACAGGCCGCCCAGTTCCAGCATCACCAGCAGGCCGCTGACCCCGATTTGCAGCATCATCATCACCGACACCATGCGCCGCATGCCGATGCGAATAACCAGCATGGCATTCAACACGCTGCCGGAGGCCGACAGGATCGCCGTCGCGCCGAACCACAACGGAAAGCTGTCGGCCTTTTGAAACGTCACCTCGTAGATCGGTTGAATGCTGGAGATCGTCGCAAAGAGCATCCCAAGAACAAGGCATTGCACAGCGATGGACAGGCGCACCACCGGGTGGCGCAGCATCTCTTTCACGGCTGCCAAAAGCGCCGGGGCGCGGAACGGACGGCGCGCGGTGGCCGGCAGGGTTTCGGGCAGGCGGAGCATCATCCAGAGGCTGACCACCCCGGCAAACAGGACAAAGGCCCAGAAGATCGCCGGCCATCCCGCAACAGAGATCAACTGCGCACCGACCAGCGGTGCAACCGCGGGGACGATGGTAAAGATCATCATGACAAACGACATGATCTGCGCCATCTGCCGCCCGACAAAGAGGTCGCGGATGATTGCCACCGCCACCACGCGCGGACCGGCAGCACCAAGCCCCTGTAGCATCCGCGCCGCCAGCAGCATTTCCAGGCTTTCGGCCTGCGCGGCCAGCGCGGCCGCCGCAATGTAGATGCTCGCCCCGGCCAGCACGATGGGCTTGCGCCCGAAACTGTCCGACAGCGGCCCGGTGAAGAGGGTGCCGACCCCAAGACCCAGAACGAAGATGGTCACCACAAGCTGCACGGTATTCGCTGCGCTTGGGTTGAGGTCTGCCGCCATGTCAGGCAGCGCAGGCAACATGGCGTCGATGGAGAAGGCGACAGTCGCCAGCATCATGGCCATCAGCGCGATAAGTTCCACCCGACCGGGCATACCGATCGCGCGCGGCTGGGAAAGCGGGATGTCCTCTTGGGGGGGCATGCGGGACCTCTGTAATGCGACGGTGCGCCTAGCACGTCCCCGTCAGGGAGAACAGGTCAGTCGTGAGGATCGGGCTTGTCGTCCTCGTTGGCGGGATCTTGCGGCTCATGCCGATGTCCGAGGCGCGCGACGAGCCATTCGGTATGCTCCTCGCGCTTGCGCATCGCAAAAACCCCGAACTGCTGCACAGCCACGGCAAAAATGCCCAGCCCCAGAAGGATGAACACCGTCGTGCCGATCCGCCCGATGGCGGTTTGCGGCACCAGCTCGCCATATCCCACGGTCGATAGCGTCACCACCGTGAAGAAATAGGAATCCAGCCAAGACCATCCCTCGACATGGTGGAAAAAGACCGTGCCGCCCACGATTATGAAAACGACGGTCAACAACAGGCTCAGAAGACGCAGGTTCATCATGCAGCCGGGTCGGCGCCCGCTCGCAGTTCCGTGATGACCTTGCCCCACAGCTCGGTCGGTTGCGCGCCGGGCACCGCGTGCTTGCCGGCCACGATGAAGGTCGGGACCGAATTCACGCCCATGCCGCGCGCCGCCGCGTCCCGTTCGACGATCTCGCGGCGGTCCTCATCGGTGGCCAGAAGGCGCAGGACCATACTGGCATCCATTTCGACACCATCGGCAATATCGGCCAGCACCTCGTCCTGCCCGATGTCCCTGCCTTCGATGAAATAGGCGCGGAACAGGGCAGAGACGACAGCGGTCTGGCGCCCCTCGATCTCTGCCCAATGGATCAGGCGGTGCGCGTTGACCGTGCTGGGCGTGCGGGTGATCTGGTCCAGTTTCAGGTCCAGCCCGGCCTTTTTCGCGTTCTCCTCGACCGGCAGATAGGCTTTCACCGCGCCTTCCTTGCCGCCGAACTTCTCCTCCAGATAGCTGCGCCGGTCCATGCCTTCGGCGGGCATGGCCGGGTTCAGCATGAAGGGCAGCCATCGTATCCGGAAGGGATGGTCGGGATGTGCCTCAAGCGCCCGATCAAGGTAGGCCTTGCCGATATAGCACCATGGGCAGATGGGATCGGAAAAGATGTCGAGTTGGACCATGCGAGCCTCCTGTTTGGCGCATTTTACACGATTGTGCGGCAGGTGCGACATCCCGCGGGGAAATTCGCGCCGTCCCATGACACGCTCCGCCCACCCCTGATCGCATGAACGCTGCCGCGTGTCCGGACAGTGATCCGGAACGATCATCGTGCCATGAACCCGCCATCAGGCACAAAGGGTCAGCCTTGAGACGGATCCTTGAGACGGGCGCGCAGCAGCTTGCCGTTGGGGTTGCGCGGCAGGGCGTCCACCCGGATGAAGGCGCGCGGGCATTTGTAGCGGGCCAGACGCGTGGCGGCAGCGGCTTTCAGCGTCTTTTCGTCAAGTTCCGCCTCCGCGGTGTAGAAGGCCGCGATGATCCGCACATCCTCCTTGACCGCGATATCGGTGACCGCCAGTTCGATGACGCCCGGCAAGCTGCTCAGCGCGGCCTCCACCTCCAGCGGTGAAACGCGGTAGCCGCCAGCGTTCATCATATCGTCGTGGCGTCCGAGGTAGGTGATATTCCCCGCCGCATCCATCGTCCCGCGATCCCCGGTCAGATACCAGTCGCCGTGCAACCGTTCTGCCGTGGCCTCGGGCGCACCGATATAGCCGATCATCAACCCCGGATCGTCCCGGCCAACGGCGATCACGCCTTCTGACCCGCAGGGCACGGGCGTTCCATCCCCGCCAAGGATCGCCACGCGCCGTCCCTGTTGGGGGCGTCCCAGCGTGCCGGGCACCGCCGGACATTCGGGCGCTGCGGAAATGAATGTGGAACATTCCGACATGCCATATGCCTCGAATATCCCGGTTCCCGTGGCCTCTTGCCAGCGATCGCGCAGGCTCTCGGGCAGCTTTTCGCCGGCGGCAAGCGCGTGCCGCAATTTCGGCATCGCCGGCACCGGGTATTTCAATACCTGCCGAAAGACCCCCGGCGCCGCGGCGAAGATCGTCGCCTCGAACCGTTTCATCAGGAGGGCCAGCTGCGCCGGATCGGTCCCCGCGGCAGGGATCAGCGCGCTAGCCCCGCGCGTCCAAGGATCCATCAGCCCGGTCCCCAGCGTATAGGTCCAGTTGAAGGCCCCCGCGTGCAGCAGACGGTCCTCCGGCGTCAGCGCATACCACCCGTCCATCATCATCTGCCGTGCCCAGATCGCCCGATGCGCATGACCCACGGCGCGCGGGGTGCCCGAAGTGCCGGACGTGTAAACGATATAGGCCAGTCGATCCGGGTCCCCCATGGCGTAGTCCAAAGGGGCCAGATCACGCCAGCCGTGATAGATGTCTTCACCCCAGATCGGCAGGCCGGTTTCCGGGCAGGGCACTCCATCGGCCCGCAGGATGGCCCGTGGCGACAGGTGATCGATGATCTTGGAGACTTCCGGTTCGGTCAGCTGCGAGGAGGTCGGAACGGGCACGACGCCCGCGGCGATGGCCCCCAGATAGGCGATGGGGAAATCCACCGTGTTGCCCAACCGCATGAGCAGAATATCCCCGGGGGTCAGTCCCTTCGCGCGCAGACCGCGCGCCGTGCCAAGCACGGCTGCCGTCAGCCGCCCGTAAGACCATCTTTGCGCGCCGGTGGGCCTGACCACCGAAAGGGCAATTTTTTCCGGTGTGCGGGCACCGGCGGACAACACATGCGCGGCCAGATTGAACGGCGCAGGGCAGGGCGCAAACGGACCCTTGTCGAACAGTGAAATCGGATCATCCAGCGACATGCCGCCGGGAATAGGTCGCGTGCGCCGCAGGCGCAAGGGGTCCCTGAAACCGGCCAAAGCAGATCGGCCCCCCGGACGGCACCTCATCCGGCACGGACCGGTCGTGACCTTGGAAATCCCTCTGGAACCGGGGGTTTGCTTGCATATGGATCGGGTGCGGCCTATAGCACAAAGCTATGTCCCGAGATCCAAAATCCATGATCCGCATCGCCCGGGAAAACGGCGATGAGGCGCAGGCCGAACCTCTGGATCTCGGTCCGCGTGTGCGCGAACTCCGCAAGGAACGCAGCTGGACGTTGGAACAGGCCGCCCGGCAGGCAGGTCTTGCCCGGTCGACTTTGTCGAAGATCGAAAACGGGCAGATGTCGCCGACCTATGACGCCCTCAAGAAGCTTGCGGTCGGGCTGGACATTTCCGTGCCCCAGCTTTTCACACCGCCGCAGCAGGAAAAGGCGAACGGCCGCATGGTTGTCACGCGGGCAGGAGAGGGGCAGGGCCAGCCCACCGCCACCTATGAGCATGACCTGCTCGCGCCCGCGTTCAAGAACAAGAAGATGCTGCCCTACAGCGCACGGGTTCGGGCACGGCGGATGGAGGAATTCGATGGCTGGGTCCGCCACGATGGCGAGGAATTCCTCTATGTACTGACGGGTGTGATCCAGCTTTACACGGAATTTTATGAACCCATGGAGTTGCGTCGCGGCGACAGCGCCTATTACGACGCCACCATGGGGCATAACGTGCTGTCGATCTCACCCGAGGATGCGACGATCCTCTGGGTCACCGCGCTGGTCTGACGCGGTCAGCCCTGCGCCATCATCGGAACGCGCCGCCGTCGCGCGCTGCCATTCTGGCTGCGCATGAACTCATCCAGCGCAGCGCGCGCCTCTTCGTTCGTCAATCCATGAACGTCGGCCAGATGACTGGTCAACGCGCGGCTGTCACGGGGCGGTTCGCATAGACAACTCCGGTCGATGCGGGGAAATCGGGCTTCAAGGTGGTCGATCATCGAGTGCCAATTCGCGGAAAGCTCATGCCAGTCCATCGGACGCTCCTTATTAAACGCTTGGCACACATTAGCGGAAAATGCATCTTTTACAAATATTTCGTTAACGCCGAAAGCTTTCCAAGTGAAAAATTGGTTAATTTTCCCTGATTTACCGTGATGGTAGAGTTTTTTCGCAGGGCCGTCATGGGCGCGGCCGGAACTGCGCCCACGACGGTCAGTCGCCTACCGTTCCGGGAGCAGGCCGCGTGGGGAGAATCGCAGGACCACGAGGAGAATCACGCCCATCGTGAGCAGACGCATGTGCTGAACGCTGTTCAGGAGATGCGCGCGGAGGTCGGAGTCCGCTGGCAGCCAGCTCGTGACCCAAGTCATGAAACCCGGCCCGACGGTTTCGACCTGCACCCAGAGGAACCAGATCAGGAACCCGCCGAGAACGGCGCCAAGGTTGTTTCCGGATCCGCCGACGATGACCATCACCCAGATCAGGAACGTATAGCGCAGCGGTTGATAGCTGGTGGGTGTCAGCAGGCCGTCCAGCGTGGTCATCATGGCCCCCGCGATGCCGCAGATCGCCGACCCGAGGATGAAGACCTGAAGATGGCGGAAGGTCACATCCTTGCCCATCGCCCTGGCCGATACTTCGTTGTCGCGGATCGCCCGCATCATCCGACCCCAGGGAGAGTTCAGGGCAAGCTGCGCCAGAACCAACAGAATGATCAGGGCCGCCGTGAAATACAGCGAATACCCGAGTTTCACGTATAGCGTCGAGGCCGAGGTCGGATCGAGCCCGAGGCCCGCCGCGGTTTCGACAAAGCCGGGATCGTTCTGAAGGTCGACCTCGTTCGGGACCGGGCGCGGCAGACCGGTGACGTTCTTGACGCCCCGGGTCAGCCATTCCTCGTTCTTCATGATGGCGATGATGATTTCGGAAATGCCCAGCGTCGCGATGGCAAGGTAATCTGACCGAAGACCCAGCGCCGTCTTGCCGATGATCCATGCGCCCCCCGCGGCAAGCAATCCGCCAACGATCCAGGCAAAGACCACCGGCAGGCCAAGCCCGCCGAGGAACCCGGTGCCGGCGGGGTTGACCGCCTCGATCGCGTCCACCGCCGGATCCCGCACCATGCGGTAGATGATGAAGCCGACAAGGATGAACAGTGCCACCACCCAGCGGTTCCGCGTCCGCCTCCACAACTGGAACGCGCCCGCGATGGTCGCCGCGCCAAGCACCAGTGCGAAGATGGCCCTGATGCCGCCTGCGGCCCATGCCTCATCGACCGGATCCACGGAAGTCAGCACGACGGCCATGCCGCCGAGGGCGACGAACCCCATGATGCCCACGTTGAACAGCCCCGCGATCCCCCATTGCAGGTTCACGCCAAGCGACATGATGGCGCTGACCAGACCCATGTTCAGGATCACCAGCGCCAGATCCCAGCCTTGCAGGACGCCGGTGCCGAGGATCAGCAGGCCGACAGCGCCGAAAAGCACGATGGTGCGGAGTGAATGGCTCATACCGATTTCCCCTTGAACAGACCGGTGGGCCGGAACAGCAGCACCACCACGAGGATCATGAAACTGACCGCGAATTTATATTCCGTGGCCATGAGTTGCACGAGGCTGGACGGCTCCCACGCCTCGGGCAGGGCGTATCCCAGAACCTTTTTCCAGGCATAGGTGATCGCCACTTCGGAAAAGGCGATGACGAATCCGCCCGCGATGGCACCCACCGGGGAGCCCAGCCCGCCGACAATCGCCGCCGCGAAGATCGGCAGCAGCAACTGGAAATAGGTGAAGGGCTTGTAGGACTTGTCCAGCCCGTAAAGCGTGCCTGCCACGGTGATCAGCGCCGCGACGATGATCCATGTCACCACGACGACCCGTTCGGGATTGATCCCGGACAGCAGTGCCAGATCCTCGTTGTCGGAATAGGCGCGCATGGATTTGCCGGTGCGCGTCCTGTTGAGGAACCAGAACAGAACGATCACCACGATCACCGCCGTGACCAGCGTGATGCCCTGTGTCGTCTTGATGCCCAGCCCCTCTTCGAGGCCGGTCAGCTCCTTGAAGACGCGGACATTGATGATGAATCTCTCTCCATCGGTGAACCGCTGATCGTCGGCGCCAAGGATCAGGCGCGTCAGCCCGTTGTAGATGAACATCACCCCGATGGAGACGATCACGAAGACCACCGGCTTGGCCCTTTGCCCTCGGTAGAACCGGTAGACTCCCCGGTCGGTGATCAGCACCAGCGCCGCGGTGCCCGCGATCCCGAAGGGAATGGCCAGCAGCGCGGTCGGCAGCGGGCCAAGCGATATGCCCCATGACTGGAACAGCCATGTGAACAGGATCACAACCATGGTCCCGAAGGCCATCGTGTCACCATGCGCAAAGTTGGAAAAGCGCAGGATGCCGTAGATCAGCGTGACCCCGAGGGCCCCCAGCGCAAGCTGGCTGCCATAGGCCATGGCAGGAATGATCACGAAGTTGGATAGCGCCACGACGGCGTTCAGAAAATCCATCAGTCGTTGCCCTCGTTGCTATGCCGCCCGATTGAGCCGGGCGATTGTCTTGTTGCGCGGTTTGTCCGGTGCGGCGGCAGGCCTGTGCCTCATTCCGTCACCTCGCAGGCGCCGTGATAGGTCACCACCGTCAGCGGATCGGCGAAATGCACGCTCAGCTTGGCAAGGCCCTGCGGCGTCTGGGTCAGCATGTAGCTGCCGAACCCATCCATCGCGGTCAGCACCAGCACCCCGTTGGCCACATCCGCGGAACCCTCTGCCGTGCCGGTGCCCAGTTCCAGCGTCGCCTTGCCCGGCATCTGGTCCGGCAATGTCACGTCATGGCCGAATTGCGCAAAGGTGCAGGCCTCTTCGTCGAGACATTCCATCGTATAGTTGCAGGTCATCAGCGAGGCGCCCGGCGTTTCGATGATATCGGCCCCCGACGCGCTGGCGCAGACCGCCACACCGCCGGCCATGATCCACTTTCGCATCAACCCGTCTCCTCGCAATGCCCCGTCCAGGGGGCGGTTTCCTTGTCGCTCATTCGGGCGCGTCCATCGCGCGCCACGGTAAGCAACCAGCCATGCGCCGGCGCCCAGAAACCGCGCGCCCCGCTGTCGGACAGCATGGCCTCAGCCTCGAATGCCGCCTCCGCAGTTGTCACGCGGCTGATCTGCCGGCGCGGCGGATCGCCCGGATCCTGCGGCCGGGCAAAGGCCGCGCGGTCGATGTCGAACCGCAGGGTCAGCAAGCGCCCTTCGCGTGTCAAGGTGCAGTCATAGGTCTGCGGCGCGGCCCCGACGGAGGTCGCCTTCAGCGCACAAAGCATGGCGGCACCGACCACGCGGATTTCCGTCAGCCGCACCCGCTCAGCCGCCCAGAAAGGATTTGCGCACGTCCGGATCGGCCAGCAGTTCCTTTCCTGTCCCGGTATAGGCGTTGCGTCCCTGGACCATCACATACCCTTTGTCAGCGATCGCCAGCGCCTGCCGCGCATTCTGTTCCACCATCAGGATGGAGATTCCGGTCCGCGCCACCTCGATGATGCGGTCGAACAGTTCGTCCATGACGATTGGGCTGACACCGGCGGTCGGCTCGTCCAGCATCAGCACCTTGGGTTGCGTCATCAACGCCCGGCCCACGGCGACTTGCTGGCGCTGTCCGCCCGACAATTCGCCCGCCGGCTGGCGGCGCTTTTCCCGCAGGATCGGGAACAGGTCAAAGACCTGCTCCATCGTGCCGGAAAAATCGTCTTCGCGGATGAAGGCGCCCATTTCCAGATTTTCCTCGACCGTCATAGAGGTGAAGATGTTCGAGGTCTGCGGCACGAACCCCATGCCCTGCGCGACGCGGTCCTGCGGCGTCAGCCGGGTGATGTCATGCCCGTCCAGCCGCACAGCGCCCGCGCGCACGTCCAGCATCCCGAAGACCGCCTTCATCGCGGTCGATTTCCCGGCCCCGTTCGGGCCAACGATGACCGCGATCTCGCCCTTGTCCACCGCGATGGTGCAATCGTGCAGGATATCCGGGCCCTTGCCGTAGCCGCCGG
>CAZRZN010000173.1:0-9028 GCA_964604565.1 uncultured Rhodobacterales bacterium
TTGGGATAGGCGCTGATGCGGGTGTCCGCGACCTCTGACAGGGTGCGCACGTGCTGGCGCATCTCGCCCGCGCCAAGGGCGCAGTTCAGCCCAACCGAGAATGGCCGTGCATGGCTCATGGAAACCCAGAATGCCTCGGGCGTCTGGCCCGTCAACGTGCGCCCCGAACGGTCGGTGATGGTGCCCGAGATCATCAGGGGAGGCACGTCCAGCCCCTCGTCCTTAAGGCTGTCGATGGCAAAGAGTGCGGCCTTGGCGTTGAGCGTGTCAAAGATCGTCTCGACCAGAATGATATCGACCCCGGCCTTGATCAGGGCGCGCGCGGCCTCGCCATAGGCGCGGGCCAGATCGTCGAAGGTGACGGCGCGATAGCCGGGATCGTTCACATCCGGGCTGAGGCTGGCGGTCTGGTTGGTCGGGCCGATGCCACCGGCAACCCAGCGCGGCCGGTCCGGTGTCGACATGGCGTCCGCCGCTTCGCGTGCAAGGCGCACGCTCTCTGCGTTCATCTCGGGGACAAGGCTTTCCATGCCGTAATCGGCCTGGCTGATCGCATTCGCGCCGAATGTGTTGGTGCAGAGAATATCCGCGTCCGCCTCCAGAAAGGCGGTGTGAATGTCCCGGATCATCCCGGGCTGGGTCAGGCTCAGCAATTCGCTGTTGCCGCCCACATCGCTTTTCCAGTCGGCAAAGCGTTCGCCGCGGTAAACGCCCTCGTCCGGCTTGTGCTGCTGGATCATGGTGCCCATGGCCCCGTCCAGCACCAATATGCGGCGGGCGGCGTGGGTCGTGATATCGGTCTCGGCCATCTCGTGTCTCCTCAGGCGGCGCTCTCTGCCGGGATAGCCGGCGTGATTCCAAGCGCGCGGCAGGCCGAAAGGCTGACCTCGGGCCGGTTGAGCGTGTAAAAATGGAACTCGGACAGGCCCGCCTCCATCAGAAGGCGGCATTGTTCCGTGGCAACGCTGGTGGCGACCATGGCGCGGGTCTCGGGCGCGTCATCCAGCCCCTCGAACATCCGCGACAGCCAGTCCGGCACCGTCGCGCCGCACATGGCCGAGAACCGTTTGAGGCCCGCGAAATTCGCCACAGGCATGATCCCCGGCACGATCGGCGCGTCGATGCCCGCCGCACGGGCCCGGTCGACGAAACGCAGGATCACGTCGGTGTCGAAGGTGAACTGCGTGATCGCCCGGGCCGCGCCCGCATCCAGCTTGCGCTTGAGATGGTCCAGATCGGCTGCGGCACTGGCCGCTTCGGGGTGAACCTCCGGGTAGGCGGCGACCGAGATGTCGAAGTCTGCCACCCGGCGCAGCCCGGCCACCAGCTCGGCGGCGTCGCCATAGCCATCGGCGGCGAGGCGCTGCCCCTCGGGCAGGTCGCCGCGCAGGGCCACGATGCGGCTGATGCCCTTGGCGTGCAGATCCCGGGCCAACCGGTCGACCTCGTCCCGGCTTGCGCCCACGCAGGTAAGGTGATGGGCCACCGGTCGCCCGGTGCGGTCACCGACCATATCCACCACGCGGGCCGTGCGGTCGCGGGTGCTGCCACCCGCGCCATAGGTTACCGAGAAATAGGCCGGATCGGCGCTGGCCATTTGGTCGACGGCGCGTGCCAACGACACTTCACCAGCGTCCGTCTTGGGCGGAAAAAGCTCGAAGGACACAACGGCGGGGGGATCGGGAAAGGGCCCGGTCATGCTTTACTCTCCAATTGGGGGCGTAAGGGTGAGGCGGGGGCCGGGGCGCGCGGTGGCACCCCGGCACGTCACGTCACGCCGGCTTGCGGAAGTGCTGGACACCCCAGGCGAGGTGACCGTCATCGGCTGCCTTCACCCAGTTCTCCAGCCCCACGGCCATCTTGTCGAGATACTCCGCCGAGGCCCCGGCCTCGCGCAGCTTCTCGTAGTTCGCCAACAGCTCCTCGCGAACGCGGAAATAATGCGTGCGCAGGTCGCTGACGGCCTCCTCCTGTTCCACCGTCTCGAAGCCGATCGCCTCTGCCGCTTCGCGGTAAAACCGGGGCGAACCCAGGTCGTTGAGTTGCAGCCGGTCATAGACCGGTTGCAGCACTGCGGGGTCGGCATCGTCGGCCTGCATCGGATCGGTGAAGATCAGATGCCCGCCGGGCTTGAGCACGCGCCACGCCTCGGCCAGAACCTTGGCACGCTGGTCGGAATGCAGGAAGGCGTCCTGGCTCCAGGCCACGTCGCAGCTGGCGTCGGCCTCTGGCACATCCTCGAATACGCCGTGGCGGACCGTGATCTTGCCGGTCAGCTTGGCGGCGCGGATCTTGCCCAGGTTATACTCGTTCTGCGTCTCGGACAGGTTCAGGCAAACCGCCTGGCAACCGGTCTTGCGCACCAGCGTGCGCATCGCGCCGCCATAGCCCGCCCCCATGTCCAGCACCCGTGCAGAGGCATCCAGCTGCGGCAGACGGTCGATCATCGACTCGATGGTGCGGTCCGAGGCGGTGCGGATGTCGGGCGTCTTGGCATAGCGGCCGATGTGCAGATCCTCGCCGCCCCAGATGGTGGAATAGAACGTGTCCGCGTCATCGCTGTCGTAATAATCCTCGGTGATATCGCGGATGTCTTGCTTGCCGTCCTCGGAGGTGCCCCAGCGCACAAGGTGCATCGCCGACTTCTCGGCCACGTGGATGAAGAAATCCGGATCGTCCTCGGCATAGGTTTCCTGGAAATCGCCGTAGGTGCGGACCCGTTCGAACCCGGCCTCCGACAGAAGGCGGCGCATGTAATTCTTGCGGATCGGGCACATGTTGAGCGTGTAGGACGACCCGTCAGGGAAGGAGTAGCGCATCCGGCACAGACCCTCGTCGACGTGGTCGGGCTCGGCGGTGACCTTTTCGCCGCAGTAATAGTATTTGTGCTTGGTCGAATAGCCCCGGTCGAGCATGGCGTCGTAGTTGCGCTGGTCGAGGATCAGCAACCCGTCATGCTTGAGCGCGGCGTAGAACTCGGCCAGGGCGCGGCGACGTTCGGATTCCTTGTGCAGGTGGGTGAATGAGTTCCCGAGGCAGACAATCGCGTCATATTTGCCGTTGACGTCGCGGTTGAGCCAGCGCCAGTCGGCCTGCGCGGTCTTCAGGATCAGCCCGCGGCTCCGGCCGTTCTCAAAGGCCTTGGCGACCATCGACGCCGCCCCGTCCGATGCGGTCACGTCAAAGCCTGCCTCGGTCAGCCGGACCGAGTGAAAGCCGGTGCCGCAGGCGACGTCGAGCACGCTCTCCTTGCCCCGGGCGCGCAGGATGTCGATGAAGAACTGGCCCTCGCTCTCGGCGCGGCCGGCCCAGTCGATCAGCTCGTCCCATTTGTCGACGAAGGTCCTGACATATTCCTTGCGGTAATGATCAGTCGCGCGATCGGCCAGCGGATCGTCGCTGTAGACCTGATCGGTCATGGTCAGTTCAGCGTTTTCGGCCATCGTGTCGCTCATTTCCGTCTCCGTTCCAAACTGTCGCGTCACCGGCGATGCAAACCCCTGCCGGTGGCGCAAATTCTCTGCGCAAGCCTCGAAAGGCTGGACTGATTTCTTTGCCCACTTCGATGTTCGTCCCGGCCAGCGTGATCCCGCCGCGGGAGGCAATGTGGTCAGGTCGAGGGTCTGCGCGGGTCGGCACCAAGCGGGTCGTTGGCTCGGCTCCGACACAAGGCGTCAGACAACTGCCCTACATGCCTCTCAAGGTTCACGAACAAATTGCGACTATACAAGCCCCATTCGCGACATTTTTTCTAATGCGATGATTTCAAGGAGGAAAAGCCCGTTCAATGAGTTGCGCTGCTGAAGAATGCGTCGTTGTAGACACCGGGTGCGGCGGTCATGATACCCCGATACGATGGGGTGGATCCGGGGGCGGCGCGCATTGGATCGTTGGGCATGTGCCAAGACACTGCCCGCAGCTTTGAAATATCCAGAGCGTTTTGATGGTTTGATTTTCCTGAATGGCGCAAGCGCTGTGAAAACGCCCAAGGCCGAGGCAAAACCGCTTATCCCGCCGTCCCGATGGCCGGGGCCCCCCGGACGCTGAAGGTGTTTCGGAGATAGGGGCCCCAAGAACCTGACATGCTGCATATCCGAGATTGGGCGCGACGCCTCTTGTCCGATGCGACACCTAAGGCGACAGAAGTCCCGTTCATGACGCGGCCTGCAAACGTGAGTGGAAGGACTTTGGCTCACATGTCCAAACGCGGCAGTCGGTATCTTCGAGCGCTACTCTTTCGGGCCGCAAAAATCGTTCCAATAAGGTCCAATAGGTGGCCAGACCTCAGCTTCGGCGATTAACTCACAAGAGCCGCGGAACGGATCACCAGAAACAACCTTGTCGTCGCGGTTTCCAACGATCTGGCGCGGATGACTTGGAGAGTATGAGATACAGAACCGCGTTTGGCGCACCACGAAACGCGGTCGCGATCGGTGTTCAAACCAGATCGACCCCGAGAAGTTTGCAACAGACGGAAAGCACGCAACGGAAAAACACGCCCCGAGGGTCAGGCGGACCAACAGGTCATTGGCGACCTTGCTGTTCATAAGACCACGCTGCGGACCCACTTACCACAAGGCGGCGACCCCGCGTGCCGATCAACAGGCTGGATACGCATGAGCGACTTGCGAAAACATGCCAGAAATCATTTGCGAACAGCAGCCGGTATATTTGGGCCGGGAAGAGACGGTGCAATGGCGTTGTTCCGCAATGGTATGGCGCGGTGCCGAATGGCGGCTCTGCGCACCCCGCAGAAGTGACGACATCTCGCGGCTTGCGCTCGCAGCGCGGCGACGAATGGTCTGCCCTATGCGCCTGACGCGGGCAAAGCCTGACGGTGTTGACGCGGTCTTGGTTGGCAGGGCCCTAAGGTGAGGCCGGCCCAGGTGCTGCCCCCCCGAACCTGGCGCAGACAAACCTCAATACGCGGAGGGTGTCAGCACAAGCGAATACACGCCGTCCGGCACGAGGTCCGCGACGTCGCCCGGCGGCAGATCGGAGGCGGAAATCTTGATCGCCACGGGCGCGCCATCCGGTGCAAAGGTAAAGACGGCCAGCGAGGTGAAACCGGGAATCCGGTTGGGCGACGGCACCAGCACGGTGTCCGTCAACGTCACTCCCGCCAGTGCGACGACTGTCCATGTGCCTTCATTCGACGGCAATTGCACTTGCACCTCATGGGAGGGGTCGAATGATTGGGAATGGCCATTGTGCTGCTGCGCAAAGACATAAGGCCGCGTGGCAATGTCCTGGGCCGCTGATGGCCCCGCGGCGAGCGCCATGACCGCAAGCGCAAAGAGGAACCGGGTCATTCTGGCACCTCACAGGTGAGCGGCAGATCCCGCCGCGGCGGGCTGGACGGCCCCGGATTGATCTGCATGAGTGCCATCATCCCGTTATCCTCGTGCGGCAGGATGTGGCAGTGATAGACCGTCCGGCCGGTGACGTCGGGACGGAAATACATCCGCACCTTGGCAGAGCCCATGGACGGCAGCGCGAAGGTGTCCCACCAGATCGGGTCGGTCACGGGATCGCCGTTGACCTCGATCACCTGGAACGGGTTGACGTGGATGTGGAATGGGTGGCGGAACACGTCCTTGTTGATCAGCGTCCATTCCTCCACCGTGCCTGCGACAACCTGCTGGTCGACGATGTTGGGGTCGAACTTCTTGCCGTCGAGGAAAAACTCCACCGGCCGTGTCGCCACATTGCCCGAGAACACAACCGTCCGGTCCAGTCCGCGCGGTGCGTCGGGCGGGATGACTGGCGCCGGCACCAACTCCTCCGGCAATGCCCCGTCCATCGGATCGCCATCCGAGACCAGAGTCGCGAGCATGACTTCGGGCCGCGGCCCGCCCGGATGCCCCTGATCGGCGCACAGCGCCCGCACGCCGTAACGGCCGCGTGACCCGCCCCTGATAATGAACTCGGCCCGGTTGCCCGGTGCCAGCACGATTTCGTTGACCCGACGCGCCCGGTCGAACGGTATCCCGTCCTGCGCGATTTGCCACATATCGTGGCCGTCGATCTTGAGGCGGAAGAACCGGTGCGGGCCGGCGGCCAGCACCCGCCAGCGCTGGGTCTCGCCGGGACGGATGCCGATATCGGGCGTCAGCACCCCGTTCACCGGAAACCGGATATCAAGGGGCATTGACGGCTCGGAGGTGAAGGGCACGAAACCGGCCACTGGCACGATCGGCGCGCTCGGCGTCTCCCCCTTGTGGTTGAACAACAGCTCGTTGAGCACCAGAACCCGCTCGCGGGCTGCCGCCACCTCTGGGACCTTGTCGATGTCTCCCTCGATCACGATCGGCCCTGCCAGCCCCTGCCAGCCCTGATGACTGGTCGAGCCGTGCTTGTGCGGATGATACCAGTAGAGTCCGGCTGGTTGTGCCCGATCCGTCCCGGGACCGGGGATGTCGTAGGTGTAGCACTTGGTCTCGCCCGGGCTGACTTTCGTCAAGACGTCGTCGCCGCCCGGCCCCGGATCGACCTGCAACCCGTGGGTGTGGATATTGGTATCGACCAGCATCTTTGTTTTGTCGCTCGGCTGGTCGCTGTCCGGCGGCAGGCCGATCAGGTCGAGCCGGTTGACAAGGTTCCACTGCAAACGGTCGCCGGGCTTGAGCCGGTAGAGAGTGCCCGGGAAGGTGCCGTTATAGGCCGCCATCAGCATGTCGATCCCGCCGACAGTCACCGGCAGGGTCGTCATGCTCAGCGTGGTCCGAAGCGCACCGCCGACGCTTTCCACGACCGGCAGCTGACGAAACGGCGGTCCTTCGGCCGGAACAGGCAGCGTGTCGCAGGCATCCTTCGGAAAGTCCTGTGCCCATGCCTGCCGCGTCAGGCCAAGCCCGACCAGAGCCGCAGTGCCTCCCAACAGATCCCTGCGGCGCATGGGCATGCCCTTTCCTTGATACAACTTTAACGTACCATGGCCGCTTCTCAATTCAACGCTTTTCGAAAACCCGCCGGTCAGTGCCCTCGCCCGGTTTTTCAGCTGTCTGCCACGAACAGGGTCGTGTCCCGGGAAGTGGTGTAGGAACTGACGTCCACCTGCTCCTTCATAGCCGGTGTTGCTCTTCACTGGGCAGCGATCATCGTCGCCGCGTCGGGATCGTGCATATGGCCGTCAGCTTTTCCACCGGCATGTAGCGGCGCGAGACGGCCCACTCGTCGTTCTGCTCCAGCATCAGCGCGCACGGTGGCGATTTCAACGGACGTGACAACGCTCGCAACGACGCGCGAGTGTCAAGAGACCCTGCAACGGCCCGGCAATCCTTGGACATTTGAAAGGCTTCTGGATTGCGGGAGAATTGGGCCGGCATCGAAACGGCTTCCGGTCGCGCGGAACCGACAAACTCACACACTGCGTCGCAAACGCCTAAGGATCGCTTCGCGCGATCGGTGAAGGCCCTTCCTTCGTGCCGCTGGTGGCCAGCACCGGAACAATCATCGACGTATCGGCCTCGAAGCCCAGCCATGCGGCAAAGTTGCGCCCCCTCTCGAAGGTTGAAAGATCCGGGGCGAAGGCGGCGATGGGGCCGGCAGTGACCGGGCCAATGCGAGGCATTGTGCAGAGGCGTCGCAGGTCATCGTCCGTCTTCGAGGCGTGCTCGAACTCATCGGCCAGTCGCTCGATGAGTTCGGTGAGGCGGCCGATCCGGTCAAGACAAAGCACGCCCATCTCGCGCACCGGGGCGGGCAGATTCATTTCGGAGTGCGCGAACGCCTGTTCCAGAAGTTTCAGGCTCTCAGCGCCTTTTGGGGGCCTTCGTCGTTGGCATGGAAGTGATCCCCGCCGCCCTTGCGACAGAAATGACAAAACGCGCCAAGATACTGACGATCTCGCTCAGGCCTGGTGCCGGTTGCGATGCGCATTACCCGGTCTCGGCAGACTTGCCGGGCGAAAACCGTGGCCATATTCCGCGCCACGCCCAAACCTATTGTAATTTCGCCGCTGAACGCGACCGGATGCAGGACGTCCTCAGCTCAATGTATTGCGAATATATTGCAGATGTTCGCGGGGGGCGAAGGATGTGCAATCAAGGGCAATGGACGGTGCGGCGCTGTCGCTGCTTTGGGTGTGATCCGGGGGAATGCAAGGACGCACACCGCGCAGAGCACAGCTTTCAGGTGACCGTCTCGAAGGCCGTTGCATGGGTTTCCCAGTTCTGGCCGTTTGCAATGAGGCGGCAAATCGTTAAAGCAGGCTCCAAGCCGGCTTGCGTCGACGCGGCACTGGATTTCGGGTGATCAGCGCCCCCGATGAATTGCCTCAATGGCCGCTGCCAGCCTTTCTGCGACATCCGTTGCTGGCACAGCATGAGACGGGGGGCCAACCCAAAGGGCTTATTTCGTTGAGAGATTCGCGCTTGAACGCGGTGTCTCTGGCTGGACCAGTTCCAGGCCAACACGCAGGATGTCGGCCCCACCAACAACGATCAGGAAGTCTCAACGATCATCCATCTGACCAACGGCAACACTGTCGTATTGTGGAGGGACAATTCCGACGCGTTCCCTGCGGCCGCCAACGCGCTCGATATCGTCGGGCAGATTTTGGATCCCTCGGGCAATCGCATCGGCTCGGAATTCAAGGTCAACACTTTCGACGCCGACAGCGAATTCGAGTTCGATGCCGCTGCGCTGCCCAACGGCGGCTTTGTCGTGGTCTACACCGATGACCCTAGCGGCGCTTTCGAAGATTACGCGATCCGCGCGACCGAATGGACGACCAACGCCGACGGCACCATCGGCACCGGAACCTCCACGACCATTGCCACCAGCCCTGAGGCAGGCGATTTTGTGAGGTATCCCACCGTGGCTGCGGATTCCTCTGGCGGCTTTTGGGTCGGGTATGAACGGTTCGACGCGTCCAACCCCTTTGAAAAATACGAGACCGAAGCGGTCTATGTGGATTCCAGCTTTGCGGTCGGCCCCCGGATGCAACCCTACCTCCCGTCGAACACGTCGATCGGCCAAACGGATAGCGCCGTGCTGAGCGACGGAAGCTTTGTCTTGGTAGGCA
>CAZRZN010000174.1:0-8959 GCA_964604565.1 uncultured Rhodobacterales bacterium
GTCCCCCTCGACCACCTCGCGCGACGGCAACGGCCCGATCACCGGCGCCGTGTTCGCCGCCTCGACGGTCAGGACCTGCGTCACCGCATCGCTGCGCGCGCCCTCGGCATCCACCGCCACCAGCGACAGCGTCACATCCCCCGCCGTGGCGTAGACATGCGTCAGCGCATCCAGCGTGCCCGGCAGCGTCTCCACCGTGCCGTCGCCCCAGTCGATCTCCCAGAAGGCAATCGCATCGCCCCCCGGATCCGTCGCCGTCGGCGTCACCGTCACCAGATCGCCCGCCGTTACCACCGTCGGCGCCGAAAGATCCGCCGCCGGCGCCGCATTCACCCACGACAGGTCGAACACCGCCTCCGAGAACAGCGCCCCCGGTCCGTCATCCGTCGCCCGCACCCGCACCTCGCCGCTGCCGGAAACCCCCGGCGCGGTAAAGCTGAACTGACCGCCCGGCGTCACCTGAACCCCCGCCGGACCCGACACCAGCGTCCAGGTCACCCCGTCGCCCTCCGCATCCGTCGCGGGCAGCGCAAAGGACAGCGTGTCCCCCTCGACCACCTCACGCGACGGCAACGGCCCGATCACCGGCGCCGTGTTCGCCGCCGCGACGGTCAGGACCTGCGTCACCGCATCGCTCCGCGCGCCCTCGGCATCCACCGCCACCAGCGACAGCGTCACATCCCCCGCCGCGCTATAGACATGCGTCAGCGCATCCAGCGTGCCCGGCAGCGTCTCCACCGTGCCGTCGCCCCAGTCGATCTCCCAGAAGGCAATCGCATCGCCCCCCGGATCCGTCGCCGTCGGCGTCACCGTCACCAGATCGCCCGCCGTTACCACCGTCGGCGCCGAAAGATCCGCCGCCGGCGCCGCATTCACCCACGACAGGTCGAACACCGCCTCCGAGAACAGCGCCCCCGGTCCGTCATCCGTCGCCCGCACCCGCACCTCGCCGCTGCCGGAAACCCCCGGCGCGGTAAAGCTGAACTGACCGCCCGGCGTCACCTGAACCCCCGCCGGACCCGACACCAGCGTCCAGGTCACCCCGTCGCCCTCCGCATCCGTCGCGGGCAGCGCAAAGGACAGCGTGTCCCCCTCGACCACCTCGCGCGACGGCAACGGCCCGATCACCGGCGCCGTGTTCTGGCGGAGCACGTTCAGCGCAACTATGGCCTGCGGTGAGGTCAGCGCATTGGACGCGGTTCCCGCGGGATCACCGCTGTCGGTGACGGTAAAGGCGAATTGCGTGGCCCCTTCTGTCCCGGCCGGGGCGAAATAGTCGAAGACGAGGTCGGAGACTCGGGTCAGAATCCCGATGTCAGGCTGGCTGACGATCTCGGCGCGCAGCAGGTTCGACGGCGTTTCCACATCCGTCCCGGACAGCACGATCCGCGTGGACGTGCCCGAAACCACATCCAGGGCATCCGCGATCGCCACCGGTGCATCATTCACCGGAACGATCGCGATGGACACCTCGGCCTCCGCCTCACCCAGCTTGCCGTCATCCACGGCAAAGCGGAAACTGTCGGGCCGCGTCTCATTTTCATCTGGACGGTAGGTCACGGTCCCCGTCGCCGGGTCGAAGTTTTCCAGAATGCCAAAGCGTGGCCCTTCGGTGATCCGGTAGCTCAGCGTGTCGCCGTCATCGTCGGACGCCGACAGCGCGATCAGGACGCTGCCGTCCTCCGAGACCTGAACCGACGCCGGATTGGCCACCGGCAATGTATTGGTGCTGCGGTCGACCGTGAAGGTATGCAGGTAGTCGCCCCCTTCGACGCCATCACCATCCCCATCTAGACGGTTGCCAGCGGTGTCATAGATCGCGAGCGTTCCCGACAGGGTCAGGCGCCACAGACCATCCTCCAGCGGCTCGGCAAAATTGAGGACAAGGTCGGTTTCCGGGAAACTGTAGGAGGGGGCCAGAGACACAAGAATGTCGTCGCCGGTGTCCAGCACACCATCGGCCCCGGCCCCGCGCAATTCATAGTTGGCCGGGCTGCGGGCCGAGACCAGTTCGAGCGCTTCGGAGGTCTGGACGCGGATCGCGGTGAAGGCATCGGCCGTGGTGCCGCCGGGCGCGGGCAGCACCGGAATTCCCGTGACCGTGGGCGGCGTCACATCGCCGGAATCCCCCTGAAACTCAAATGCCCCGATATCGTAGTAAACCAGGCCGGGCGTGGGCGCGAAGCGCCGCGTGTCCCCAGCATCGGGGATCGCGCCGTTCAGGTCGGAGTAAACGAAGGTTTCGCCATTGCCGGCGGACACCCCCACAATGGCCCGGCTGTCGGCATTTCCGGCGCCGTAGTGGAATTCTATCTCGCCATTGGCAAAAAGTGTCACGGCAAAGTTCAGGTCGTTCCGCGCGGGCAGGTTTTCGGTCACGCCCTGCCAGCGGAAACGGACCCAGTCCACGCCGCCCGCGGTCTGGCCATCGGTGCGATAGACGTGGTCATCAGCATTCCAGGAAGTCCGCATATTGGTCGCGAAGGGGGCGATGATCGGATGGGCGAGGAAATGCGCCTCTGTCAGCGGATAGGACGGGTTGACCGTCCCGAACTGAAGATAGCCATCGGTCGTGATCCGCACCTCGTCATAGGTGGTGCCGTAGAAATCGAAGGAGAAGGGCAGCGTTTCGTCGTTGTACCAGTTGGTGGAGCGCGGACCGATGGCAGTGCCATCGCTCGCAAAGGGGGCGGTGCCCGCCGTTTCGACAAAAAGGTCGTAGCCCGTCCCGGTATTGGGCGTGGTGGGGTCATCCGACCGGGGCCGGTCGAAGTAATCGCGCAGCAGCGCGCCGTAGGCAGTCCCCGCATCGATGGCGATGGATCCGGCATCGAGGTTGAAGTTGTCGTCGGCTCCGCCGCCAAGCTCCGTGTCGGGTCCGCCCAGCACGTTGTCCGCGCCATCGATGTCAAGGAACATCGGATCGCCCTGAATGGATCCCGGCCCCTCGCCGGACAGGCTGCGCCATGCGGCGATATCGGTGGCTGCCGTCCCTTCCCAGAGCCCCAATCGTGCGGCGCCGGTGCCCAGATGGAACAGGTTGTGATCCGACGTCCAGGACACCGAGGCGCCGGGCACCGACACGATATCGCCCTGATCCGATTGCAGGATGTTGTTGCGCAGCTCCGCGACCGCGTCGGACCGCGTCACCGCCAGCGCAGATCCCACGGACTGGTAGATCGTGTTGCCCGAAAAGGTCGAAATCTCACCGGCGGCCAGCCCGACCGCGAGGTTGGTGTTGTCGTAGATCAGGTTCTGCCGCAGCACGAGGTTCGCATTGCGCCCGCTGCCGGACTGAACCCCCGTGGCGTTGGAATAGATCTGGTTGCGCTCCGCGGTGGTGAAAGCGGAGGAATTGTTGTTCTGCTGGATACCGACCCGGTTGTCGAAGATCCGGTTGCCGACAATCAGGCCGAAGTAGGATTCAATTCCGATATCGCCGCCATGGACGGTGTTGCCTTCCACAAGGCCGGAATACAAGTCGATGTTGGTGCCGGCGTTGCCGAACACAAGGCTGTCGCGCAGCGTGGAGCCCTGCACATAGACGCCGTCCCCGGCGTTGTCGCGCACGATCGAGTCCCGCAATTCGGCACCGTTGCGCAGAAGAACCGCATCGGTTGTGCGTGTGCTGCCAAAAACCTCGATCCCCGAGGCGATCCCTGTCCCGTCCAGAAAGTTCAGCGCGTAGTCGTTGTCAAAGAAGGTGCCGCCGGTGATCCGCGTGCCCTCACCGTCGAGATAGAGCGCGTAATAGCTGCCGGAGGACAGACCCGTGTCATGCACCACAAGATCGTTCAGGGTCAGATCCGCGTTGCCATCCAGAACCCGGACGCCCTCGGCGAGGATGTCGCGGATCGCGACACGCTCAAGCGTGATGTCGTTGCTGCGCACGTCCCTCTCGGCATTGATCCCGCGCCAGCCGCCGGCCAGCGTCATGTCACTGATCACGAGGTGATCCGCCCCGGCCAGTTCGATCACATCCGCACCGCTGGTGGCGGTGTTGCGCGTCAGCACCGTCAGATCGGCGCCCGCGCCACGGATCTCGACCGGCGCACCGTCTGCGCCGCTGTCGGAGGCCAGCATGGTCAGATCGACCGGCACGGAATAGGATCCGGCATCGACCCAGATCCGGTCCCCGGGTTCCAGATCGTAGGCGCGGATCAGCGCGCCAAGATCGGCCATCGGCGTGGCCGCCGTCTTGCCGTCGTTGCGATTGTCGCCAATGGCGGTGGCATAGACATCGCCGGTCAGACTGCCATCATTCACGTAGAAGTCGCGCCCGCCATTGGCGATCGCGAATCCGGCATCCGACGTATCGCTCAGGCTGCCGTCGCTGCTGCTCACGCGCAAAAGTGCGGTCTCCCCGGCAGTTTCCGGCCCGGCGGTCCATTGCGCCTTGCCGATGCCGCCACGGTTCAGCCCGACGGCCCCGGCCACGGGCGTCCATGTCGTTCCGTTGTCGGTTGACACCTCGAGGTCGAAAAGCGGGTTCGCACCCGCGCTGGCGTTGTCGCGCACCAGTTCGAGCCCGCCCAGAATCGGGAGGCCCGCGGTGCTTTCGCGTTGCAGCCCGATCGTGACCGATCCATCGACAACCGTGACGCCGGGCAGCGTGATCGTTCCGCCCACAAAGCGGGCGCCGCCCGCCGCTGCGTGGAAGGACTGATTGGTCAACCGGTCCGTCCCGTCCACCGAAACGGTGAACGCACCCGCCGCGCTGCTGGCCGCCATTCCGTGCAGGCGCAGCGTGTAGGTGCCGTCCGGCACGTCCAGCGTGTAGCGCGTGCGCGCGTCATTCACGCCCGCGAACTGCACCCCGTTGAGGAAAACGCTGTCGGGCACTTCCGGCGCGGTCGTGTCGGACAGCCCGTTGTAACCGTAGTTGCGGTCGATGGCATAGCCGCTCCGCTTCCACGCGGCGCTCGACCAGGTCACCCCATCTTCTGCCGTTGTCGTGTAGGTCTGCGCGGACATCGCCAGCGCCACCTCCTGCTGCTGCAAACCGCTGGTGCGGAACGACAGCTCGTAGGTTTCTCCGGCCTCAAGCTTTTCGCCGCGATTGGGGCTCAGGACCTGCACCGTTGGCCCGCCGGAGACCTGCGCATCGGGCGTGCCGCCAAAGGCCCCGATATTGATGCGTCCGCCGTTGGCGTCGGGTTCTGCGCCGGTGGCCGACAGGATATCGCCCGCGTCGATCCCCGCGGCACCGATTGTCAGCCGGAAGTCGCCAGCAGCCGGATCGCGGAACCCTGCGGGCGCCGTGATGCCGTGTTCTTCGATTGCCGCGGCATAAAAGGCGTCCTCGCGGGAATAGGCGACGCCGCTCAGACGGGTGGCGACGCCACCGCCGGTCAGATCATACTGGTTGTAATCCGCCTCTAGGCCGAACTGCGAACTTGCCGAAACCTGAAGGCCCACGCCCGCTGGCATCTGCATGATATTGTTGCGGATCAGCGCGTTCAGGCTGCTGTTGGCGATGTTCACGCCGATTTCGCCCAACGCGCCCAAGACCAGCGTGTTGTTCTCGATCCGGACGCCATCGCCATTACTGACATCTATCCCCGTCCGGATCGCGTCCCCGTGGATGACGTTGTTCCGGACATCCACGTTCTGCGAGGACCGCATGTCCAGATCGATCCCAAGCGGCGAGCCGGTGATCTCATTGCCCTCGATCAGCCCGTAAAAACCGGAGGTTCCGTTCACGCCAGATCCGGCATTGTCGTGGATCTGGTTGTTCAGCACCTGCGCGCCGGATACCGCCCGGACGCCGACGTTGTTGTTGTGGATCAGGGAGTCGGACAAAACGCCACCGGTCAGGCGCACACCGGTGCTGACGTTATCGCGCACGGTGATGCCTGTCAGCGTCGAGAAGCTGGCAGTGACCGCTCTCGTTCCGGTGCTGCCGGTCTGGTTCTGGACGATGACCCCCTCTGCGCGGCCGCCGTAGAGGCTCAGCGACGTGCCATTGTTCGCGGTGAACAGCGTGTTCAGAACAACCCCGTCCGCAACGAGCGAACTGATGTTGATACCCTGCCGGCTGTCCCGGATTTCGCCCCCGGACACCAAGGCCCGGTCCCCGTCCAGATCTACCGCCCACCCGCTGGTCTGTGCGGCATCCCGCACGATGGTGTCCGCGATGATCAGGTCGTGACTGTCGCGATCCGAATGGATTGCGGTATAGCTGATGTCCTCGATCAGCAGATCGCGCAGCGTGACATGCTGCGCACCGCCCAGCACCTGAATCCCGCTGCGCCCGTCGCGCAGGGTCAGATTTTCCAGCGTGATGTGGTCGGCGCCGTCGATGGTCACGATTTCCGTGCCGCTGGCGCGCGTCCCACGGTCAAGGATGCTTTGCGCGTCGCCGACGCCCGCGCCCACGATACGGACGGGAGTCCCATCGGCCCCGCCATCCTCGGCCGCGATGACGATGTCCCGCGTCAGATCGTAGATCCCCGCACCGATATGGACCACGTCGCCCGGTTCCAGATCATAGGCGTCCAGCAGGTTCTGAAGGGAGGCCATGGGGCTGTCTGCGGATTTGCCGGTGTTGGCGTCATCGCCCACCGCCCAGCCGTCCGGATCGCCGATCAGGCTGTCGTCATTGACGAAGAAGGAATTGCCGTTGTTGCCCACCAGAACCGGCGCGGTGGCCGCGCCCTGGGTGCCGGTGTCTTCGGCGATGGCGCGCAACAGCACCGCACTGTCGGCGAACGCGGCGTCGGGGGTCCAGTCGAAACGCGCCTCGCCATACCGGTCGAGCGTGATGCCATTGCCGACCGATGTCCATGTCGCGCCGTTGTCATTGCTGGCTTCGAGGCGGACAGTGGCATCCGGTATGCCCGTTGGCACGCTGCGCACCAGTTCCAGCGCCGCGAAATGCACCGGCTGGTTGCCCGCAAGCCGCAGGAATTCGAGATCCAGCCCGTCGCCCCCGGACGCCGTAACGGTCAGATCGACCACGACGGGACGATAACGGGTGCCCGCCTCCTCGGCGATGCTGAGGCCCGATGCGACGGTGACACCGTCGGCGATGATGTCATGCAGGTCGGTGCCAGCCGCCGACACGGTGGAGGACGCATGCAGGCGCAGCGTGTAGGTGCCGTCCGGCAGGTCCGGAATGCTGACCCGGACGGGCGAGTCCTCATTGCCGTAGAGATAGTTCTCATACAGCGCATCAGGCCCAAGCCCCTCGCCTCCCAATTGCAGGCTGGACAGGGAGATGGTTCGGGAGAAATCGGCGCTGCGCTCCACCATCCAGTCGGGCATCCAGTTGCCCAGCCCGGGTTCCGACACGGCGCCGCCACCCAGATTGATGAGCGCCACCGGCGCGCTGTCCAGCAGGCCGTTGGTGCGGATGTCGACGGTCGTGGTTTCCCCGACCTCGACCTTGTCGAAGCCGGTGGGCGCTGTGACTTGCAAGACCTCCGCCGGGGACGGCGCGGCACGCTCTGTGTTGCCCGACGCGCCGATATCGGCGCGGCCGCCGTTGGGCACGCCTTCGGCCCAGAACGGCCTGTCCGGTCCGGCGCCATCGACCGCGGGACCGGTCGCCGAGGGTGTGAAATCGTCATCCGCGCCGCCATCGCCCACCAGCCGCTCGATCCGGATGGCATCGGCTAGGAAGGGGCGGTTGTCGGTTTCGCGCAGCAGGATTTCCAGCGTGTCGCTGCCCGCCTGGACCAATCCGATCTCACGCCACATCTGCCCGTCGATTTCGGTGCCCGGGCTTCCGGTCTGATTGACCGATCGCGTCGACAACAAAGATGTCCCGTCTGACACCTCATACAGCGCATTGCGCGACAGGCTGAAATCGGGGTCCGACCAGTTGGCCCAGATCCGGTAGACCGCGCCTTCCTGCAGGCCGGTCGCCGTCCAGCGCGCGGCGGATCCGTCGTCCAGACGCCGCTGCGTGCCGTTCACGCCAAAGGCCTCGTCGACACCGGTGCCGGTTTCCGTGTAGCCGGCGTCGGCATTGTCGATCACCGTGACCTGCGTCACGGTCTCGTTCCAGCCCTGCACATTGTCCGCGCCATCGGGATCGGCAAAGCCGGGATCGCCCAACCGGCTGGACCGGTCATGACCGCCGGCATAGAACCAGTCGGTCAGCGTCGGCGTCTCCAGCCCGCCCCACAGGCCCAGCGTCGCGGTGTCCCGCAGGTCGAACAGGTTGTGATCCGAAACGAACCCGCCCTGAACGCCGTTCGCGATTTCCATGGCACGGGCGTCGCCGCCAAGCGCAAAGATGTTGGAATCGATGTTCAGGCGGCTGCCGCCGTTGGCGTCGATTGCCACACCCCCCTCCATCGCGAAGGTGTTGTTCGCCAGCAGCAGGTAGTCGCCGGAGTTGATATCGATGCCGATGGGGGCATTGCCGTAGAACAGCGTGTTCTCGACAACCAGATCGCCGCTCGAGGCGTTTTGGATGCGCAGATTGACGGCGTCGTTGTCATGAATCCGACTGTCGCTGATCGTCGCGCCGAAATAGCGCGTGCTGACGTAGATCCCGACCGTGTTGTCGTAGACCGCGGCGCCGGTCACATCGGCATAATCCCTTTGCGAGATGCCGGTGGAATTGTCGCGGAAGGTGCCGCCGACAACCTGGGACGTGCCGGACAGGCCCAAGGCTTCCTGACTGCCCCGATTGTTGTAGAACAGCGAGTCCATCACGGAGGTGTTGTACGCGTAGACGCCCCGGATGGTGCTGTCATGCACGATCAGGTCAGAGGCCATCATTTCATACAAGCTGGCGGCATAGGAGTTGTCGGTGAAACGCGTGCCTTCGATCGTGTTGCCCGATCCCCTGATATTCGCCCCGGTGGAATTCCCTAGGATCAGCCCGCCACGGATGACGATGTTGTTGCCGTCGATGTTCAGCCCGGTGCTTGCGCGCGAGACGTCGACATTCTCCAACAGGTGGTCGTTGCTGTCCCTGACGATGGAAATGCCGTCGCGGAAAGGG
>CAZRZN010000175.1:0-8939 GCA_964604565.1 uncultured Rhodobacterales bacterium
TCGGGCAACCGCAACTTCGAAGGCCGGATCAGCCCGGACGTCCGCGCCAACTACCTCGCCAGCCCGCCGCTCGTCGTGGCCTATGCGCTGGCAGGCGACATGAACATCAACATCGCCGAGGATCCGATCGCCCAGACGCCGGATGGCAAGGATGTCTATCTCAAGGACATCTGGCCCACCACCAAGGAGATCGCCGAACTGGTCGAACGCACCGTCACCCGGGAGGCCTTCCGCTCCAAATACGCCGATGTGTTCAAGGGCGACGAGAAATGGCAGGGCGTCGACGTGCCCGATCAGGAAACCTACGATTGGCCCGCCCAGTCGACCTACGTCCAGAACCCGCCCTATTTTCAGGGCATGTCACCAGAGCCGGGGACGATCTCCAACATCGAGGGCGCGCGGGTTCTGGCGCTGCTGGGGGACATGATCACCACGGACCACATCTCTCCCGCCGGATCGTTCAAGGCCGAAACCCCCGCTGGCCGGTATCTGACCGAACGGCAGGTGTCGCCGCGCGAGTTCAACTCCTACGGGTCGCGCCGGGGCAACCATCAGATCATGATGCGCGGCACCTTCGCCAATATCCGCATCAAGAACGAGATGCTGGACGGCGTCGAGGGCGGCTATACCAAGGGCCCCGACGGCGAGCAGACCTCGATCTACGATGCGGCCATGGCCTACAAGGACGCTGGCACGCCGCTGGTGATATTCGGCGGCGAACAATACGGCGCCGGGTCATCGCGCGACTGGGCCGCCAAGGGCACCGCCCTGCTGGGCGTCAAGGCGGTCATCGCCGAAAGCTTTGAGCGGATCCACCGGTCGAACCTTGTCGGCATGGGCGTCATTCCCCTTGAGTTCACCGGCGGCGACACCCGCAAATCGCTGGGCCTGACCGGGGATGAAACCGTGTCGATCCATGGTCTGGACAACGTGAAGCCGTTGCAGGACGTCCCCTGCGCCATCACCTATGCCGATGGCACGACAAAGGAGATCACGTTGAAGTGCCGGATCGATACCGCGATCGAGGTCGAATACATCGAACACGGTGGCGTGCTGCATTACGTCCTGCGCAACCTCGCCCAATCGCCGGTTGCCGCCGAATAAGGCCATCCCCACCTGGGACATCAAGGGGCGCCACCGGCGCCCCTTTTTTCGTGCCGGTCCCCTGCGGCAGCGCCCCGTCATGCCCGGCGCAACGATCCGGATCTGCTGCGCCGGGCTGGCGACAGCGTGTAACGGGACGGCGCGCCGACCCCCGCTTGTCGTCCTCGTCTCCCATTGACGACAGGCTGCGGATCTTCCACGCCGTCGGCCCTGCGCAGCGCGGTCCGGCAAGCGCTCGGAACGGCGTTCAAACCGCAAAGGCAAGGACCGGGACAGCGAATCCGACCGGATCCCGGGCAAGGGCCGTTTCCTTCGGCCCGCCCTGGATGGCCGCGACTGACGCATGCCCTGTGCATCCTTTGTGCATGCTCTGTGCATCCGTCCTTGCCCTGCCCCACGAAGTCTTGACCGCTCCGGCAGCCCTCTCCGGGACGACTGGCGGCAGGCCGCCGAAAACCTGTGCAAGGGCGCAGGTTTCCGCGCAAATCATGCGCATTGCAGGTTTTCCTGACCTGACCGAAACGGCTTTCAGACTTTATAAGGAACCAGTGCCAATCTATGAATATGACAAAAAACGTGAGGCAGACACATGAAACCCATAACCCTGTTGCAAGCCGCGGTTCTGTTGCTGCTTGCAGTGATCGGCGCCTATGCCGGTCAGTCCACAGCCACCAAGAGTTGCGCTGCCCAAACGGTGCCCGTCCAGACGGAGACGTCCCAGACGCTCTGCGAGATCTGACCCCGATCAGCCCGGGTTCGGCAGCGGCGGGATGCCCCGCAGGTAGAGGATCAGCGCAGCGACGTCGTCATCCGTCATCTGCGCAAAGTAGCCATAGGGCATGGGCGGCATCATTCTCGACCCGTCGGGCCGCAAGCCCTGCGTGATCATTGCCGTCAATTCGGCATCGGAATAGGCTGCAAGGCCATCTTTGTGCGACGTGATGTTCGACGCCACCGAGGTGCCCCATGGCCCGTGAAATTCAAAGCCGCCCGCGCCAAGATGCGTGTCGAACATCGGCCCCATTTCGCCAAAGGTCGTATGACATTCCAAGCAATGCGCGACCGGCCCGGCCAGATAGGCGCCATACTCCTCCGTCACACCCTCGACCGGGTGCGCGACGGTCTCGACCGGCGGTCCATAGGCTGGCGGCAGCGGAATGTTGTAAACGCTGTCGCCCGGATCGTTTTCGACCGACGGAACGGAGCGCAGATGCATCACGATGCTCATGACGTCATCATCCGACAACCCGCGATACAGCACGATCGGCATCGGCGGCCCGATCACGGACCCGTCCGGACGGATCCCCTCGCGGATCGCGCGGACGGCCTCCGCGTCAGACCAGCCACCGATATCGCCCGCAGGCGTGATATTCGGGGCGATCGCGGTGAAGGCCGCGTTTTTCTCGACAAGCCGCCCGCCAAGATCTTGCTCCATCACAAAGCCGGTCGGACCCAGCGGCGTATGGCAGTTGCCACAGCCCGCGGGCCCCTCCACAAGATAACGCCCGCGCTCAAGGCTCGGCTCGGCCTGCGCGGCAACCGCCGCCAACGACAGACACAGCCCGGTCAGAACGGATTTCATATCACTCTCCCCCTGGGTAAGGGGCGTTCTGGCGAATAGGCGCCACTGCGACTCGCCCCGAAAGCCAGCTTACTGCGCTTTGCGCGGGCCGCTCAGAGAAAAGTGATCACTCCGCCAAGGCTTGTTCCAGCGCCGGGACGAACCGCTGCTGGTAATCCGATCCCACCAGTGGCCCGACGAACTTGAACAGCACCTTTCCGTCACCATCGACGATGAAGGTTTCCGGCGGTGCCGTCACGCCCCAATCGATTGCGGTGCGGCCCGGCGGATCAAAGGCCACCGCCATGAAGGGATTGCCCTCGTTGCGCAGATAGCGCGTCGCGTTCTTCGCCTGATCCTTGAAATTCACCCCGACCACACGCAGCCCATCGGCCTGCATCTGCATCAGCACGGGATGTTCGACGCGGCACGGCGGGCACCAGCTGGCCCAGAAATTCACCAGCGTGACCTCGCCCGAGGTCAGCATGTCAGGTGTGATGGCCTCATACCCCGGCAGGGCCTCATCGGTGATCGCGGGCGCGGGCTTGCCCTCGAACATCGATTCCAGGTCATCCTGCCCGCTGCGCCCCAGCCCCATGTAGGCCAGCAGCCCGAAGGCCGCAAAGATCAGCGGCGGCGCGATCATGAGAGGGGACAGCCTAGCCATTGTTCACACGCTCCTCGATACGGTCCAGATCCGCCCGGACCCGGCGCGCACGCCAGATGCTGAGCGCCACCAGCGCCACGATCAGCACCAGCGAAACCGCGTAGGAGGACAGAACAGCGCCCGCGTATTTCCCGAGATCCGGCATCATGACATGCGCTCCCGCGCCAGCAGGGCGCGCATCCGGCGCGCACGGATTTCCGTCTGCGTGCGCAAAAGCACCAGCGCGAGAAACAACAGGACAAAACCTGCCATGCTGATCACCGCAGGATACCAGAACACGTTGGCGATATTCTGCTCCTTGTCGGCCGAAAAGGTCGCCTCCTGATGCAATCCCTGGTTCCAGAAGAGCACCGCATAGCGGCTCAGCAGCGCAAAGACCGACCCCACAAGGCACAGGATCGCTGTCAGATCGGCGGCGGTATCGTCGTTCTCGATCGCCTCCCAAAGCGCGATGTAGCCAAGGTAGAACAGGAACAGGATCAGAAAGGAGGTCAATCGCGGATCCCAGGCCCACCAGGTGCCCCACATGGGCTGGCCCCAGATCGCGCCGGTGGCCAGCGCAATGACGGTAAAGGTCGCCCCGACAGGGGCCGCGGCCCGCGCCGCCAGCGCGCTGACATGGTGCCGGCGCACGATCCAGATCAGCGAGGCGACCAGCATCATCAGCCAGGCATTGATCGCCATCAGCGCCGCCGGAACATGCAGGTAGATGATCTTGACGGTCGATCCCTGCCGGAAATCGTCCGGCGTGAAGAAGAACCCCCAGATCAGGCCCACGGCCAGGCACAGCACCGCCGCCCCCGCCACCCATGGCAGCAGGCGATCGGCCGTGCGGATGAATTTCACCGGATTGGCATATTCCCAGATCGACATCGTCGCTTGCCCCCTCGGATGCGGTTACAGCGCAGATAGCGGCGCAGCGCAATAGGTTACAGCGGACCGATCACCGCAGGTTGATCCGCAGCACGGCGGCGCTGGCGAAGGGCAGCAGGGCCGCCACCCCGAAACTGATCCCCGCCAGCATCAGCAAGGGCGTCTGAACCGCCAGCCCCTCGGCGCCCCGCCGCGCCGCCTCGGCGCCAAAGATCAGCGTCGGCACGTAGAGCGGCAACACCAGCAGCGACATCAGCAGCCCGCCACGCTTCAGCCCCACCGTCAGCGCCGCCCCGAAGGTGCCGATCACCGAAAGCGCAGGCGTGCCGAGGGCGAGGCTGACCAGCACCCACAGATACCCCTCCACCGGCAAGCTCAGCAGCACCCCAAGCAACGGCGCCACCAGCACAAGCGGAAGGCCGGTGGTGATCCAATGCGCCAGCGCCTTGACCGCGACGATGCCCTCCATCGGCAAGGGGGCCGTGGCCAGCAGATCCAAGGAGCCGTCCTCCCAATCCAGCGCAAGGATCCGGTCCAACGACAGCAGACAGGCCAACAGCGCCCCGATCCACAGGACCCCCGGCGCAATCCGCGACAAAAGCTCCGTCTGCGGCCCGACGCCAAAGGGCACAAGAACGGTGACGATCAGGAAAAACACCAGACCAAGGCCAAAACCGCCCCCGGCCCGCACCGCAAGCCGCAGGTCACGCGATAGCAGACCGATCACAGAAAGGCCTCGTCTTCGAGGGCCGCACGCGGCCGCGCACGAAATGGCGTCACGTCAAAGACCTCCGCCTCGGGGATGCCCAGGTCGATATGCGTCGCCATCAGCGCAGATCCCCCCTGCCCCAGATGCGCCCGCACCACCCCGGCAAACATCGCTACGGACTCCGCATCCAGCGACACGGTCGGTTCGTCCAGCATCCAGACCGGCCGCCCCGTCACCAAAAGCCGCGCCAGACCCAGCCGCCGCTTCTGTCCGGCCGAAAGGGTCCCTGCCAGCCGGTCTTCGAGGGGCTCCAGATTGAAGGCCCGCAGCGCGGCGGAGGTCCTGTCCGTGCCAAAGACCCGCGCCCAGAACCGCAGATTTTCGCCCACGCTCAGCATGGCCTTCAACCCGTCCGCATGACCCGCATAGGTGATCCGCTCCGCCGCACCGCTCAACTGCCCTGCCATCGGCGGTTGCAGACCGGCAACGGTGCGCAGCAGCGTCGTCTTGCCCGCGCCATTCGGTCCTCGCAACACCAGCGCCCGCCCCGGCGCAAGCGCGAAGGAGACCCCTTCCAGCACGGGCACACCGCCGCGCGCCACCGTCAGATCCGTGACCGTCAATTCCATTCTCAGCGCCTTACCCCAGCACGGCGCCGCGCAAAAGCCCCAAGCCGATAGCAGGCCTCGAATCGCCACGTACAGATCCTGCCCCCTGGCAGAGCAGCGCCCCCGAACGGGTCCGCCGCCGCCACTTCTTCTCTCGAAAAATACTCCGGGGGAGTCGCCCGGAACGGGCGACGGGGGCGGAGCCCCCTTTTTTCTGAACCGGCACGCCTCTCCAAGAGATCGTCCAGACGCGCCCACCCAAGTGGCAACCTCTCTTGGCCGGGAATGCAAATCCACGCCGGGGAATACACCGCTCAGACCGGCAGAACCGCCAGCGCCACCCTTCGTCCCTCGCTCAGAAGGACATTGTAGGTCCGGCAGGCCGAGGGCGAATTCATCACTTCCACACCCAGCCCCTTGTCCTCCAGCGCGCTGCGCAGTGCGCCCGGCAGATGGGAAATCTCCGCCCCCATGCCGACGAAGATCACGTCGACCTCGCCGGCAAGGCTCAGCAGGGTTTCGGTATCCTCCAGCCCGTTCCAGTCAGAGCGGCCCCTGTCCCAGAGCAGCAGCGGGCCATGATGGACCTCGCCGCCCACACGAAAGAAGCCGGGGCCATAGCCTTCGACCGGCATTGCGTCGGTATAGGTGATCTCATTCAGTCGCATGACCGCGTTTTAGCCCCAAAGAGGCAGGCCCGACAAGGCCGCCAGTGCGATCAACCCGTAGGCCGCGCCACGATACAGACCTTCGCGCTCCGGCCGGAACAATCGACCGCCCAGCCAATTCCCGGCCAGATTCGGCACTGCCAGCATCAGGCCAAGGCTCGCCCCGGCCAGCGTGACCCGCCCGAACCCCGTCATGGCGGCGATGATGAGGATGTCGAAGGCGAACAGGAACAGCAGGATGGTGGCCCGGATCACCGCCACCGGCAGCGGCCGGGACATGTAGAACAGGATCACGACCGGGCCGGGCAGACCTGCAATGCCCCCCAGAAGGCCGGCTGCCGCCCCGATGGCCGTCACCATCGTCCGGCGAACCACGCTCCGGTAGCGCAGTCCCAAGAGCAAAACAGCCAGCATGACCAGCGATACAAGGCTTACGGCATAGCGGAACACTTCCGCCGGCACCTGGGTCAGCAACCACAGCCCCACCGGCAAGGCCACCGCGCTGCCCAGAGTCAGCCGCGCGAGATCGCTTTTCTCGACAGATATCCAGGCCGGGCGCAAATTTGGAACAGGTCCAAGCAGATCCATGAAGGCCAGTGCAAGGATCGCCCCGAAAGGACCAAGGAAAGGCGCCGCGACCGGCAGGAACACCATTGCCGTCCCGAAGCCCGAAAATCCCCGGACAAGGCCGCTCAGGAAAGCGGCCGCCACGATCCAGCCCAGCCCCTCCGGGGCCAGGCCGAAGAGGTCAGGCATCAATGTCGCCGAACTGGTTTCCGGTGGTATCCGTGGGCTTTGACCAGTCGCGCTTGACCCCCAGCCGCAGCAGGATGATCGAAGCCACGAAGATCGACGAATAGGTGCCGACAATCACGCCCCAGATCATCGCAAAGACAAAGCCCCGGATCACATCGCCACCCAGCACGAACAGGGCGACCAGTGCCAGCAGCGTGGTAAAGGAGGTCATGAAGGTCCGGCTCAACGTCTCGTTGATGGAGATGTTGAGCACTTCCTTGAGATCCTTGGACTTGTATTTGATCAGGTTCTCCCGCACACGGTCGAACACGACCACCGTGTCGTTCAGAGAATAGCCCACGATGGTCAGCAAGGCGGCGATGATCGCCAGATCGAAGCGGATCTGAAGCTCCGAAAATATCCCGATGGTCAGCAGCACATCGTGGACAAGCGCGACCACGGCCCCCAGCGCGAACTGCCATTCAAACCGCAACCAGATGTAGATCAGAACCGCGCCGATCGCGAGGATCACGGCGATCACCGCGGTCCGGATCAATTCGCCGGAGACTTTCGGGCCAACGGATTCCACGGATACGAAGGTGATATCCGGCGACACCGTCTGCAAGGCGCCGCGCGCTGTCTCGATCACTTCGACGCTGACGGCTTCCTCGCCGTCCTGCGCGCCGATGCGGACCATGGCGACGTTCTGATCCGGCCCGAAACTCGGGTCGAATACTTCGGAAATCACCACATCGCCCAGTTCCAGCGCGGCCAGTGCATCGCGATAGGCGCCGACATCCACTTCCTCGGCGCTTTGGGTGCGGATCGTCGTGCCGCCCCGAAAGTCGATCCCGTAATTCAGCCCCTGCAACAGGAAGCTGGCCAGCGCGATCACCATGAGCAGGCCGGAAATGCCCAACCACAACACGGGCCGGCCGAAAAAGTCGAAGTTGGTCTGTTGGGGAACCAGTCTCAGGCGCATGTCAGACCTCTATCGTTTTCGGACGGCGGCGTTCGAACCAGATGACGATCAACAGCCGCGTGACAAAGATCGCCGTGAAGACCGAGGTCATGATGCCAAAGCCCAGCGTCACCGCAAAGCCCCGCACCGGGCCCGATCCCATGACATAGAGGATGACCGCCGTGATGAAGGTCGTGATATTGGCGTCGACGATCGCCGACAGCGCCTTTTCGTAGCCCAATTCGATGGCCCGCGCCGGGCCTTTCGCGGTGCGCAGTTCCTCTCGGATCCGCTCGAACACCAGAACGTTGGCGTCCACCGCCATGCCGACGGTCAGCACGATCCCGGCGATCCCCGGCAGGGTGAGCGTCGCGCCGATCATGCTGAGCAGGCCAAAGATCAGCGCGATGTTCAGGATCAGCGCGATATTGGCGAAAAGGCCGAACAGGCCGTAGCTCAGCCCCATGAAGACCAGCACCGCGGCAAAGGCGACGATGGTCGCGATCTTGCCCGCGTCGATGCTGTCCTGCCCCAATTCCGGGCCGATCGTCCGTTCCTCCAGAAACACCATCTCCGCAGGCAGGGCCCCGGCGCGCAGCAGAACCGCCAGTTGGGTCGACTCCTCGATTGAGAAATTGCCGGTGATGATGCCCGATCCGCCGGGAATATGGCTCTGGATCACGGGGGCGGAGATCACTTCGTCGTCCAACACGATGGCAAAGGGCGATCCGATGTTGTTGGCAGTGTAATCGCCGAACTTGCGCGCGCCTGACGGGTTGAAGCTGAAGTTCACCGCGGGGCGTCCGTTCTGGTCGAAGGCGGGCTGCGCGTTGGTCAGTTCTTCCCCCGTAACCACCGGAGCTTGTTCAAGAATATAGAACACGCCTTCCTCGTCCAGCGAGGGGAGGAGTTCGCTGCCGACGCCGGGCCGTTCGCTGGCGTCGGAGGTGCGGCCGACCACGGGCTGAAAGGTCAGTTGCGCGGTGGTGCCGATGATTTCCTTGAGTTCCGCGGCCGATCCGATGCCGGGCACCTGGATCAGGATGCGGTCGA
>CAZRZN010000176.1:0-8928 GCA_964604565.1 uncultured Rhodobacterales bacterium
CGACGCATTACCGCAAGCCGATGGACTGGACGGCGGAGAAGGCGCGGGAGGCGGAAGCGACGCTTCGCAAGTGGTATCGGCAGGCCGCCGAGGCGCTCGATAACGTGGAACCCCATATCGGAGTTCTGAATGCCTTGGCCGATGATTTGAACACGGCTGGGGCGATTGCGGAACTGCACCAGCTTTCACATGCCAAAGATCAGCCATCTCTGCGCGCCAGTATGCGCCTCTTGGGGTTCATGGACAATGGCATTCCTGATTGGGTTCGGGATCCCGATCTCGATCTCTTGCCGCTGGCCAAAAGGTTGGAGAGGCTGCGCGACGAGGCGATGCAGAATAAGGACTTCTTGGAAGTGGACCGGATGAAGGCAGCTTTGATTGATGCGGGCGTCGAGGTGCGCATGTCCAAGGAGGGCGTGGAATTGGTGCCTGGCACCGGCTTTGACGCGGCCAAGCTGGAGGCGCTGGAATGAAGGTCTTGGACAAGCGGCCACCTTGGAGGGGGCGCTGCCCCCGCGCCTGCGGCGCCCCCCGGGATATTTTGGGCCCGAAGAAGTCATCGAGGCAAGAGAAGGCATCTGGTCCGACAGGGTCATGGGGGGCTTGATGGGCAAGGAACGGCTTTATCTCTACGACACCACCTTGCGCGACGGGCAGCAGACGCAGGGCGTGCAGTTTTCCACTGCGGAGAAACTGCGCATTGCTGAGGCGTTGGATGCCCTGGGCGTGGATTACATCGAGGGCGGCTGGCCCGGGGCGAATCCGACGGATTCGGCCTTTTTCGATGCGGCGCCGCAGACCCGTGCGCGGCTGACCGCCTTTGGCATGACCAAGCGGGCCGGTCGATCGGCAGCCAATGACGATGTGCTGGCCGCCGTGATGAATGCCGGGACGGGGGCTGTCTGCATCGTTGGCAAGACGCATGATTTCCACGTCACGCGGGCACTGGGCATCACGCTGGAGGAGAACCTCGAGAATATCGGGGCCTCGGTCGCGCATCTGGTCGCCTCGGGGCGCGAGGCGCTGTTCGATGCGGAGCATTTCTTTGACGGCTACAAGGCCAATCCCGACTATGCGCTGCAATGCCTGCGGACCGCGCTGGAGGCGGGCGCCGCATGGGTCGTGCTTTGCGATACCAACGGCGGGACGCTGCCGCATGAAATCGGGCAGATCGTGCAGGATCTTATTGAAAACGGGGTGCCTGGGGACCGATTGGGGATCCACACGCATAATGACACCGAGACGGCGGTTGCCGGGTCGCTTGCGGCGGTCATGGCGGGCGCACGCCAGATCCAGGGCACATTGAACGGATTGGGCGAGCGGTGCGGCAATGCCAACCTCACCTCGCTCATCCCGACATTGCTGCTGAAGGAGCCCTATGCCAGCCAGTTCGAGATCGGCGTCAGTGTCGCGGCGTTGGAGTCCCTGACACGCACTGCGCAGATGCTGGACGATGTGCTGAACCGGGTGCCGCAGAAGCAGGTGGCCTATGTCGGCGCCTCGGCCTTTGCGCATAAGGCGGGGCTGCATGCCAGTGCGATTCTCAAGGATCCGACGACCTATGAACATATCGATCCGGCGCTGGTGGGCAACCGCCGCGTGGTGCCGATGTCGAACCAGGCGGGCCAATCGAATCTGCGCCGCCGTCTGGCGGAGGCTGGGCTGGAGGTGGCGCCGGGGGATCCGGCGCTTGCGCGGATCCTTGATCAGGTCAAGGCGCGGGAGGCGGAGGGCTATACCTACGACACGGCGCAGGCCTCCTTCGAGCTGCTGGCGCGGGATGAACTGGGTCTTTTGCCGGAGTTTTTCGAGGTCAAGCGCTACCGGGTCACGGTGGAGCGGCGCAAGAACAAGTACAACCGCATGGTGTCCCTGTCGGAGGCCGTGGTGGTCGTCAAGGTGGGCGATGAAAAGAAGCTGTCGGTGAGCGAGTCGCTGGATGAGGAGGGCATGGACCGCGGACCCGTCAATGCGTTGTCAAAGGCGCTGGCCAAGGATCTGGGGCCTTATCAGGCGGCGATCGACGATATGCGGCTGGTGGATTTCCGCGTGCGCATCACGCAGGGCGGCACCGAGGCGGTGACCCGGGTTGTCATCGACAGCGAGGACGGGCAGGGGCGGCGCTGGGCCACGGTGGGCGTAAGCGCGAATATCGTCGATGCCTCCTTCGAGGCGCTGCTTGACGCGGTGCGTTGGAAACTCGTGCGGGACGGGCAGACGGGCTGATGGATTGGGAAGCGTTCTTTACAGTTCACAGCGCGTTGCCCCGGGAGGGTCCGGGCGCGCCGGAGGATGTGGCCTGGGCCTGCGCGCTGGCCGATCTGGCGCCCGGCGCAGTGATTTGCGATGCCGCGGCCGGCCCCGGTGGCGATGTCGAGGCGCTTTTGACCGCCGTGCCGGGGGGCCGTGTTGTTGCGTTCGACAAGACGGAAGCCTTTGTGGCGCAGATGCGCGACCGCTTTGCCGGATGCTCTGCCGTCACCGTGACGACGGCCGATCTGAACGATATCGGCGCCTTGCCCGAGGCCCCCTTTGACATGATCTGGTGTGCCGGGGCGCTTTATTTCCTTGGCCTCGAGGCGGGACTGGCGCAGATGCACGGGGCGCTGAAGCCGGGGGGCGTGCTGGCATTTTCCGAACCGTTCTACAAGGTCCCGGCGCCGGGTGCGGCGGCTGTGGCCTTCTGGGACGGATATCCGACAGACGATGCGGCCCATATCGCGGCGGCGGTATCAGCGGCGGGCTTCCAGACCCTCGGCGCGCGGGCGGTGTCCGATGCCGGGTGGGAGGCGTATTTTCAGCCGATGGAGGCGCGCATCGCCGCGCTGCGGCCGGACGCGGACGCCCGACTGACCACCATGCTGGATCTCTGCGCCAAGGAGGCCGCCCAGTGGCGGCAGGTCAAGGATGAGACAGGTTATCTGCTGACTGTCGCGCGCAGGATATCATGAGCTGGGAAGCGGGGGGCGATCTGACGGCCTGCGCGCGAATCGTCGAGCGCGGCGATCCAGACCGCTTTGCCAGCGCGATGGCGGCGCCGGTCGCTGCGCGGGAGGCGCTGTTCCCGCTTTATGCCTTCAACATCGAGGTGTCGCGGGCGCCTTGGGTGACGGCGGAGCCGATGATTGCGGGCATGCGCCTGCAATGGTGGGCGGATGCCTTGGAGGAGATCGCGGTCGGCGGGACCATCCGGCGCCATGAGGTGGTGACGCCGCTGGCCCGGGTGCTGGACGCCACGTCCGCGCGTCAGTTGCAGACGCTGGTGGAGGCGCGGCAGGCTGATATCGACAAGGCGCCGTTCGACGATGGGGCGGCGCTGATCAGCTATCTGGACGCCACTGGCGGTCTGCTGATGGCCACAGCGGCCCGGGCGCTGGGGGACCGTGACGGGCGGGCGGCGCGGGCGCTGGGGACGGCGGCTGGTGTGGCGGCCTATCTTTGCGCGGTTCCGGAACTGGTCGCGCGCGGCAAGCTGCCGCTGCCCGATGGTCGTCCCGAAGCGGTGCGCGATCTGGCGCGGCAGGGGCGCGCCCGGTTGGCGGAGGCGCGTGCCGCCCGCAGCGATGTGGTGCCCGCCGCCCGCCCGGCGCTGTGGCCGGGCGCCTTGGCGGGGCCGGTGCTGGCCCGGGCCGAACAGGCGCCGCAGCGGGTGTCTGCGGGCGATCTGATGCCATCGGAGGCGCGGGTGCGGATGCGCCGTCTGTGGGTTGCGGCGACCGGGCGCTGGTAGGGTCAGGCTGGCAGGTTCAGACGGTCGCGCTGTCCTTGGGGCGCAGCATCAGCCAGATCAGCGCGCCGCCCGCCAGCACGAGGAAGGGTGCCATGGCAAGGTTCACCGCCACCCAGCCCTGTTCCGCCGAGCCGCCCGAACAATTCATCAAGCCGCCGGAGGCCAGCGAGGCGAAGGTCACGCCGCCAAAGACGATCAGGTCGTTGAGACCCTGCATCCGGCCGCGCTCATGCGGTTCATGCGCGCCTGCCAGCATCGTGGTCGCCCCGATGAAACCGAAATTCCAGCCCAGCCCCAAAAGGATCAGCGCGACAAAGAACTGTTCCAGCGCCACACCCGACAGTGCGACGGCCCCCGCCGCTGCAAGGATCACAAGGCCGATGGACATGATCCGCTCTGCTCCGAACCGGGCGATCAGATGACCGGTGAAAAAGCTGGGCGCGAACATGGCCAGCACATGCGCCGTCACCACGTCGGCCGCATCGCCCGTGTCGAACCCGCAGCCGACCACTGCCAGCGGCGTTGACGTCATCACAAGGTTCATCAGCGCATAGGAGACGGTGGCGCAGATCACCGCGACGGCGATCCGCGGCGTGGCCAGAAGCTCCATCCGCGATCGGCCCTTGGGGGCGTCAAGCGCGGGCCGGGGCGGGCGCGGGATGTCGAGGAACAGAAACAGCAGCGCGCCGACGAGGTTCAACCCGATCACGGCGGCATAGGTGCCAAGGAAGGGCACGACATAGGCATCCGCTGTCAGCTTGACCAGTTGCGGGCCGACGATGGCAGAGGCCAGCCCCCCCGCCATGACGTAGGAAATCGCCTTTGGCCGGAATGCGTCCGAGGCGGTGTCGGCGGCGGCGAACCGGTAGAATCCCTGCGCGGACATGTAGATGCCCGTCAGGAACGACCCCAGCAGGAACACCGGGAAGGAGGCAAGGTAAAGACCATAGGCCCCGACCGCACCGCCAAGCGCGCCACCACCCGCCCCGATGAAGAACCCGGCCCTGCGGCCGTAGCGTTGCATCAGGGCAGAGACCGGCGTGGCGGACAGCATAGACCCCAGCACGATCAGCGAAATCGGCAACGTGGCGAAACAGATGTTGGAGGCAAGCGACTGGCCCGCCAGTCCGCCGATGGTGAAGATCATCGGCATCTGTGCGCCAAGAATCGCCTGCGCTAGCACAAGGACGATCACGTTGCGCTTGGCGCGGGTGTCATGTTCAAGAACCATGATGCGATGGGTAAGCGGCGATGCGGACGGGGGCAAGAGGCTTTGGCACCGATTGTCCGGCACGCGGTGTCGCGGTCGCCGGGAGGCTGCCGGGTTCCTTGCATTGCCGCGCCGGCACCGTCAAACATGCGCATTCTGTTCACCCGTGTGGGGATCTCTGGAGGACGCGCATGAAGGGAGTGGTGATCATCGGCGGATCGGCAGAGGCCCATGCCCTGGCCGCAGCCCTGCCCGGGGCGATGGTCCTGTTGCCCGCGCCGGAACGTGTGGCCCGTGTCTGGCCCGGGCCTGTCGTGCGGTCTGCCGTTCCGGCGGATCGGTTGCGGTCCATGGGCGCGCGTCTGGTCGTTGAGGCCGCCCATCCCTGCGACTGGTCCAGCGCCTTTGCCGTTGCCGAGGCGGCGCGCGCGGCCGGGCTGCCCCGCCTGCAACTTGTGCGCCCGGCGTGGCGGGCGGGGCGGCGCGATCACTGGGTGCCGCTGCGCGGGGCGCGTCAGGCGGCAGGCGTCATTCCGGCCGCCGCGCGGGTGCTGGTCACTACGGGGCGGGACGCGCTCCCCGAGTTGCGCAACCTGCGGGCCATGATCCTGATGCGCCGGATCAAGGGCACATCGCGGCCGTTTCCCTTGCCGCGCGGGCGCTATGTCGCGGACGAAGGTCCGTTCACCGTGACCGATGAACTGCGGATCCTGCGCCGGGAACGGATCGACTGGCTGCTTGTTCGCAACGCAGGGGGCGCGGGTGGCTGGCCCAAGCTGGCAGCCGCGCGCAGCCTGCACCTGCCGGTCGCGATGATCGACCGTCCGCGCCGCCCCGGCGGGCCGCGCGTCAACACCGTGAAGGAGGCGCTGGAATGGCTGAAGACAAGAACGGGATAGGCCGGATCATCCGCACCGAGGATTGCGTCGCCGAAGGTGCGGAGTGGCTTTCCGCGCAGGAGCCGCGCTTTGCACATGCCTTGGCGCAGACCGGTCCGCTGCCGCTGCGGCGCCGTCCCGATGGTTTTGCGCAGTTGCTGTCGGCGATCGTCAGCCAGCAGGTCAGCGTCGCCTCGGCCCGGGCGATCTGGGCGCGGCTGGAGGACGCCGGCATGACCACGCCCGAGGCGGTCCATGCCACCGATCCAGAGGACCTGCGCGCATTGGGTCTCAGCCGGCAGAAGGCGACCTATGCAAGGGCGCTGGCGGACGCGGGGATCGACTTTGCCGCGCTGCGGCGCAAGCCCACCGATGCGGTCGTGACGGATCTGGTGGCCGTCAAGGGGATCGGCGTCTGGACCGCCGAGATCTACGCCATGTTCAGCCTTGGCCGGGCGGATGTCTTTGCCCCCGGCGATCTGGCCTTGCAGGAGGCGGCGCGCCTGCTGTTCGATCTGCCCGAACGGCCGAAGGAACGCGCGCTGCGCGAGATGGCGCAGGCCTGGAGCCCGTGGAGATCGGTTGCGGCCCGCGCGCTCTGGGCTTACTACCACGTTGCCAAGGACCGGGAGGGCATCGCGTGACACGGGTACTCAATACAGGCCGCAAGGAGCCGGTTTCGGGGGACATGCGGTCCTGCGTGGTGTTTCTGCATGGCTATGGCGCAAATGGCGCGGACCTTCTGGGGTTGGCGGATCCCTTGGGGGAGCATTTGCCGGATACGCTGTTCGTGGCGCCGGATGCGCCGGAGGCCTGCGCGGGTGCGCCTTTCGGGTTCCAGTGGTTCCCGATCCCATGGATCGATGGTTCCTCCGAGGAGGAGGCCATGGCGGGCATGGGCCGGGCGGTGAATGACCTCAATGCCTTTCTTGACGCGTTGATGGTGGATGAGGACCTGCTGCCGGAGCAGGTGGCGCTGTTCGGGTTTTCCCAAGGCACCATGATGGCGCTGCATGTCGGGCCGCGGCGTGAGGATGAACTGGCTGGAATCGTTGGGTTTTCAGGGCGCCTATTGGCGCCGGAGCTGTTGGGCGACGAGAAACTGAGCAAGCCGCCGATCCTGCTGATCCATGGCGATCAGGACGACGTGGTGCCGGTAGACTCGCTTCCGCAGGCGGCCGAGGCGCTGGAGCAGGCGGGCTTCAAGGAGGTCTTTGCCCATATCATGGAGGGCACCGCGCATGGCATCGCGCCGGATGGTCTGGGCGTGGCGCTGGCCTTTCTGCGGGACAAATGCGGGTTCTGAAACCGGCCTGATCCGCGATGCACAGGGTATGCACAGAGCATGCACAGAGGATGCATACGTGATATGGCCCGGACGCCCTGTCGTGGGGGACGCCGCGCGCCCTGAGGACGCCGATGACCGGTGCCGGTGCGTGCCACAGCGGGCCAGCGGGCGGTCCGGCGCGACCTGTCCGCCCGCGTTGCGGTGTGACCAGGTTGCGGTGTGACCAGACAGCGGGTGCCGCCACCTTGATCCCGCGCATGGCCATCCGCTGACAGCGGGACAGGGGCGCGCGGCGCTGTCGCCAGAGGCCAATGTCCCGTCCCGACGTGCCCCAAGAGGGGCCGCATTGGCAGGGCGGCTTCTTGGCGAAGCGGCGCCCGATTCGAGTCGGGACCGTGGGGCGGGGATCGGGGCGGTCCGGGGCGGACGTCTTGCCCCTCTCCTGACCGCCGACTGATCGCCTCCTGCGCGATAGGGTTTTCCCGACTCGCGCGGGGACGAAAATCGGCTATCATCCTGCGCAACCGTTCGTAGCAGAGATGCCGCATGTCCCGTTTGACCCCCTTTGCCCTCAGTCTTGTGCTTCTTGGATCGGCGAGCGTTGCGACGGCGCAGGATCTGTTGATGTTCGACACGTCCAGCTTTGGCCGGGTTGTCCTGTCGCAAAGCCAGTCGGCGATCTCCGATGTCCGGCTGGAGGCGCAGATCGGCGATTACAACAACGAGTTCATCTCCAACTACGGGGCGACCTCGATCTTTGCGCGGACCGGCAAGGCGGTCGGACGGCTGGATATCCTGACCGACAAGGGCCATGCGCCCTGCACCGCCTTTCTGGTTGCCGAAAACCGACTGATCACCAATCATCACTGCGTGCCGGGAGTCATCGAGAACGAACGGCTGGGGGCCAGTGCGATCCTCGCGGTGCAGTTGCGGCTGGGCTACGTGCGCGACGGGGTCGAGGAGGGGACAGAGATGTTCCACGTCAACCCGGTGCCCGTCGAGACGGACAAGGATCTGGATTACTCGGTTCTGGAAATCATCGGCGGCGATGCCAATGCCGCCTTCGGTGCGCTGGAACTGAGCGCCGCGATGCCGTCCGACCGCGATCCGTTCTGGGTAATCGGGCATCCCATGGGCGAGGCGCAGCGCATCAGCCGGGAGAAATGTCAGGCCGACAGCCCGGCGATTTCCGGCCGCACGTTGCGGCACACCTGCGATACGCTGCCGGGCAATTCCGGCTCTCCCGTGATCGACGCAGGTTTGCAGCAGGTGGTGGCGTTGCATAACGCGGGATCGCGCGCGGGCGCGGTGAATTTCGCCATCCCCATGGCCGAGATCCTCAAGCAGAGCCGGGTGTTGAAAGCCAGCGCGGCGCGCGACGCCGCCCCCGTGGCGGACGCGCGCGACCTGACCGCGCTGGAGCGTGAATTGAACGCGGCCATCGCGCGGCAGACGGCCATGGAACGCGACCTGCGCCTAGCACGCGAGGCGCAGGAGGCGGCGGAGGCGGCGCTGCGGGACCGCGGGGAGGAAGATCTTGCCGCGCTGGCCCCGGCGCGGGAACCGCCCGCGCCCCCGGCGCCGGTTTCGGCGGAGGACCGGGCCGGGCTTGCCCCCGGTGACGAGGGGTTGCGGATCGTCATTGCAGCGGCGGGTGACGAACCCGCCATCAAGGGCAGCGTGGTGATCGACCTTTTCGAGGAGGTGGCGCCCGCCCATGTCGCGCGGATTGCCCGGCTGGCGCGCGACGGCGCCTATGACAACGTGGTGTTCCACCGGGTCATCGACGGGTTCATGGCGCAGACCGGGGATGTGCAATACG
>CAZRZN010000177.1:0-8911 GCA_964604565.1 uncultured Rhodobacterales bacterium
GGGGGCCGTTCACGTTCACGACCGGCGGGTCTTCTCCGAGAGTTTTCCAGACCACGCCGCCCCATCCGGCCTCAAAGGCGCGGCGGACGTTGTATTCCTTGTCAGTCGGCGGCGCTGATGCCAGCCAGAAGGGGTTGGGGCTCTTGATGCCCAGAAAATCCGTCGTCAGATCAGCCATTTAGGCGCTCCTCTCGTCCATCGCGGCCCGGACCGGATCCAGGCATGTTGCATCACGGCCGGCCTTGCGGGCCGGTCGGCTCATGCGGTCAGAGCCTTGTGCATGTCCTCTGCGGCATCGCGTCCCTCGGCCACGGCGACCACGGTCAGATCCTCTCCCGGTGTGCAGTCGCCGCCGGCCCAGACGCCATCCATGGAGGTCCGTCCAGCGCCCGTCACCTTCAGCTTGCGCCCGTCCAGGTCCAGCCCCTCCACCGGTGTCAGCGTCTGTCCGATGGCACGGAAGACCTGATCGGCCGGCAGGCGCAGCGTCTCTCCCGTGCCGGTCAGGCCGTCCTGCCCCTGCGTGGTGTATTCCAGTTCGATCTCGCGCACCGCGCCGTTGCCATGCAGCGCCTTGGGCATGACATTTGTCATCAGCCGCACGCCCTTGGACGTGGCAAGATCCTGTTCAAAGCGGCTGGCCGCCATCTGCGCCTGTCCCCGGCGATAGGCCACGGTCACCGTCTCCGCGCCCAGCAGCCTGGACTGCACGGCGGCGTCGATCGCCGTCATCCCGCCGCCGATCACGACGACATGACGCCCCACCGGCAAGGTCGCCAGATCGTCGGCCTGCCGCAACTCGGCGATGAAGGCCACCGCATCCTCCGTGCCGTCCTTGTCCGCGCCGTCAATTCCCAGTGCGTTCACGCCGCCCAGTCCCATGCCAAGGAACACAGCGTCAAAGTCTTTCCGCAAACCGTCGAGCGTCACATCCGCCCCAAGGGCGTGGCCGTATTCGATGGTGATGCCGCCGATTCCGAGCAGCCAGTCCACCTCGCGCGCGGCGAAATCATCGGTCGATTTATAGGCCGCGATCCCGTATTCGTTCAGCCCCCCCGCCTTTGGCCGCGCCTCGTAAATGGTGACGCTGTGGCCTTTCATCGCCAGCCGATGCGCACAGGCCAGACCGGCGGGACCGGCCCCGACGACAGCCACACGCTTGCCGGTCTCGGCCGCGCGGTCAAAGGGGTGCTCCGGCTGCGCCATCAGACTGTCGGTCGCGTAGCGTTGCAGGCGCCCGATCTCCACCGGCTTGCCCTCTGCCATCTCCCGCACGCAGGCCTCTTCGCACAGGGTCTCGGTCGGGCAGACGCGGGCGCACATTCCGCCAAGAATGTTCTGTTCAAGGATCGTGCGCGCCGCCGCTTCCGGCATCCCGGTCGAGATCTGGCGGATGAACAAGGGGATGTCGATCTCGGTCGGGCAGGCGGTCACGCAGGGTGCGTCATGACAGAAATAGCAGCGATCCGCTGCTACAGCCGCCTCGTGCCCGTCATAGGGGCCATGAAGATCGTCGAAATTCTGCGCCAGTTCATCCTGGCTGAGGCGGCCGGCGGTGATGCCGGAGGTCTGCGGGCTGGTCATGGCCCCTCCCTGTTCTGGATCGCGGTTCGGGAGCAGCGTGCCACAAAGCAGAATTTTATCAAACGGTAAAATTTGAGCAGGATGAAAACATTTCTCTCGTAATCGATGCTCCGGCGGGGCCGGGCGAACAGCCATGGGTTTCATGGGCCTTTGACCATGCGTCTGCCATGACGACGGAGCGTCTGCCGGTCTGGATTGTCAAACGACGACACCTCTGTCCCGGGAGAGGGGGGAATGTGCCGCGCAAAAGGGGTCTTCATCCGCTTTCAGATGCTTGCCGGCCCCATAGGCACTTCGAACAAGCGCTCTTCGGCAACAGACCGGGGCAGAAGGGATGACCAGACCAGCATCCATTGAACAGCGAGAAAGATGGAGGCAGACCGTTCTTGCGGGATCGGCGATCCGGCGTGTTTTCCGGTTCCGGCCAGTAGCACGGCCTTTTCTACAGTCTGTCAGGTAAGGAGATCAGGCGCCGGGCACCAGCACCAACTGCACGCGGCGATTCTGCGCCGAGGCCGGATCGCGCGTGTTCTTGAGCCGGGAAAATCCGACGCCCACCGCCTCGATCTGACTGTAGGGCAGACCCATGGTGCTGCGGACGTAATCCGCAACCGACTGCGCGCGTCGCAACGACAGCGCATTGTTATAGGCCGCGCCGCCGACACCGTCGGTGTGACCGATGAAAACCAGCGTGCTGTCCTTCAGCCGCGGGTCGCGCAGCGCGTTCGTCAAGGTCGACAGCTTTGCCATGGCCTGCGGTGTCAGGTCATCGGAGTTATAGGCAAACAATACCTCCAGATCGATCGTCGGCAGCGGTTCGGCAGGCTTGGTGCGGTCGATCACCGCGATGCTGGTCGTCGGCGTTCCAGTGTTGGAGCTCGCGGGTTTCGGCTCGCGCTTGACCACGCCCAGATTGACGACGTCATCAAGGGTAAAGCTGGCCCCGCCGCCGAATTCGTCATTGGCGCAGGCCGAGGGATCCAGCAGGCAGTCCCGCATCTCTTCTGCCGCCGCCTCGGGTTCCGGCGCGACATCCAGCTGAAAGGAATCAAGCGTCACCGTCGATTGGGCCATGGCCGCCACCGGGAGCCAGAGAAGGGTGCAGGAAATCAAAACGGCTTTGGTCATTTCAGACTCCGGAAGTCACTGGTCAAACGATAGACGATGCCGCGCCCGTTTTCCAGCCGTCACATTTTTTTCGGGCACATCGGGCAAGCTGCGGTATGGTCGATCAAGGATTGTTTGACCCGAGGTTCGTGATGCCCTTTTCCCTGCGCCTGTTTTCTCTCGCCTGCGCCATTTTTGCCTGTGCAACGGCCGTTTCCGCGCAACATCAGGCCGGGGTCGAAAACGAAGTGGCCGTGCAAGGCTACAACAACGAACCGATCAACACCTATTCGGACACCGCGGATTTCCGGCGGCTGGGACGGGGTGTCGGCCTGCTCAACGTGATGACCGACGCCGGTCCGTTTCCCTGCACCGCCTTCATGGTCGATGAGACGCATCTGCTGACAAATCACCATTGTGTCCCCGGCATTCTGAAGGATCCCCGAACAGAGGCGACCGAGATCACCTCTGTCACCTTCGTGGCGGGCTTTTCAGAGCCGGGCCTGATCGACGAGTCCGAACAGTTCGAGGTTGCAATAGAGCCGGTCGAGACATCCGAGCCGCTGGATTACAGTATTCTCGCGGTCAAGGATGTGCCGACAGACCGCTTTCCGCCCTTGCCGCTGTCGGATACGCAGGCCATCGAAGGCATGCCCTATTGGATCATCGGTCACCCCAGAGGCCTGTCACAACATATCAGTCGCGAAGGCTGCCGCGCCGGTCGTCCGCCGCAGGAGGATGATCGCCTGCGCCATACCTGCGACACGCTCGCTGGAAATTCCGGATCGCCGATCATTGACAGTTCCGCGCGTCAGGTCATCGGCCTGCACAATTCAGGCAACAGCCGCGTGGGCATCAACTTTGGCATTCCGATGGCGCTGATCCTCAAGAACTCCAGCGTGCTGAAGGCGGCGAGGCCGGTTGCGCCCCGGCCCCTGCCGATGGTCATGTCGGTCTTTCCAAAGGCACTGGACGTCGGGCAGGAACTGTCCGTTGTGGCAGATGTCCCTGAAAGCTGCGCGCCCGCTTTCGTCGATATTTCGACCAGCCTGAAACTGACGCCGATCCCGCTCGAGATCTTCGAGAAAGTCGAATTGAGCCCGGTGCAGACCCGGTATCAGGTGACCGCCACCAGCACCTACGGCCTTGTCGTGCAGGAAGAGGACGAGAAGGGGGAGCACAAGCTGGGAATGCTCTGCGGACCGGCTGGTCTTGACGACCCCGAAGACCTGAAGGAGGCACTCCGCGCGGTCGTGGGCGCGCTGCGAGAGGGCAAGTTCGACGGTCAGGTCACGGTGAACGGCGACAGTGTGGCCTATGCCTTCGCAGCCTATACGATCCAGTGACGGGCCTCTCCGGTGATCCATCTGAACCGCTGCGGGATGGTCGACGCGCATCGTCCGGAGGGATGTTGTCCATCGGACGTTCGGGCGCCCTTGTCGGGCAAAGGCTGCTTCGGACCGCCATCGGAGCATTTGACCCACACCATGCGCAACAGGGGCCAGCCAGCACATTGCCTGCCGTGCCAGATCGGTGACCGGCGCGCGCCTGACGGGCGTCGCCTTCCCGGAACAGTGACAATGCGCGATGGCCCGGAGCCTGGCGGGCCGCCGGAGCGGAACAATCCGGTCCGGGCTTTCCCGTCACGAATTGACCAACCGGCTTTCCCGGAGATCCATTGGGCGCGTTCGGTGTCAAACCCCAAGGTAGCGCTGCGCCAGATCCGGGCTCAAACCGTCGATCTTGCCCTCCCAGACCGATTGCCCCCGGTTCAGGACCACCGCCCGGTCGGATACGGCCCGCAGCTCGCGCAGGCTCTTGTCGATGATCAGGATGGCCAGACCGCTTTCCCGTTTAAGCCGCTTGATCGATGTCCAGATTTCCTGCCGGATCAGGGGGGCAAGCCCCTCCGTCGCCTCGTCGAGGATCAGAAGCCGCGGATTGGTCATCAGGGCCCGCCCGATGGCCAGCATCTGCTGCTCGCCCCCGGACAGGCTGCGCGCGATTTGTCCCTGCCGCTCGGAAAGTCGCGGGAACAGCTTTCCGACGGTTGATGCATCCCACGGACCGGTCCGCGCGGCGGCGGTCAGGTTTTCCAGCACCGTGAGATCCGCGAAACACCGCCGCCCTTCCGGCACAAGCCCGATGCCCAGCCGTGCCGCCCGGTGCGCTGGCAGCCGCCGCAGATCCTGCCCGGCAAAGATGATGTCACCCTCGGCGCGCATCAGGCGGCAAATGCATTTTACCGTGGTGGACTTGCCCATGCCGTTGCGGCCCATGAGCGCGACGACCTCGCCGGTGTTCACCGTCAGATCGATCCCGAACAGAGCGGGGCTGGCCCCGTAGGCGGCCCGCAGGCCCGACACGGACAGCAATGCGGTCATGCCTCCTCCCCCAGATAGGCCTCGCGCACGACCCGGTCGGCCCGTATCTCGTCAACCGTGCCGGTGGCGACGACCTTGCCGTAGACCAGCACGCTGATCCGATCGGCCAATGCAAAAACCGCGTCCATGTCATGCTCCACCAGCAGGATCGGCGCCTCCGCACGCAGCCCGTCCAGCAATCCGGTCAGGCGCGCGGAGCCTTCCGTGCCCAGCCCCGCCATCGGTTCGTCCATCACGAAGGCGCGCGGCCGCAGGGTCAGCGCCACCGCCACTTCCAGTTGCCGGCGCTGGCCGTGCGACAGTTCCGCCGTCCGCATCCGCAACACATCAGTCAGGCCCACACGGTCAAGCGCCGCCTCGGCCCTCATCCGCAGGTCATTGTCCGCCAGCGCAGGCCGCAGCATCCGCCAGGGGCGCCCGCGGGCGCCCAATGCGCCGAGCAGGGCGTTTTGCAGCACCGTGTCCTCCATCGCCAGCTGGCTGATCTGAAAGGTCCGCGCCAGTCCCGCTTGCGCCCGGGCTGGCGTGGACTGATCCGTGATGTCGGCGCCGTCCAGCAGGACGGTCCCCCGATCCGGGGACAGGGCGCCGCTGATCTGCGCGATAAGCGTGGATTTTCCCGCGCCGTTGGGCCCGATGACCGCATGAATCTCCCCCGGGAGCAAGGTGATCGAAACGTCATCCGTGGCCTGCAAGGCACCAAAGGCCTTGGACAGTCCGCGCGTTTCCAGAACCGCCTCAATCATGCGCCCGTGTCCGCCCTGCAATCAGACCGATAAGCCCGCCCTTGCCAAACAGCACGATCAGCAAAAGCAACAGGCCGAACCAGACATGCCAATAATCCGATACTCCGCCCAGATAATGCTCCAGCGCCACGAAAACGACGGCGCCCACCACCGGCCCGAAAAGGCGCGCGGTGCCGCCGATGATGACAAGGACGATCAGCTCGCCCGACAGCTGCCAGCTGAACATCGAGGGAGAGACAAAGCGGTTCAGATCCGCAAAAAGCGCGCCGGCCAGCCCGGTCACCGCCCCAGAGATGGTGAAGGCCGCCAGCCGCAGCCGGAACGGGTTCAGCCCCACCGCGCGCACACGCTCCGGCACCTGTCGCGCGGCGTTCAGCGCCAGGCCGAAGGGTGATCGCACCAGTGCCGCATTGAACGCCAGAACAAGACACAGCAGCACAAGGCAAATCCCGTAAAACTGGATCGGCACCAGCGTGTTCAGCCCGGGAAAGCCGTTGCGGACGTAGATCGACATGCCGTCCTCGCCGCCGTAGGCGGCCCAGGAAATCGTGAAATAATAGAACATCTGGCCAAAGGCGAGCGTGATCATGATGAAGTAGACCCCGCTGGTTCGCAGGGACAAGAGGCCGACGACCAGCGCTGCAAGGCCTGAGGCTACCACAGCGACCAGCCAGATCACCGGCATCGACTTGGTGCCCTCGATGACAAAAGGCCATGCCATGAGCGGCACGAAGCTCTGCGCGTGAAAGGCGAGGATCCCCATCGCATAGCCGCCGATCCCGAAAAATATCGCGTGACCCAGGCTCACGAGGCCGCCGATGCCCAACGCGATGTTCAGTCCCACGGCGGCCAACGCAAGGATCACCGCCCGCGTGGCGAGGGTGATGGTAAACGGCTCGTCCGCAAGATGCGCATAAAGCGGAAGTGCGATCAGGCCCGCCAGCACCACGAGGTTGAACAGCGTCTCTCGGGTCACGCGCCGTGCTCCCGCCCGCGCCGACGCCGGGCTTCTTCTCTCCCAAAATACTCCCGGGGGAGGCGCCCGGAACGGGCGGCGGGGGCAGAGCCCCCTCTCGGGACGGATCTGTGCCGCGTCATGCCCTTGCTCCGAACAGGCCGGTGGGACGCCAGATCAGCACGCCCGCCATCAGGATATAGATCGCCATGGACGACAGGGAGGCCCCGGTCTGCGTCGCCACCGCCGGCGCCAAGAAAAGCTTGAAAAGCTCCGGCAGAAATATCGAGCCCAGCGTCTCGGTCAAGCCCACCAGCAGCGCGCCCACCAGTGCCCCCTTTATCGATCCGATGCCACCGATGACGATGGTCACGAAGGCCAGGATCAGGACCGGCTCCCCCATGCCCACCTGCACCGACTGGATTGCGCCAACGAGGGCGCCTGCCAGCCCCGCCAGCGCCGCGCCAAGCGCAAAGACGAAGGTATAAAGCCGGTCGATGTCGACGCCGAGGGCGGCAATCATCTCGCGGTCGTTTTCTCCCGCGCGGATCTGCACCCCGATCCGTGTGCGTGCGATCAGCCAGAACAGGCCGGCCGCCACGCCCAATCCCACAAGGATCAGCGTCAGCCGGTAGAGCGGATACTGGATTCCTCCGGGCAAGGTGATGGGACCGGCAAGGACTTCCGGCACATCCAGAAACAGCGGAAAAGAGCCAAAGATCCATCGCGTGCCCTCGGAAAAGATCAGGATCAAGGCAAAGGTCGCCAGCACCTGATCAAGGTGGTCGCGGTCATACAGCCGCCGGATCACCACCAGTTCGATCAGGGCGCCCGCCGCCGCCGCCCCCGCCAGTGCCGCCGCCAGACCCAGGGCGAAAGACCCCGTCGCCGCCCCGACCGCCGCCGCGCAGAAGGCGCCGATCATGTAGAGCGACCCATGCGCAAGATTGATCAGCCCCATCACGCCGAAGATCAGCGTCAGGCCTGCCGCCATGAGGAACAGCATGATGCCGAATTGCAGACCGTTGAGGATCTGCTCGGCAATGAGGATCAGTGACATCCGGGGTTTGCCTCTGTCGGAGGGACCTGAAAGAGGATTTCGCGGCGACGCCGTCATGGCGCCCGGCGGGGCGCTTTGACAAATGGCTCAAACGTCGCGCAAGGCCGTCATGGCCTCGCGCGCGTCTCTCACATCTTGCAGTCGACGCCGTAGGGATCGGTGTAGTCGACGGCAGCCGGGCCAACCAACCGGTTGGTCACCACGTCGCCTTCCATCACCACCTCGCGCATGTAGATGGTCTGGATCGGGTGGTGGTTCGGGGCAAAGGCAAAATCCCCCCGAACCGATTGGAAATCCGCCTCCATCAGCGCTGCGCGGAACGCATCCGCATCCGCCACATCCGCCTTGGCACTGGCCGATACCAGCAGCAGCCCGGTGTCGAACCCCTGTGCCGCGTAGAGAGAGGGCAGGCGGCCGTATTTCTCGGAAAAGGCCGTGACGAATTCGGCGTTGCCCGGTGCGTCCAGATCCTTCGACCAATGCGCGGTGTTCTTCACACCCAGCGCGGCCTCGCCGATTGCACCAAGGATCCCCTGATCAAAGGAAAACGCCGGGCCGATCACCGGGGTTTCGGCACCGCTGCCCGCATATTGTTTCATGAAGGAAATGCCCATGCCGCCGGGCAGGAAGTAATACAGGATATCCGCATCCGATGCCTTGATCTGGGCGATTTCGGCGGCGTAGTCAGTCTGTCCCAGCTTGGTGTAGACCTCTGCGGCGATCTCTCCGTCAAAGCCCCGCTTGAACCCGGTGATCGCGTCCTGACCGGCCGGATAGTTGGGCGCCATGACAAAGGCCTTCGCCGATCCGGCCTCCGACGCATAATTGCCCGCCGCCTCGTGGAAGGCATCGTTCTGCCAGGCCACGTTGAAGTAATTCGGATGACAGCCGCGCCCGGCCAGTTGCGACGGACCCGCGTTGGGAGACAGGTAGAATTTTCCCTGCGCGGTGACGCTGGGCACCACCGCCATGGCGAGGTTGGACCAGATGATGCCGGTCAGCACGTCCACCTTTTCGGACTGCACCATCTTGTCGGCCAATTGCACCGCCACGTCCGGCTTGCGCTGGTCGTCCT
>CAZRZN010000178.1:0-8907 GCA_964604565.1 uncultured Rhodobacterales bacterium
TTCAGTCTTGCGGGCCAGCCGATGTCGCCCCCCGGGGAAAACGGCTATCTTCTGGGCAGTGACAGCCTTGGTCGTGACGTGGCCGCGGGGATCGCCCACGGGGCCAAGACCTCATTGCTGATCGGTCTGCTTGCGACGCTGGTCGCGGTCTTCGTCGGCATCGTCATGGGGGCGCTGGCCGGTTACTACGGCGGGGTCATCGACAACCTGCTGATGCGCACGACAGAGATGTTTCAGACGATCCCGTCCTTCATCTTTGCCATTCTGCTGGTCGCGATCATGAAACCCTCGATCGAGAGCATCGTGATCGCCATCGCGGTCGTGTCATGGCCGGCGGTCGCCCGCCTTGTCAGGGGGGAATTCCTGTCGCTGCGCAACCGCGAGTTCGTGCAGGCGTGCCACACCCTCGGCATGGCCGACATCCGCATCATGCTGGGAGAGATCCTGCCAAACTGCCTGTCGCCCGTCATCGTCATCGGCTCGCTCATGGTGGCAACGGCCATCCTGATCGAGAGCGGTCTTGCCTTTCTCGGCCTCGGCGATCCCAACATCATGAGCTGGGGCTTTCAGATCGGGGCGGGCCGCACGCTGCTGCGCTCGGCCTGGTGGGTCTGCACCTTTCCGGGAATCGCCATCCTGTTGACCGTGCTGGCCATCAATCTGGTCGGCGAGGGCATCAACGACGCGCTGAACCCACGCCTGAGGGAACGCACATGAGCCGCTTACTCGACATTACAGACCTGCACATCGCCCTTCCGCCGGAAAGCCAGCGGCCCTATGCGGTGCAAAAGATGAACCTGCATCTTGAACCCAACGAGATCGTCTGCGTTGTCGGCGAAAGCGGGTCCGGCAAGTCGCTGACGGCGCGCGCGGTGATGGGCCTTCTGCCCAAGCCGCGCGTCCGGATCGACCAGGGCAGCGTCCTCTTTCAGGGCGAGGATCTGGCCACCGCAAGCGACGACCGCCTGCGCCAGATACGCGGCTCCGACATCTCTATGATCTTTCAGGAGCCGATGACCGCGCTGAACCCGGTGATGACCATCGGCACGCAGATCGACGAAGTCTTTCGCTTTCATGACAAGATGTCGGGCAAGGAACGCCGAAGCAGGGCGTTGGAGCTGTTGAGGGACGTGCAACTGCCGGACCCTGAACAGGCACTCAAGGCCTATCCGCACGAATTGTCGGGCGGCCAGCGCCAGCGGGCCATGATTGCAATGGCCCTAGCACTGGATCCCAAGATCCTGATTGCCGACGAACCGACCACCGCGCTGGACGTGACCACGCAGGCGCAGGTTCTCAAGCTGATCAAGGAAATGCAGGCCACGCATGGAACCGGCGTTCTGTTCATCACCCATGATTTCGGTGTCGTTGCCGACATCGCCCACAGGGTGGCGGTCATGCAAAACGGTCTGGTGGTCGAAACCGGCACCACCGATCAGGTTCTGCGCAACCCGCAGCATCCCTATACACAAGGCCTGATCGCCGCGGTTCCGGAGCTTGCACCGCGCGCGGCGCGGCCGCGGTCGACCGAAACGGTCCTCAAGGTGAACAATCTGCAAAAGACCTATCGCAGCGGCGGTGGCCTGTTCGGCGGCAAGGGCCGCGAAGTGCACGCGGCCAACGATGTGACGCTGGATCTCGCCCGGGGCGAGACCTTGGGCATCGTCGGTGAAAGCGGATCGGGCAAATCGACGGTGGCGCGCTGCATCGTGCGGCTGAATGATGCCGAAGCCGGGGAAATCCTGCTTGGCGATACCGATTTGCGGCCCCTTGGCCGGGCGGCGATGCGGCCGCACCGGTCAAAGATCCAGATGGTGTTTCAGGATCCCTACGCCTCGCTGAACCCGCGCACACGGATCGGCAAGATCATCGCGCAAGGGCCGATGATGTATGGGGCCAGCGCGGAGGAGGCGCGCAAGCGCACTCTGGAGCTGCTGGAAATCGTGGGCTTGGACAACCGCGCCTACGACCGCTTTCCGCACGAATTTTCCGGCGGACAACGTCAGCGGATCGGCATCGCCCGGGCGCTTGCGCTGGAACCGGAGGTGTTGGTTGCGGATGAACCAGTTTCGGCGCTGGATGTGTCGATTCAGGCGCAGATCCTGAACCTGCTGGATGAGATCCGCGACAGGATGAACCTGTCCATGATCTTCATCACGCATGACTTGCGCGTGGCGGCACAGGTCTGCGACCGGATCGCCGTCATGCAGCGCGGCAAGGTGATCGAGGTCGGCCCCACGGCCGAATTGTTTGCCGCGCCAAAGGCGACCTATACGCAGGAATTGCTGGCCGCCGTCCCGGGCAAGGGATGGTTCCTGAAGGAAGACGCCGTGCAAGCACAGGCAACTTGAACCATGGGCGGAGAATGACCTTGGACGTTGAAAATCCCTACCTGTCTTTGGCGGATCTGGCCCGGGCCTACCGGTCCGGCGCAGCCCGACCAAGCGAGGTTACCAGAGCGCAGCTTGATCGGATCGAACGCCTGAACCCGAAGATCGGCGCCTTCCAGACGATCTATGCCGAAGACGCCATGATGATGGCAGAGGCAGCGGACAGACTGTTCGCCACCGGCATGGCGGTCGGTCCGTTTCACGGCATTCCCTTTGGCCTGAAGGATATATGCGACGTCGAGGGGCGTGTCACCACCGGCGGTTCCAAGGCAATGGCGGATCGCGTCTCGCCGGTGACCGGAACGCTGGCCCGGCGGCTGTTCGCCGCGGGCGGCATCATGCTGGGCAAGACCAAGACGGTGGAATGCGCCTTTGGCGGCTGGGGCACGAACCAGAAGATGGGCACGCCCTGGAACCCGTGGGATATGGACACGCCTCGCGTGCCCGGTGGATCTTCGTCCGGGACCGGAACGGGCGTCGCCGCTGGCATGGCGATCTGTGGCGTTGGCACCGATACCGGCGGCTCGGTGCGTCTGCCGGCGGCCTATTGCGGGCTGGTCGGGTTGAAAGTGACCGAAGGCCGCCTTCCGACGGACGGCATCCTGCCGCTGTCGCACACGCTGGACACGCCCGGCCCCATGGCCAGATCGGTCGAGGACGCCCTGCTGATGTTCCTGGCCATGGATGGCGCCGAGGGCTGGGCCATCGAGCGCGATCAGCGCAAGGCACAGGGATTGTTCGGAGATCTGGCGCGCGGTGTGACGGGCCTGCGGCTGGGGATCATGGACGCGCAGGAACGCGCGGCCTGCGCGGCGGATGTGCTGGACGCCTATGATGCCGCGCTGGACCTGCTCCGCCATCTGGGCGCCGACCTCGTGCCGTTTTCCGCGTCAAGGCCCTACGCCGACCTCACGGCGGCTTGTGGCACGCTTATCGGGGCCGAGGGCTATTTCCATCACCGCAACCTGTATGACCAACCGGACCTGCCACTTGACGAGGATGTGCGCGGGCGGATGCTTGCGGCCCGCGACGTGACAGCGCTGGACTATCAGCAGATGCTGGTTGACCGCGCACGGGGCAAGGCGGGTTATCTTGACCTGATGAACGGGTTCGATGCCTTGCTGACGCCCTCCATGACAACCACAGCGCCGGCCCTAAAAGACGTGGATCAGGCGATCTCTCCGGGGCATTTCACGCGCCATGTGAACTATTTCGGGATGTGCGCGCTATCCGTTCCATCCGGTCTGTCGGAGGCGGGGTTGCCCACCAGCCTGCAAGTGATCGCCCGGCCGGACGATGAGGCCATGGCATTGCGGGTCGGCGCCGCATTCGAGGCGGCCCGGTCCCCGATCGCATGGCCTGAATTGACCTGACCCGGTCGGACCCTCGGGGACCGCAGCATACCCATCGGTCCCGGAGGGCGATTTTCAAGCGGTCGGAACAGGTCTATCATGACAGTTGAACACCGTGACGCGTGGCTGACCGCGTTGCACAAGGGGAGGCTCTCATGGCCGACGGTTCCAGCAAACAAACGCGGATCACCTCCAGTCACTGGGGGGCGTTCGAGGTCGACGTCCAAGACGGCCGCATCGTGGCAACCCGGCCCTTCGCGGCGGACCCCGATCCGCACGCCATTCCTGACATCCTGCCCGACGCGGTGCATCACCGGACACGCATCGCCCGCCCCTCCATCCGTCGCGGATGGCTGGACCGTCGCGACAGGACCGGGCGCGGCACGGATGATTTCGTCGAATTGCCATGGGATGAGGCGCTGGACATCGCCGCCAAGGAAATCGACCGCATCCGCGACACGCATGGCAACGAGGCGATCTTTGGCGGCTCCTACGGGTGGGGATCGGCCGGACGGTTTCACCACGCGCAAAGCCAGGTCCACCGCTTCCTGAACTGCCTAGGTGGCTACGTCGCCTCCTTCGGCAGCTATTCGACAGGCTGTGCGCAGGCGATCATGCCGCATGTCTTCGGTGTCAATTTTCTGACGCTGAACTATGAGCATCAGGACGGTTGGCACACCATCCACGAACATACCGAAACGCTGGTCATGTTCGGCGGGATCAACCCGAAGAACGCCAAGGTCAGCATGGGCGGCGTGACCGAACATGAGACCGCAGGCTGGTTCGACAGATTCGCGGCCAAGGGGATGCGCTGCATCAACATCGGGCCCCAGCGGTCGGATTCGCCAGAGGGTTGTGAATGGCTGCCGGTGCGGCCGGGATCGGACACGGCACTGATGCTGGCGCTGGCCCATGTGCTCCAGACAGAGGGATTGACGGATACAGATTTCCTTGACCGCTGCACCACGGGCTTCGACCGGTTTCTGCCCTATCTCATGGGGGAGAGCGATGGACAGGCCAAAACGCCTGAATGGGCCGCGCCGATCTGCGGAGCCGATCCACAGTCCATCCGCGATCTGGCCCGGCGCATGGCGACAACCCGCACGTTGATCACCGTCGCGTGGTCGCTGCAGCGCGCCGAACATGGCGAGCAACCCTATTGGATGTCCGCGGTTCTGGGCTCGATGCTGGGCCAGATCGGACTGCCGGGCGGCGGCGTCGGCTATGGCTACGGGGCCATCGGCGGCGTCGGAAAATCCCTGATCGGCATGCGCGGTATGACCTTTTCCCAAGGACAGAACCCCGTGAAAAAGGTGATCCCCGTCGCGCGCATCGGGGATATGCTGCGCAATCCCGGACAGCCCTATGATTTCAACGGCAAGCGAGAGCCTTACCCCGATATCCGCCTGATCTACTGGGCCGGCGGCAACCCATACCATCACCATCAGGACCTCAACGCCCTTCATGAGGCCTGGCAGCAGCCGGAAACGATCATCGTGAACGAACCGTGGTGGACGCCGACCGCCAAACGCGCCGATATCGTCTTTCCCGCAACCACCCCCTATGAACGCGAGGATATCGGCAGGTCGAACCTCGACGACTATTTGTTCCACATGCCGCAACTTATCCCGCCGGTGGGTGAGGCGCGCGACGACTATGACATCTTTGCCGGCATGGCGGACCGCATGGGTGCGGGCGACAGCTTTACCGAGGGCAAGACCTCGACCGAGTGGATCGGCCTGCTTTACGCCGAATACCGCCGCATGGCCGCCGCACAGGGCGTCGACGTGCCCGATCTGGAAACCCTCAAGTCAGAGAACTGGGTGCGCCTGCCGATCCGGGCAGACGGCCCCAACCGCACGCTTTTTGCACCTTTCCGCGAAGATCCGGAAGGCAGGCCGCTGCCCACGCCATCAGGCAGGATCGAGATCTTTTCCGAAACGATCGACAGCTTTGGCTATCATGATTGCCCGGGACATCCGGTTTGGCTGCCCCCGTCGGAGTGGCACGGAACAGCAAAGCCGGATTGCCCGCTGCACCTTGTGTCGCCGCAGCCCGGAGACAAGCTGCACAGCCAATTGGAAAGCGCCCTTGCCGATGTGCCGGGCGCGCGCCCGGTCACGCTCATCCTGAACTCGCAGGACGCAACGTCGCGCGGGATTGTCAGCGGCGACCTTGTTCGGGTGTTCAACGCGCGTGGCGCCTGCCGGGCACGGGCCGATGTGTCAGATACGATCCGCGCGGGTGTTGTGGCGCTGCCGACCGGTGCATGGTTCGGCGATCCCGGCGGCAATATCGATCCGGACGGAAATCCGAACGTGCTGACGCGCGATGTGGGGACCTCCCTGCTCGGTCAGGGGTGCAGCGCGCATACGACGCTTGTCGATGTGGCCAAGGCGGAGGGCTGAAACCCGGACACTGCCGGGCCCGGTCCGGAAGCGCCTCTCAGTGCGCTTCAGACTGGGTCCGCCACGTCCGGCATCGGCCATGCCGCCTCGATCACGGATCCGGCGGCAAGCAGAACATCCTCGCGGAACCGGCCCGCTACCAGCTGCACGCCGATGGGCCGCCCCTCGACCGCCCCTGTCGCAACGGCCAGCGCGGGCATCCCCATGACCGGCAGCCCCCGTTGGGTCAGTTGCGCCTCGAACACACTCAGGAAGTCTGCCTCGGACTTAACGTCAAGCTGCTGATCAAAGGGCAAGGCACCGGAAACCGGACAGATCAGCACCGGATACTCCTGCAGGAAGACTTCCCATTCGCGGATCAGGGTGGCGCGCCTTTGCAAGACGGTCATGACCTTCTCGAAGGTAACGGTCCCGGCCTCCCGGCCCATCAGATCAAAGACGAATTTCGAATCCGGCTCTGCTTCGCGGGTCATCAGGGCGCCGGCGGCGAATTGCGTTTCGGCCATCCAGAGCGTCGCATTGATCTCCGCGGCTTCGCGGATCGGTGGGCAGGCGATTTCTTCGATCTCCCACCCGTCCTCTTCAAGGCACTTCGCGGCATTGGCCAGCGCGGTCTTTACCGATGCATCGACGGCCATTCCATCCGGCGCAAGCGTCAGCGCCGCGCGTTTCTTCCAGACACCGGACTCCTGCGCGGCAGGCACGTACCATGAATCCCGCACATCCGGCATCGCCATCGCCTGCAACGACAGACGAATATCGGCGATGCTGCGGGCGATCGGCCCGGACACGGCCATCACCTGTGCGCCGATATATCTGTCGCCCGAAGTCGCGTTGTGGGCTGGGACACGGCCCAGCGTCGGGCGCAATCCGTGCAGCCCGCAGGCATAGGCGGGATACCGGATCGATCCGGCGATATCCGTGCCATGGCCAACAGCGCAGATGCCTGCCGCCACGGCCGCGGCCGCCCCGCCGGACGACCCCCCCGGCGTTATCGCGCTGTTGCGTGGGTTCAGGGTCTGGCCGTGCAGATCGTTCTTGGTGAACCAGCGCAGGGAAAAAGCGGGCGTGTTGCTGCGCCCGATGATGATCCCGCCCGCTTTGCGGATGTTCGCGACAACCGGTGTGTCCTCTGTCGCGACATTGTCCCTGAGGATCTTCAGTCCGTTGGTCGTGGCAAACCCGGCCTGATCGACATTGACCTTGGTCGTAAAGGGCACGCCCGCCATCGGGCCTGCATCCTCTCCGCGCGCGATCTTTTCATCTATCTCGCGCGCGGACGTCAGCGCCTCGTCGCGGTTGTCCTGAACGACCGCGTTGATTGCCGGGTTGACCGCATCCATGCGGGCGATATGCGCCTGCGTGACCTCCACCGCCGACATCGAGCGTTCACGCACCGCCTGTGCGATTTCTGACGCGGAAAGTCGGAACGGATCGGTCATCTTGCGCACTCCTGTGAAACCCGGTGTTTTGCGCAATAGGGACCAATCCGGCTCTCTGTTCAACACGATAGTCCCAATGAGGGAAAGCCGGGAAATATAAGCACGCGGCGGTGCCACGGTTCCCAAGTATGGGCGCTGTCCCGGGTTGCGTGGCGGGATATGCAAGCGGTCGCGGTCCCGCGCAGTCGATCGCGACACCCATGCGAAGCCTTGACAGTTTCATGGCGATAGACCAGATAGACTTCGACGCTGCGCTGCCGCGTGAGCATGCAGTGCCCATTTGACGGGCCATCAGCGCACCACGATTTTCAGTTCCCCATCACGCAGGGTTCCTGACGCGACGGCCGGATGGCGCGGGACAAGCCCGCCCGTCCTGAGGCTGCGCGAACCCTCCCGGGCTGCACTGCGTGCGGCCACGCAACACGGCTGCGCCGGCTTTACTGTCGTGCGCGGTGCATAAAGGATATGACTTGTTCGATTTCGACATGCTCGGCCTCGCGCCGAAACTCAATACCGCACTCCAGACCGCGGGTTTCAAAGAACCGACCCCGATCCAGAACCAAGCGATTCCGCTGGCCCTCGAAGGGCATGACATCCTCGGTCTGGCTCAGACGGGGACCGGCAAGACGCTGGCCTTCGGCCTGCCGCTGATCGACCACATGCTGAAGGAATCCGGCCAGCGCGCGCCGAAATCGGCCAAGGCGCTGATCCTTGCGCCCACCCGCGAATTGGTGAACCAGATCGCCGACAGCCTGCGCGTTCTCACCACCGGCACCCATCTGAAGGTGGCCACCGTGGTTGGCGGCCAATCCATCGGCCGGCAGATCAGTCTGCTGTCCAAGGGCACGGATATTCTTGTGGCAACGCCCGGCCGCCTGATCGACCTGATGGAACGCCGCGCTGTAGATCTGGGATCTGTGCGCCATCTCGTGCTGGACGAGGCCGACCAGATGCTGGACCTCGGCTTTATCCATGCCCTGCGCAAAATCGCGCCGCGCCTTGGCACGCCGCGCCAGACAATGCTGTTTTCGGCCACGATGCCCAAACAGATGGAAGAGTTGAGCCGCGCTTATCTCACCGATCCGCGCCGGGTTCAGGTCGCCCCTCCGGGCAAGGCCGCCGACAAGGTCACGCAGTCCGTCCATTTCGTCGAGAAATCCTCCAAACCCGCCAAGCTGCGGGAGATCCTGTCGCGGGACGCCGACGCCCTGACGCTGGTCTTTGCCCGCACCAAACATGGTGCCGAAAAGCTGATGAAAGGGCTGGTGGCCGACGGCTACAACGCCGCCTCGATCCACGGCAACAAGAGCCAGGG
>CAZRZN010000179.1:0-8900 GCA_964604565.1 uncultured Rhodobacterales bacterium
CAAGGGACCAATCTGCGCCGGGCCGCCATTTACCCGTGTCGGGAAAGAACACGTCCGCCGGGGCCGTGCCATTGTCCGTCTCGACGGTGACCGACCGCACCGCATAGGAAAACCCGCCCTCGTAATAGTCGATGGCGGCGCGGTCCTCTGCACCGATATCGCGCAGCATGAGGCCCTCGGCAGTCCCGCCTTCGCGTTCCACGATCATCGGAAATGCCTGACCTTCGGCCCAGATCGCCACGTGGCCCGGCAAGCGTGCGGTCTCGACCTCAGGCGTCCGCCCCAGAATCAGCTCCAGCAGGGGCAGATGGCGTAGCGTTCCATAGAAAAACAGGTTCGACAGGGGGTCAACTCCAGCGCTTGCCAGCCGCTTCGACGATCAGCGCCGCGGCGATACCGCCGCCAATCGCGGCCAAGACAAGCTGCAAGTTCCACAAGATCATTCCATAGTCGATGGTAATCTCGAAAATCGCCGCGATGGCCTCGAAGGGCGTGTCGTAGCGGCGCGCGAAAGACAGCCGCACCATCTCGTTCGTGGCTTGCACAAGCAGCCCGACGATCAGCAGGACAATCGCACTGGTCACACCGTTGTTGATGGCCGAAGTCATTCCGTCGCCAGAGCGCGGACCCAGAAACAGCCAGCCGACAAGGGCCCCCAAACCCGCGTTGACATAGTTGAAATAGCCGAAATCGACGCTGAACGGCACAAGGGGTTTGACCATGTCGGAAACGATCCAGCCCAGGGCCGCAAGGCAGACGGCAGCAAAGAGTCTCGCGGCATTGGGCATGGGGGTCAGGCGGGCTTTGCGATGGTGATCTGTGTCACGTCACAGTTTCCGCTGTGAAATGTCGCGGCGCAAGAGGCAAGGTAGAAATTCCACATGCGCCGGAACCGGTCATCAAAGCCCAGCGACGCGACCTCGTCCCACCGGGCGTTGAAAGTTTCGTGCCAGCGGCGCAGGGTCTGGCTGTAGCTTTCGCCGAACTCCACGCTGCGCAGAACCTCAAGACCGGCCCGTTCCACCTCCTCGCGCAGCACGACGGGACTGGGAAGCATCCCGCCGGGAAAGATATACTTCTGAATGAAATCAACGCCCTTTCGGTAGATTTCCCAGCGCTTGTGCTGCACGGTGATGATCTGCAAGGTGGCCGTCTTGCCGGGTTTGAGGCGCGCCTTCACCGTGTCGAAATAGGTGCCCCAGTAGCGTTCGCCCACGGCTTCGAACATCTCGATGGAGGCAATACCGTCATAAGTGCCCTTTTCGTCGCGATAATCCTGAAGCTTGAACTCCACCTTGTCCGAAAGACCCGCCTTTGCGATCCGTTCCTGCGCGTATTTGAATTGTTCCGTGCTGATCGTCAGGCCGGTGACCCGCAGACCCCGTTCCCGTGCCGCATATTCCGCGAACCCGCCCCATCCACAGCCGATCTCCAGCACGTGATCGCCGGGTTGGGCGCCCATCTCGTCGATCATCGATGCGTATTTCAGCTCCTGTGCCTTTTCGAGACTTTCCTGACCCGACGCGAACAGCGCCGATGAATAGGTCATCGTATCGTCCAGCCACAGACCGTAGAACGCATTGCCGAGGTCATAGTGGTGCGAGATGTTCTTCTTGGCCTGCCTTTTGGAATTTGACTGCAACCAGAAGCGGAATTTTTCAAAGGCCCGCACGATCCCGCCGCCGGGGTAGCCATCGAACATCTCTTCGTTGGCATGAACGAGGTCCAGAAAGGCCATCAGGTCCGGCGTCGACCACCACTGATCAAGATAGGCCTCGCAGAACCCCAGATCGCCTTCGCGGATCAGCCGGGCAAAGATTTCGTCGTTGTGCAGATGCAACTCCGCCACGGGCCCCGGTTCCCGGCCCTCGGCACGAAAGACCCGACCATCGGCAAGGACAAAGTCCAGTCTTCCGTGCCCCATGTCGCGAGTCACATCGAAGACGCGAGAGAAGTATCGAGGGAGGTCGGACTGACCGTGAGTGTCTGTCAGGGGCATCGGGCGCTTTCAAACTGTCAACATATAGCGGAATTGTATGGCCCGAACCCCAAGTGACAAGGATTTGTTCTTTGGATTCTCGCCAACATGGTGTTTTCTGGTGTCAGTCTGGGGCGATACGTTCCCTTTCAACGGGAGAAGACAGATGAAAAAGCAATTCTTGGTGGTTTGCCTTGTGGTCCTGGCAACCTCTGGGTGTGGAAAGGTGATGTCCTTCGTTGGGCTGGAACGTGGTGAAACGCGAACACCGCAGGCGGCGCCCGCGACGGCCACGATGAGCCTGTCCGAACCGGTCCGCGTCGTCCAGCCGACCCCTCGGCCCATGGCCGGCAGCACGTGGGAACGGAACGTGGCGCGCGACATTCCCTATTACAACATGTCGGCCCTGCCCATCCTCGTCTACAGCGATGCGGAGTTCACGCAAAAGGTCGGCACCCTCGCACCCGGCGAAGGCGGCTACATCGAGACCTGTTCCGATGCCGAGGCGGTCTGCAAGATCTCCTACGCCAGCGCGTCGACCGGCTGGATCAAGATGGACCGCATGGGTGGCCTCGCCAACTGAGGCGGGTCAGAAGTCGCGATTCTGATAGGCTGCAAGCGCCCGCTTGCGCCCCTCATCCGTGCCGACGATCGGCTCGGGATACGTGTCGTCCGGCTTGATCGTCCAGCTTCTGGGAATGGCCTCGAAATAGCTGAGCGCCTCATCTGACGGAGTCTTGCGCCCCTCCGCGATCCATCGGTCGACATATTGCCGCTTGGCGTCGAACTTTTCGCGCTGCGTGACCGGGTTGAAGACCCGGAAATAGGGTGTGGCATCGGGACCGGACCCTGCCGCCCATTGCCAGCCCATCGCGTTCGACGCCGGATCCCAGTCGATCAGACAGTCCTCGAACCAGCGCATCCCGATCTTCCAATGCGTCATCAGATGCTTTGTCAGGTAGGACGCGGTGATCATCCGCGCCCGGTTGTGCATCCGGCCCGTCACATACATTTCGCGCATCCCGGCATCGACAAACCGGATGCCGGTGCGCCCCTGTTTCCAGGCGACCGCGTCGGTGGAATCCTCGTCGGTCTTCCAGGGAAAGGCATCCCATTCCGGACGCCAGTTTCCGTCCAGCAGATGCGGCGTATGCCACATCAGGTGATAGGCGAATTCGCGCCAGACAAGCTCCTTGAGAAAAGTCTCTGCGCCGGGTTTGCCGTCCTCCATCGCGCGGCGGCCCGCCTGCCAGCATTGCGCCGGAGTGATCTCCCCCAAGCTGAGGTTCTCGCTCAGGCCGGAGGTGCCGTCGGTCCAGGGCAGGTCGCGCGTGTCGTCGTAGCGGGCGACCTTGTCCTCGATGAATTCCGACAGACGATCCTGTGCGGCCTCCTCGCCCAACCGAACCCAGGGCCGCACCACATGGACACCGCGCCCCATTGCGCGGCCCAGCGACCAATCGGCCAAGGTATCGCTGGCGGGCCAGCGTTCTGGTGCCTTCAATCGTTTCGGCGCCTCCAGCGGGCTGGCCACGTCACGCCCGCGCACCGCTTTCCAGAAGGGCGTGTAGACCTTGTAAAAGCCGCCGGTCTTGGTCTCCACCTCCCAAGGTTCGAACATGACATGGCCCGCGTGACTCTCGGCCGTCAGGCCTGCGTCCTTCAGCGCCGCTTTTAAGTCAGTGTCGCGCGCCACGCTGTCCGGGTCATAGGCGCGCATCCAGTGAACGGCCCCTGCCCCGGTTTCCTTGGCCAGAGCCTTCAGCACCGCGTCCGCCCGTCCCGCACGAAAGGTCAACCGGGATCCGATCGCCTCAAGCCGTTCGGCAAGATGGCCGATCCCCAGACCCCAGCGCCATTTCGGCGCGGCGCCCAAAGCGTCAACCAACTCGTCACGGATCACGACAGGGATGACCGGACGGCCGCTGCGGGCCGCGGCGCTTAGCGCAGGGTGATCGGACAGGCGCAAGTCACGGCGGAACCACAGGATAATCGGGGAGGTATCGGACACGGCAGCTCCAACTCTGTTACGGGGCTGTCAAATAGCCCGTCGGCCTGCGGGACAACCCCTCGGCGGTCACAGCACCGCGTCCAATGCGTCGATGGCCCGCGCGATCTCCGCCTCGCTGGTGTAATGCACGAAGGACAGCCGAAGCACACCGCGTGCCGGATCGACCCCCATGGCTTGCAGCGGGCGCACCGCGTAGAAATCGCCCCCATCGGCCATGATACCGTGGTCGGCCAATTGCTCTGCCACCTGACGGCCCGGCCGGGTCAGCGCCAAGGCCACCGTGGGTGCCCGGTCCACCGCCTCCACCGGTCCCAGCAATCGCACCGCGTTGCGGCCCGTGACGGCATCCAGCAGCGGTTGCAGCAGCTTGATCTCATGGGCGCGCATCAGGTCATGCACGTCGTGCGGGGCACAGCCGTGATGGGCCGCCAACGCATCGACATAATCGACCATACCCGCACAGGCCGCGATCTGCGCATGATCCGGCCCGGCCGGCGTAAAGCGTTTCGTCAGCGTCCCCCCGTTGAAGGCATGGCCCTGGTTCGGCAGCGCCTCGGCCAGCGCGCGGCGGACCACCATGATGCCCTGATGCGGGCCATAGGTCTTGTAGCTGGAAAACAGATAGATGTCGGCGCCCATCTCCCCCACGTTGGGAAAGCCGTGCGGCGCGTAACTGACCCCGTCGACGCAGACAAAGGCCCCCGCCGCATGGGCCAGCGCGGTGATCTCGACCACCGGATTGATCTCTCCGACGACATTAGAGCAATGCGGGAAACAGACCAGGCGCACCCTTTCATCCAGCAGCGGCTCAAGATCCTCCGGGTTCAGATGGCCCGTTTCCGGGTCGATCTTCCATTCGCGGATCTCAATTCCCTCGGCGTCCAGCCGCCGCCAGGGGCCGGAATTTGCCTCGTGATCCTGGTTCGTGACGATGATCGCCTCTCCCGGTTCCATGAACTGCGCAAAGGCGCGCGCCAGCACATAGGTGTTCTGCGTGGTCGACGGACCAAAGCTCAGCTCATCCGTCGCCACGCCCAGCAGCGCGGACAGACGGGAGCGCGCCTCGTCCATCTCGGCCCCGCCAGCGGTGCTGGCCGCGGACGGGCCGTAGGGCTGCATCTTGCGTTCGCGGTAGAACCGCGTCAGCCGGTCGATCACCGGGGTGCAGGTATAAGACCCGCCCGCATTCTCGAAAAACGCCTGACCCTGCAACGACGGTTCGGCAAAGGCGGGGAACTGCGCCCGCACGAAATCGATGTCCAGCATGTGTCTCCCCAATCTGCGCGCTGATCACATGACGGCGGGGGCCATCCCTCGTCAACCCTGGCAAGCGATGTGCAAACGAAAAAGGCCGCGGCAGTGCCGCGGCCTTTCCCCTGTTTCGTCAGCGCGATCAGGTGTTGGCGCGCTCTGAGCTCAGCCCTTTCCAGATGGCATAGCACATCAGCAGAAGAACCAGCGTGAACGGCAGACCCGTCGAGATCACCATGGCCTGCAACGATGTCAGGCCACCGCCAATTAACAGCGCGATCGCCACGAGCCCCTCGAAGGTGCACCAGAACACCCGCTGCGGCACCGGCGCGTCGACCTTGCCGCCCGCGGTGATCGTGTCGATCACCAGCGACCCCGAGTCCGAGGAGGTCACGAAGAACACGATGACCAGCACGATGCCGATGGTCGAGGTGACCGCCGCCAAAGGCAGGCTGTCCAGCATCGCAAACAGCGACAGTTCCGGAACATAGCTGTCGATCACATTCGCCTTGACCGCCGAGTCCGCGCCATTGGCGATCATGTCGTTGATCGCGGCACCGCCGAACACGGCCATCCAGAACACGCAGACGAGGCTGGGGATGATCAGCACGCAAGTGATGAATTCCCGCACGGTCCGCCCGCGGCTGACCCGCGCGATGAACATGCCGACAAAGGGCGACCAGCTGATCCACCAGGCCCAGTAGAAGGCTGTCCAACCCTGACGATAGCCGTCATCCTCACGCCCGAACGGGTTCGACAGCGGAACGACCTCGCGGAAATAGGCGCCGAGGCCTGTCACGAACTCGCCAAGGATGCTGGCCGCACCGGCCGCGAACAGCACGAAGATCAGCAGCGCCCCCGCGATCACCATGTTGATCTCGGACAGCACCTTCACGCCGCCGTCATGGCCACGCAGCACCGAGATCAGCGCAAGCACCGTGATCGCAAGGATCAGGATGACCTGAACCGTGATGTTGTTGGGAATGCCGTAGACGAACTCCAGACCGGCATTGGCCTGCTGCGCGCCAAGGCCCAGCGAAGTCGCCAGACCGAACAGCGTGGCAAACACCGCCACAGTGTCGATGGCGTGACCCCACCAGCCCCAGACCCGATCCCCGAGAATCGGATAGAAGGCCGAGCGAATGGAAAGCGGCAGACCCTTGTTGTAAGAGAAAAGGGCCAGCGACAGCGCCACAACCGCATAGATCGCCCAAGGGTGCAGCGCCCAGTGATAGGATGTCGCCGCCAGCGCCATGCGCCGCGCCTCTTCGACATTTCCGGCGATGATCGTCCCGTCTTCGGCGAAGGGACGCACGACACCTAACGGTTCATCCCCCCATGGGGTGCCGAAATAATACGCGGGTTCCAACACGCCGAAGAACATCAGGCCGATGCCCATGCCCGCGGCGAACAGCATCGCGAACCATCCCGGGTATCCGTAGTCCGGTGTCGCGTCCGCGCCGCCCAACCGGACGGACCCCAACGGCGTGACGATCAGCAAAAGGCAGAAGATGACGAAGATGTTCGCCGCCGACATGAAGAACCAGTCGAACGAGCTGGTGAGCGCCGGGCGCAACCACCCGAAGAACTCGGCTGCCTGCGTGGGCGCAAGCAGCGCGTAAGCCACGAAGATGATGACGCTCAGACCCGAGATCATGAAGACCGGGTTGTGGATGTCGATCGGAAACGGTCCGACGTTGGCTTCGATATTGTCCTGACCGATCTCGTAATCGGTATCGATCAGATCCGAGGCGCCCTCCGGCTCGGGTATCCCTTGATTGTTTGTTTCATCGGTCATTCCTGACCCCCTGTTTTGTTTGCTTTTTCACGGCTTGCCGATGCCCGCTCGCTCACGCGCGCACCACCAGAACCGAGACTTTGGAATGTTCCGCGAGATTGCCACCATTCGACGGCCAGATGTAATCGACCGCATCTGGCACATGGCTTTGCATTACCACCATATCGGCGCTTGTATCGGTCACCGCCTTCATGAGGGCATCGTCGACGTCGGTCGTCGGATCGTGGGAGACCACGGGATGCGCCTCTGTTTCGATCCCGTGCAACTTGGCCTGCTCTTCTGCAAAGGCGGACAGCTTTTGCCCGTATTCCTTCGGATTATGCGCAACCTTGGAGGGTGTCGCGGCGGTCACCCCCACGTACACTGTCTTGGCACTCCAATGACCGGCGAGATCGGCAGCACATTTCAAGGCACGTTCGAGTCTCTCGATATGCGCCAGATCGACCGGCACCATAATGCGTTTGAACACGTCCCTTTCCCCTTTCCTTGGTTTTATTGCCGGATTTCGCGGATCCACGGACCCGATTTTTCCGGCGGTCTTTCATGCGGACCGCTTGTTCGGCGACCCAACTGCCCAAGTTTTACTCCAAAGCCGCCTGAAACACAATTTGGCGCGCGGGACAAAAGACGATTTGCGACACCGGATTACCGATAAGGGTCTGGCATGAAAAGAAAACCCCGGCCGCCAAAAACGACGCCCGGGGTCTGGAATGCGGCATTATCCGCATTATTGCGGCGCACGCCCGTTTGATCAGGCCAATTGATCGCGCAGTTTCGCGGCAATTTCCTCGATTTGTGCCATGTCGCCCTGCTGGCCCGGCCGCCGCAATGCGACCCCCTCCCAGCGCGGCAGAATGTGGAAATGCAGGTGAAAGACCTCCTGCCCGCCGGGGCCCTCATTGAACTGTTGAAGCGTGATCCCGTCCGCCTCCAGTGCTGTCATGGCGGCCCGCGCCACCTTGTGCGTGGTCGCCATGCAGGCGGCCAGCTGGCCCTGCGACGCATCCAGAAGATTGCGGCATGGGGTTTTCGGAATCACCAGGCAATGGCCGTCCGCCCTGGGAAAGATATCCATGAAGCACAGGGTGTCATCGTCCTCGAAAACACGTGTCGCCGGGATTTCGCCCCGCAGGATCTTGGCAAAGATGTTCTGATCGTCGTAGCTCATGCGTTCACATCCACGACAACGCGGCCCTTGACCTGACCTTTCAGAATGTCGGCTCCAAGCTGTGGCAGATCGCCGAGGGTCGCGGGCTGAACCATCGCTTCGAGCTTGTCCATCGGCAGATCCTTGGCGATCCGCTGCCACGCCCGGACGCGATTGTCATAGGGTTGCATCACGCTGTCGATGCCCAGCAGATTCACCCCGCGCAGCAGGAACGGAATGACCGTCGCCGGCAATCCGGCCCCCCCGGCAAGACCCACGGCAGCCACGGAGGCGCCGTATTTCATCTGTCCCAGAACCCGCGCCAGCATGGCACCGCCCACCGCGTCGACGCATCCGGCCCATGTCTCGGCCTCCAGCGGACGCTTGACCGTCTCGTTGATCTCGTCCCGTGCAACGATCTGCGTGGCGCCAAGGCTCTTGAGATAGGCCTCGGTCTCGGGACGCCCGGTGACGCCCGCGACCTCATGGCCCAGATGCGCAAGGATCGCCGTCGCGACGGAACCCACGCCCCCGGCGGCCCCGGTCACCAGCACCGGACCGTGCCCCGGTTTCAATCCGTGATCCTCCAGCGCCATGACCGCCAGCATGGCGGTGAATCCGGCGGTGCCGACGGCCATCGCCGTCCGCGTGTCCAACCCTTCGGGCAGCGGCACCAGCCAGTCGGCCTTGACCCGCGCCTTTTGCGCATAGCCGC
>CAZRZN010000180.1:0-8873 GCA_964604565.1 uncultured Rhodobacterales bacterium
GATCTGGCCCTCTGGAACCGGTCCGGCGAAAAGGCGCAGGCCCTGGCGGCGGAAATCGGCGCACAGGTCACCGCGACGCCGAGCGACCTTGCACACCAGTCCGATGTTGTTGTCACAATGTTGGCTGACGACGCGGCCTCCGATGTGGTGCATCTGGGCGATGACGGACTGTTTGCCGCCGGCGGGCCGCGCGTTCTGCTGGAAATGGGCACGATGAGCCCGGATCATATCGGCCGCCTTGTCGAGGCTGCCCCGGCAGGCGTGCAGGTGATCGACGCGCCGGTGTCCGGCGCCGTCAAGGCCGCCGAAGAAGCGCAGTTGCTGATCATGGCGGGCTGTTCCGCGACCGATGCCGCGCCTTTTTCGGCGGTTCTGGAGGCGATGGGACGCCAGACCATTTTCCTCGGTGACCCGGGGCGAGGCGCAATCATGAAACTGGCCGTGAATTCCTTGATCCATGGCCTGAACCAGACCATGGCCGAGGCATTGGGACTTGCCGAGGCGGGTGGGATCGAGGCGGCCCTCGCCTTTGACGTGATCGAAGCCAGCGCCGCTGCCGCCCCAATGCTGAAATACCGCCGCCCGTTGTATCTGGATGAGGCTGGGCATCCCGTCACATTCACGGTGGCGCTCGCCCGCAAGGACATGGAGGCGACGGCTGACCTTGCGCAACGCCTCGGGGTGGCGATGCCACAGGGCCAAGTGACGCTTGAACGGTTGCGCGCGGCGGAGGCCAATGGCCATGCGGAACGCGACATGGCGTCGATGCGGGACTACAACCGGAAGGAGCGACCATGAAAGCAGCGCTTTTCGTGGGCGGATGGGAAGGCCATCGGCCAACGATCTTCAGCGACTGGTATGCCGCGCTTTTGCGGTCCAATGGCTTTGACGTGGATATTCATGACAGCCTTGAACCGCTGGAACGGCCCGACGATCTGCGGGACGTGGATCTGATCACGCCCATCTGGTCCTCCGCGCGGTCCGGACATCAGCAAGAATTCGGCAACATGACCAAGCTGCAGGAAGACGGCCTGCTCGATCTGATCGGGAAAGGCTGCGGAATCGCAGGCTGGCACGGCCATATGGGCGATGCGTTCCGCGACCGCCCCACCTATCATTTTCTCATCGGCGGACAGTTCGTCGCCCATCCGCCCGGATGGCCTGACAACCTGCAACCGGAGGAAGATTACATCGATTATGACGTGACCATCTGCAAACCCGACGATCCGATTGTCGAGGGGATCCGCAGTTTCCGGATCAGGTCCGAACAATATTACATGCTGGTCGATCCCTCGAACGAAGTTCTGGCAACGACCACCTTTTCCGGTGACCACCTCTGGTGGATCGAAGGGACCGTGATTCCGGTGGTCTGGAAGCGGCGCTGGAACAAGGGGCGCGTGTTCTATTGTTCCATCGGACATGAGCTGGACGACCTGAAAGTCCCGCAGGTGACAGAGATCATGCGCCGCGGTGCGCTTTGGGCTGCGCGGTCGGGCGGGTCGTGACCGTTTGGGCCTGACATCTGCTGTCTCACGGTGGCTACGCGGCGCAATCTTCTCGTAGGTCATCTGCGCCAATCCCGAATTGCTGACAGTCTGCGGACCCGCTCAGGCGGTGATCCGGCGTGGCGCCGTCCTGACCGACGCTGCGCGAATCCCGTGCAATGGAATGTCTTGTGATCAATGTGTCTTCGGGGTGGTCGATGCGTTACAGGGATCCGCATACCTTCTGATCTTGTAACTTTATCTTGCGCGAATCCTCGGAAAGGCGTAGGTCGACCATGTGGTCGATTAATGGAGGAGCGTCGCCCATGGATGCCTTGATCTGCGATGGCGTGCGCACGCCGATCGGCCGGTATGGCGGGGCGCTGTCGTCGGTGCGGGCGGATGATCTCGCGGCGTTGCCCATCGCGGCGCTGATGGCGCGCAACCCGCAGGTCGATTGGGATCGGATCGACGAGGTGATCCTGGGGTCGGCAAATCAGGCCGGAGAGGACAACCGCAACGTGGCCCGCATGGCGGCGCTGCTGGCTGGCCTGCCAGAGGGCGTTCCGGGCACAACCGTCAACCGCCTCTGCGCCAGCGGGATGGACGCTGTCGGGTTTGCCGCGCGCGGGATCAAGGCGGGCGATTACGACCTGACGATCGCGGGGGGCGTCGAAAGCATGAGCCGCGCGCCCTTTGTCATGCCCAAGGCGACCAGCGCGTTCAGTCGCGCCAATGCGGTCTTCGATACAACGATCGGCTGGCGCTTTGTGAACCCGAGGATGAAGGCGCGGTATGGCACCGATTCCATGCCCGAAACGGCCGACAACGTGGCCGCCGATTATGGTATCAGCCGCGCCGATCAGGACGCCTTTGCCGCGCGCAGTCAGGCACGCTGGGAGGCGGCACAGGCCGCCGGTCTTTTTTCGGATGAGATCGTCTCCGTGACAGTCCCGCAGCGCAAGGGCGTTCCTGTCGTCGTGGACACGGACGAGCATCCGCGCCCCGGAACCTCCGTGGAAAAGCTGGGCGAATTGAAGGGCATCAATGGTCCCGACCTCAGCGTGACGGCGGGCAATGCCAGCGGTGTGAACGACGGCGCCGCGGCTTTGCTGATCGCCAGCGCAAAAGTCGTGCAGGCGCAGGGGCTGACACCCATGGCGCGGGTCGTGGCGATGGCCTCTGCCGGGGTTGCGCCGCGCGTCATGGGGATCGGGCCGGTGCCCGCCAGCCAAAAGGTGCTGGAGCGCACGGGCCTCAGCATCGACCAGATGGATGTGATAGAGTTGAATGAAGCCTTTGCCGCACAAGGTCTTGCGACGCTTCGCGAGTTGGGGGTCAAAGATGACGACCCCCGCGTCAATGCGCAGGGAGGGGCCATTGCCCTGGGCCATCCGCTGGGCATGTCAGGGGCGCGATTGGTCCTGACAGCGGCGCATCAATTACGGCGTGGCGGCGGACGCTACGCGCTCTGCACCATGTGTGTCGGCGTGGGGCAGGGCACGGCCCTGATATTGGAACGGGTGTGACCGGGGCAGCAGACTGACCCGCAGGACATGAGGAGACGGCCATGTACGCACAGATGATCAAGTCCGAGGCAAGCGCCGAAGACCCCGAAAAACTTGCTGCCTTTCAGGCGCGGATCGACGCGGGAGACAAGATCGAGCCGAAGGACTGGATGCCCGCCGGCTATCGCAAGACACTGATCCGCCAGATCGGTCAGCACGCCCATTCCGAGATCGTCGGCCAACTGCCCGAGGGCAACTGGATCGGCCGCGCCCCCACGCTGGAGCGCAAGGCGATCCTGCTGGCCAAGGTGCAGGATGAGGCCGGTCATGGTCTTTATCTCTACTGTGCGGCCGAAACGCTGGGCGTCAGCCGCGATGAATTGACCGAGATGCTGCTGGACGGGCGGATGAAATACTCTTCCATCTTCAACTATCCGACGCTGACATGGGCCGATATGGGCGCGGTCGGCTGGCTGGTCGATGGTGCCGCCATCATGAACCAGGTGCCCTTGCAGCGCACGTCCTTCGGACCCTACAGCCGCGCCATGGTGCGGATCTGCAAGGAAGAGTCGTTCCATCAACGGCAGGGCTACGACATCATGATGAAGATGGCCTCCGGCACGCCCGCGCAAAAGAAGATGGCGCAGGATGCGCTGAACCGGTTCTGGTATCCGTCTCTGATGATGTTCGGCCCGTCGGACAAGGATTCTGTCCATTCGTCGCAAAGCATGGCGTGGAAGATCAAGATGAACACCAATGACGAGTTGCGCCAGAAATTTGTGGATCAGACCGTGCCGCAGGCCGAATACCTTGGCCTGACGGTGCCCGACTCCGACCTGAAATGGAACGCGGATACCGGACATTATGAGTTTTCCGAGCCGGACTGGTCGGAGTTTCATGATGTGTTGAAGGGCAATGGCCCGTGCAATCGCGAACGCCTCGCCGACCGGAACATGGCTTGGGACGACGGCAAATGGGTTCGCGACGGGCTGCTGGCCCATGCGGAGAAACGCGCAGCAAGAAAGGTGGCCGCAGAATGAGTGCCCCGAACTCCGCCTATCCCGACACGCCCGAGGCCGGCAAACCCAAGCGTCACGAATGGCCCTTGTGGGAGGTGTTCATTCGCGGTCAGCACGGCATGAGCCACCGCCACGTGGGATCGCTGCATGCGCCGGACGCGGAAATGGCGGTCAAGAACGCCCGGGATGTCTATACTCGCCGCAATGAGGGCGTGTCGATCTGGGTGGTCGAGGCGCGACACATTGCGGCGTCGTCGCCGTCGGACAAAGGCCCGCTTTACGAACCCTCGGAAAGCAAGGTCTACCGCCACCCGACCTTCTTCGACATTCCCGATGACGTGGGGGCGATGTGATGACCGGGCAGGCGGCCTTGTTCGAATTTCTGTGCCGGATGGGCGACAACACGCTGATCCTTGGCCACCGCGTCGGTGAATGGTGTGGCCACGCGCCGGTGCTGGAAGAGGACATTGCACTGGCCAACACGGCGCTGGACCTGATCGGGCAGACGCAGATGTGGCTGGGCCTTGCCGGCGAGGTCGAGGCGCAGGGCCGCAGCGCCGACGATCTGGCGATGCTGCGCGACGTCTGGGATTTTCGCAACCTGCTGCTGGTCGAACAGCCGAACGGCGATTTCGGCCAGACCATGATGCGGCAGTATCTCTTTGACAGCTGGCATCTGCTGATGTTGCGCGCGCTCGAAGGGTCTTCGGATGACCGGGTGGCCGCGATTGCCGCCAAGTCGGTCAAGGAGGTCAGCTATCACGTCGAACGGTCGGGCGACACGGTGATCGGCCTTGGCGATGGCACCTCGGAAAGTCATCGCAGGATGCAGGCCGCGCTGGATCTGCTCTGGCCCTATGTCGGAGAAATGTTCGCCGACGATGCGGTCAGTGCAGAGATGGCGACCGCCGGGATCGCGCCGGAACCGTCGAGCCTGCGTCCCGCCTATGACGAAACCGTCGGTGCGCTTATGGCAGAGGCGACGCTGGTCCTGCCTGACAGCCGCTTTGCCCATACGGGCGGCAAGACCGGCACGCGCCACACCGAACATCTGGGCCATTTGCTGACCCAGATGCAGTGGCTTCAACGCGCCTATCCGGGGGCGACGTGGTGATATGAAACCCTCGGTCACGCAGATCTGGCGCTGGCTTGACGATGTGCCGGACCCGGAGATCCCGGTGATTTCCGTTGTGGACCTCGGCATCGTTCGGGATGTTGCCTGGGATGAGGACACGCTGCGCGTGGCCGTCACGCCGACCTACAGCGGCTGCCCGGCGACGCGGGTGATCTCGATGGACATCGAGACGGCCCTGCGCGACCGTGGGATCGGTGAGGTCAGGATCGAGACACGGATCGCCCCGCCCTGGACGACCGACTGGCTGAGCGACAAGGGCCGGGTCAAGCTGGAGGAATACGGCATCGCGCCCCCGTCGCCCGCCGGGGGGCCGGACCGCTGTCCGCGCTGTGCGTCGACGCGCGTGACGCGGATCAGTCAGTTCGGATCGACCCCGTGCAAGGCACATTGGCGATGTGACGACTGTCTGGAGCCTTTCGATTATTTCAAGTGTATCTGAGGAGGCAGGCCGATGCCGCGCTTTCATGAATTGACCGTCACGGATGTGCAAAAGACCATGCGGGACGCCGTGGTGGTCACGCTCAGGCCGCAGGATGCTGCCGCCTTCGATTTCATTCAGGGGCAATACCTGACCTTCCGCCGGGATTTTGACGGGACGGAGGTGCGCCGTTCCTATTCCATCTGTGCGGGCCGCGGAGAGGGGCTGCTGCAAGTTGGGATCAAGAAGGTCGATGGCGGGGCCTTTTCGACATGGGCGAATGAGGATCTGGCCCCGGGCATGGTGCTTGAGGCGATGGCGCCGATGGGCAGCTTTCACACCCCGCTGGATCCGGGCGCGCGGCGCAGCTACCTCGGCTTTGCGGGCGGATCGGGGATCACGCCGGTGCTGTCGATCCTCAAGACCGTTCTGGCGCAGGAACCGCAGTCCGATTTCACGCTGGTCTATGCCAATCGCGGCGTGAACACGATCATGTTCCGCGAGGACCTGGAGGATCTGAAGAATCTCTACATGGGTCGGCTGAACATCATCCATGTGCTGGAATCGGACGCGCAGGAAATCGAACTGTTTCAGGGGCGCGTGGACGCGGAGAAATGCGCGGCGCTGTTCGATCACTGGATCGACGTGAACAACATCGCCACCGCCTTTATCTGTGGGCCCGAACCCATGATGCTGGGTATTTCGGCGGCGCTGCGCGACCACGGTCTGTCCGATGACCAGATCAAGTTCGAGCTTTTCGCCTCGGCCCAGCCGGGCCGCCTGCCGCAAAAGGCGCGGGCGGCGGACAGCGGCACGCAATCCCGCGAAACGGCGGCAACAGTCACCATCGACGGCACGGCGCGCAGCTTTCGCATGGGCAAGGACCTTTCGATCCTCGACGCGGCCTTGCAGAACGACCTTGACGCTCCCTTTGCCTGCAAGGCGGGTGTCTGTTCGACCTGCAAATGCAGGGTGTTGGAGGGCGAGGTGGAAATGATCGCAAATCACGCGCTGGAAGATTACGAGGTCGCGCGTGGCTACGTGCTGTCCTGCCAATCCTACCCGCTGACCGACCGCGTGGTCGTGGATTACGACCAGTAAGGGGACCGACATGAGCGACGAGATGACGATCGCGGACTATCTTGCACAGGGCGGCAAGTTGACCAACCCGACCAATGTGCCACCGCGCTACCGCGCCGAACTGATGAAGCGCATGTCCGTCTTCGTCGACAGCGAACTGGCGGGCGCGGCCGGATTTGCCGATGTGATCAACGCCGGTCCGGGCATCAAGGAACGCATTGCTGCCGCGAGGATCGTGCTGGAAAAGACCGACCATGCGGACCGCGTTCTGCGCCTGATGGGAGAGTTCGGCGCCGATACGGCGCGCTACGTCAATCACCATCCATGGACGGATCGATTGCCCCGCGACACTGCGCCGGGTCGCGCCCGCAGCGCGCATGACATGCGGTTGTCCGTGTTCAATTACCCTTTGGACGGCTGGATCGACGCGGTGGTCATGAACCTTTGCATGGGTCATGCGGTGTCGGTGCAGATGGACGATATGATCAGGGTGTCTTACCAGCCGCTGGCCGAGGCGATCCGCGCGGTCGCCCCGAGGGAGCGCCGCCATACGGAACTGGCCGAAGAAGGGCTGGTGCGGCTTGTCGGGCAGGGGCATGGCGCCGCGATTGTCGAGGCTCTGGAATATTGGCGGCCACGCGTGACGGCGATCTTTGGCGATCCGACGGAGGACCGGATGGCCCAGTTGAAAGCCTGGGGCCTGCGCCATGCCACGGCGCAGGAGATGTGCGCCGCATGGCAGGACCGTCTGAACGCGGCCTTGGCGAGGCTGGATCTGACGGAACCGGCCTGAGCCAGACAACAACAGAGATCGGCACGGGCCGGCGGAACAGGGGACGGGGATGAGCCTTCTTGACGTAAACAGCTTTGCCGCGGGCGATTGGATCGCGCCCGGCGCGGGCGCGCGGGAGATCAGGAATGCGGTGACCGGAGAGGTCATGGCGCGCGCCGGGAACGACGCGCTGGACATGCAGGCCATGCTTGATTTCGGGCGGTCCCGGGGCGGAACCGGGCTGCGCGCGCTGACCTTTCATGACCGCGCACGGATGCTCAAGGCGCTGGCGCAGCATCTGGGGCGACACAAGGACGCGCTATACGATCTGTCCTTTTCGACGGGGGCTACGGCAAGGGACCATCTGCTGGACATCGACGGCGGGATTGCGACGTTGTTTGTCTATGCGTCCAAGGGGCGGCGCGAACTGCCCGATGCGCAGGTGTATCTGGACGGTGAGGTCGAACAGCTTTCGCGGTCGGGGCAATTCATGGGGCAGCACATCTGCACCCCGTTGCAGGGTGTGGCGGTGCATATCAACGCCTTCAACTTTCCGGTCTGGGGGATGCTGGAGAAACTGGCGCCCACGCTGCTGGCAGGGGTTCCCGCCATCGTCAAACCGGCCACCGCGACCTGTTACGTCACCGAACTTGCGGTGCGGCTTATGCTGGACAGCGGCATTTTGCCCGAGGGGGCGCTGCAATTGGTCAGCGGCGGGCTTGGCGATATGCTGGACCGGCTGGAGTGTCAGGATGTGGTCAGCTTTACCGGGTCGGCAGACACGGCGCTGAGGCTGCGGGCGTCGCCGCATCTGATGGGCAATTCGGTGCGCTTCGTTGCGGAGCAGGACAGCCTGAATGCCTCCATCCTAGGGCCCGACGCGACCCCCGGCACGCCGGAATTCGATCTTTTCGTCAAGGAGGCGCATCGCGAGATGACCGTGAAGGCAGGGCAGAAATGCACCGGCATCCGGCGGATTCTTGTTCCCGACGCACAGGTCGCCCCGCTGATCGAGGCCTTGGGCGCGCGGCTCTCGCGGACGGTCATCGGCGACCCGAGGGCGGAGGAGACGCGCATGGGCGCGCTGGTGTCGGCCGATCAGCGGCGCGATGTGCTGGCCAAGGCCGCGCTGATCGGCGGAGAGGCAGAGCGCGTCTTTGGCAACCCCGATGCGTTCGACGTGCGGGGTGCCGATGCGGAAAAAGGCGCCTTTGTTCCGCCGATGCTGTTTCATTGTTCCGATCCGGACAGCGCGCAGCGCGTGCATGACACCGAAGCCTTTGGCCCGGTGTCGACCGTCATGGGCTATCGCGACATTGGCCACGCGATCACGCTGGCCAATCGCGGCGGCGGATCGCTCGTTGCGTCGGTCATCACGCATGATCCGGAGGTCGCGCGCGAGGTTGTGCTGGGCGCGGGGGCCGTTCATGGCCGTCTTTATTTCAACGACCGTGACA
>CAZRZN010000181.1:0-8869 GCA_964604565.1 uncultured Rhodobacterales bacterium
GCGCGGTCGTACAAGCTTGACGCCCCGCATGTCAGCCTATTGTACGGAACCCCCGGCCGCGACGCACTTGCCAACGCGCAGGAAACCGTCAGGGCCGACTTTGCAGGCGCCACGCTACGGGTAAGTGGCCCGAGCATTGTCCAGTCGTCGAAAACGACACCCATATCCGACTGGAAGCTGGTGGCAGACTTTGACTGACCTTGCGTCGCCCGCCTGAGACTTGGCGCCTTCGGACCAGAGGCGGGGCGCGTTCTGGCACAGGTTGTTGATAGCGGCGGTGCGGGGCTACCCGGCGCGAAAAGTTACATCCTGATCGACGTGGGTTGTCCAAACGACGGCGCCAAGGCGCTTATGCAATTTCAGGCCTCAACCCACCTATTGACTTAGCAAACGACACTCGTCCCGATGGTATCAGCCAACTCAAAAATGCCAGTCCCGACCTCGAAGTTGGGGATATCCGGCGAACAATCGGCTGTCCCCGATACCAACATTGAATGTGGCCCGGTCGCTTGGGAAACAAAAGCGTGGCAACGCAAACACCAGGTGAACTGCTCGCCGTTCACACGATTGGTCGGAGTGAGAGGATTCGAACCTCCGGCCCCTGCCTCCCGAAGACAGTGCTCTACCAAGCTGAGCTACACTCCGACCGTGTCGCGCGGCATAGCTCTTTGACCCTTCTTTGGCAAGGCTCAATCTGACGTCGGGCGGGTGTCCTTTTCGGCCGCTGCCGTTTCGCCGCGAAAGAAACGGACGCGTGGCATGATGCCGGTTTCGAACCGTGTGCGGGACCGCAGGACAGGACGGTTGGTCGTGGCCTTGCCGCCCTCGCGAAGCACGATGTAGATGCCACTGGCAATGATGATCGATGCCCCGCCAGCGGTCCAGAGATCGGGAAATTCGTCAAAGAACAGGGCGCCTGTAAAGGTGGCCCAGATGATCTGCGAATACTGCATGGGGGCGACGACGACCGCCTCCCCGGCCTTATAGGCCATGATGACAAGCGCCGAGGCGGCAAAGGCCATGATCGACATGAGTGCCAGCCCCCCGAGTTCGAGCGCCGGCATCGGCTTGTAGACAAAAGGCAGCATGGCGCCCATCAGGATGAAGTTGGCGAGGATCGGGTAGAGCAGCAGAACGACGCTGCGTTCGTCCTGCCCGATCTTGCGCACGATGATCGAGGCCAGAGAGCTGGCAAAGGCCGCCACCAACGCAGCCAGATGGCCCAGACTGAGGTCGGTGCCACCGGGACGCAACACCACCAGCACGCCGATCAGACCGACAATCACCGCCCCGCCCCGGCGAATGCCGACCCGTTCGCCAAGGATCGGGATGGCCAGCAGTGTGATCAGCAGGGGCGCGGCGAACAGGATCGCATAGACCTGTGCCAGTGGCAGGACCGAAAAGGCGTAAAAGGCGGTAAAGCCCGTGATCACGGCCGCAAGTGTCCGGGTCAGCATCCACCACGGGTGAACGGGGCGCAGCGTGCCCGGCTGCGAATCGCGGATCAGGAACAGCGTCACCATCGGAAAGGCGAACAACCCGCTGAAGAACACGATCTGAACAGGACTGTAGCTTGCGCCCAGCCATTTCACGATCACGTCGTGCAGCGAATAGGTTGCGAATGCGAGCAGCGCCAGAACGGCGCCCTTGGCGTTGGGAGGCATGGCGGGACCGTCGCGGAAAAGATCGGATCTGATCGGAGTTCGTTACCGCTATCACGATCACGGCCACACGGAAACGGGGAACATTGCCCTGACTGTCGGGTATGTGTCATGTTCAATGGACAGCCCCCGACGAAAGGAGAAGGCGACATGACGGTTCTGCTTGCCGGGGCAACCGGCACGATCGGGCAGGCCGTGGCCCGTGCCCTTGTTGCCCGGGGGCATCGTGTGCTTTGCCCGGTCAGGTCTGGCCGGGCTTTGAGCCTGCCGGGTGTCACCGCGCTGTCCTGCACGATCGGCGAACCCGGGGCGCTGGCCCGCGCGCTGAAGGGCGAGCAGGTCGATGCGGTGATCTCCTGCATGGCGTCACGTAGCGGGGTGCCCGCGGATGCCTGGGCGGTGGACCATGACGCCCAAGTGGTCTTGCTGGAGGCAGCACAGGCCGCAGGCGCCGAAAAATTCGTTCTTTTGTCCGCGATCTGCGTGCAAAAACCGACCCTGGCCTTCCAACAGGCCAAACTCGCCTTCGAGGAAAGACTGAGGCACAGCGGGCTGACATGGTCCATCGTCCGGCCCACGGCGTTTTTCAAATCCCTGTCCGGACAGGTGGCAAGGGTGCAGGCGGGCAAGGCGTTTCTGCTGTTCGGCGACGGAACGCAGACCGCCTGCAAGCCGATCAGCGACGCCGACCTGGCAACCTATCTGGTGGACTGTCTCGACATGCCCACGCGGCAGAACCGCATCCTGCCGATCGGCGGGCCGGGACCGGCGATCACGCCGCGCGAACAGGGGGAATGGCTGTTCAACAAGCTGGGACAGGAACCAAAGTTCAAACGCGTGCCCCTTGCCCTGATGGACGTCATCGCGGGAACTCTGGGAACGCTGGGGCGTGTCAGTCCCGGGCTGGCGCAAAAGGCGGAACTGGCGCGCATCGGCCGGTATTATGCCAGCGAATCGATGCTGGTCTGGGACCCCGCGGCGGGCCGATACGATGCGGAGGCCACACCGGAATTTGGATCGCACACGTTGTGGGACCATTACGCGGCGATGCTGCGTGGGGAGACTCAGGTCGACCTTGGCGAACACGCCGTGTTCTGAAGGTCTATTGGCAAGGGGTCGCCTGCCAGTCGTCGGAAGCGCCGCGCCAGCATTTCTGGCGAAACCCGTAAGCCACCAGCGTCCAGCGCCGGTCCTCCGCAGGTGAGAATTCCATCCGGCGCTGGATCGCGCTGACGGAATCGTCCGCGATCCCGGTTTCGGTGAATTCGATGACAAGGCGATCATCCTCCAGCGAGGCGACGATCTCCATGGCAGGACGGCCTTCACCCGTGCCGGGAAATTCCATGATCCAGTCCTGCATGAGTGTCATGGGACGCGCATGGACCGTTGTGTCCGGCATCCGAAAATCGGAATATCCGGGCAGGACCTGCACGTCCTGCGCGGACAGCGGGCTTGCCGTCAGACACAGGATACAAAGGAAACGCAGCATTTCGGAACCCCTTCGCGGATTGGACAGACAGACCCTGTCCAATCCCTTGCTCAGGGTCGAGTCCGGATAACCGGACCCTAGAGGGATGCGTCCAGCGCCGCGACAATGGCATCGCCCATCTGGGTTGTGGTCACTGGCGCCACCCCCTCGTCCCCCAGCAGATCCGCCGTGCGCAATCCGTCGGCCAGCACTTTTTCCACTGCCGCTTCGAGCCGGTCGGCTTCGGCGCCCTGATCGAAAGAGTAGCGCAGCGCCATGGCAAAGCTGAGAATGCAGGCGATCGGGTTGGCCTTTCCCTGACCCGCGATGTCGGGCGCAGAGCCATGCACCGGCTCATACATCGCCTTGGGCCGGCCGTTCGCCATCGGCGCGCCAAGGCTGGCCGAGGGCAACATGCCAAGGCTGCCGGTCAGCATCGCGGCCAGATCAGACAGGAGATCGCCAAAGAGGTTGTCCGTCACGATCACGTCGAACTGCTTGGGCCAGCGGGTCAGCTGCATGGCGCCCGCATCGGCATACATGTGGCTCAACTCGACCTCGGGGTAATCCTTGGCGACCTCGGTCACGACCTCGCGCCAGAGGACGCCGGATTCCATGACATTGGCCTTTTCCATCGAGCAAAGCTTCTTGTTCCTTCGCATAGCCAGTTCGAAGGCCGAGCGGGCCACGCGGTCGATCTCCGACTCGGTGTAGCGCTGGGTATTGATGCCGACACGTTCGTTGCCTTCCTCGATGATGCCCCGCGGCTCACCGAAATAGATGCCCGATGTCAGCTCCCGCACGATCATGATGTCCAGACCCGCGACGACGTCCGTCTTCAGCGAGGAAAAATCCGCCAGCGCGTCGAAGCATTGCGCCGGACGCAGGTTGGCAAAGAGATCCATCTCCTTGCGCAGACGCAGCAAACCGCGCTCCGGCTTCACGCTGAAATCCAGCGCGTCGTATTTCGGCCCTCCCACGGCGCCCAGCAAGACGGCGTCGACCTCCTGCGCCTTTGCCATCGTGGCATCGGTGAGTGGTTCGCCATGGGCGTCATAGGCGGCGCCGCCCACGAGATCCTCGGTCACGTCGAAGGTCATGGCGCGCTTGGCACCATACCAGTCGATGACCTTGCGGACCTCGGCCATGACCTCGGGACCGATACCGTCGCCTGGAAGGATGAGAAGCGAAGGGTTGGACATGGGCGGGCTCTCCTGTTTTGACGCTTGGGGCGTAGCCTGCGGGTGTCGCGGGGTCAATATCACACGCGCGCGGGATCATCGGCCCGTCGATGTCCGGGACGGGGCGCCTTCGGGTTGCGAAACGGATGAGGCTGTCGCGCCTGCCCCCGCGGCATCGGGTCGCGGTCACACGGTCATTTCGTGCAAGGCGGTTTCCGCGCTCGGACAGACCCCCGTGATACCCACAGGCGGCTGACCCTGCATCGCATGGTCCGGTGCGACGACGCACCGTCATCGGGCGCATTTGGGAAGGGACCATAGAGCGGACGGCATGAACACCCGTGCCTGCGTTAGGCGCGTTGTTTCGCACATGGCTTAGAGGGCCGGACGGGCGGGGACACAGCGGCAATCAGGGCAAGGTCAGATCGACCCAGACCAGGCCATGTGGCCCGGCATCCGGCGATGGCGGCGTGACGCCGCTGTCGAGAATGCGCAGCGCGCCATCTGGCAGGACATAGCTGACCCGCATCGGTCCGGTCCTGTCCCACGCGACAGTGTCAACGCCCGGCATCGGATCCTGAAGGCGCGGATGCGCCAGAACCTGTTGCACCGCAGCGCGGAGCCCATCTCCACGATGCGGGTCGAGGTTCAGATTGCCGATCAAGACCGCGGGCCCGTCAATGACAGGTGCCAAGGCCCCGTCAAGAACATGCGCCCACAGCAAGACTTCATCCCGGTTGCGGCGACCGTTCCGATCCTCCGGCCCGTCAAAAACCGGGGGCGTGGCGGATAGGGCAAGCAGAAACAACGCTCCATCCGGCGTCACCAGCCTGAGCGCCCAGTGCGATGCGCTGGACAGCCGCTGTATGTCATGCGCCGGGTCATCCGCTGCGATCACCGATCCGGGCGTGTCTTTCCAAAGCAGCCCGCTGTGATCCGCGACCAGATCGACAGGATACCGAGAGAGCAGCGCCATGCCCCCCTGCCCCGCGAACCAGCCGAACCCCTGAGCGTCGCGGGGCCCGCCGCGGTATCCATCACCGTCGATATCGACATCGGTCTGCATTCCCGTGTTGGGGCGTGCCGAAAAGAGATACGGGTAAGAGAGGCCCCTGTCATCCAGCAGATCCCGAAGCGCGCCCAGCGCGACAAGATCGCGATCATAATCCAGATCGGTCAGCAGCAGAACGTCGGGGGCGGCGCTCAGGATGGGGCCGAGGTCGGGCGGTTCCCTGCCGAATTCCACCAGCATCAGGCCCGGACCCTTGCGGCTGAAATCGCCATGCCAGGTGGCGACCCGCACAGGGTCCGCATAGGCGGCGCAGATGACCAGCAGATAGCTGGCGAGCAGGATCAGACCGTTTGCAACTGCGCCTGAGCGTAAGCGCGGCGCCGCTTTTCCTCGATCAATGCGGCGATGCGCATCAGCGCGACGCCTCGCATGATCAGGCTTGCAGGCAGAAAGGCCCATGCGCTCATCGTCCAGATCAGGGTTTGCGGGTCGGTCAACGCGAGCGTGGTCGCATTGATCGAAGCGGCTTTCAGCGCCGCCGGAATCAAGAATGGCAGAAGGAACCCTAAGGCTACGTTAACGTGACTGTCACGCTTGAGCCGGTTCAGGATATCGCCGCCGGTTGTGGGATCGTAGAGCGGCAGATTGATCCAGAAATTAAAGGCGCCGCTGCGTAGCGGCCAGTCCAGAACCCGCACGACAATCACGAAGAAAATCAAGGTTGTCAGGCAGATACCATAGGAGATACCCGCAAGGGTCCGGATGAGCGCAAGCCCGGAGGCCGGAATGTCCGGGGGTGCGGCCAGCATCATGAGCCGGACCGGAGAAAACGGAAAGTCCATCGCCGCGCCGACCAGCGTCCCGAGATTGCCGAGCACATTGCTCAGGGGCGTGGGCAATACCAACCCACGGCAGATCAGCGTGAGCAACAAGACTGTCGTGGCCAGCGCGAAAAAACGCATGCGGTTGAACGGTGGGGCAAACCGGAATTCGACCAGGGACGGCGACTCGGACACATATTCGACGAAGGTCAGCAAGGCGCCGAGCAAGGCAAGCAAGGCAATCATCTGCGTGGTTTCGATCGGCGTGCCGGGCAGGAGCAGGGCCGGCGTCGCCACCAGAACAGCCACGAGAAACGCCCGCGCGGCGGCGCTCACCAATCGCGTGATCACATCAATGCCCTTTCGTTCAGGACGGTCGCGATACGATGCCGCGCCCTTGTCCCATCCCGAGCCCGCGCTTTTCGGCGGGTTGCCTCAATCTTGCCGTAGTTTTGCCTTTTTTCCTCGAACGGCTCAACTGTGGGCAGGGCATCGTCACGGATTAGGGCCACTTCACAAGGGCAGTGGTGCGGGAATGCATCAATTCCGCGCCAAAAACAGGCACGTGAAGAACGCATTCCAATATATTGGGGAAGAACGAACTTTCACTACAACCCCCGCGCGACCCATGTCACGCAACGGGCCCACCACTTGCGTCAGGGCATGTGGTAAACGGGATTGCGGGGGGCGCCCGTCCCGCGCGGTGCGGGGACGGGACGGGGCAGGGTCAGACCCAAGGGCGGGACTGGGCGGCCTGCGTTTCGAAGGCGTCGATCGCGGCGACCTTTTCCAGCGACAGCGCGATGTCATCAAGACCGTTCATCAGGCAATGCTTCTTGAACGGATCGATCTCGAAGCGGAAGCTTTCGCCGTCCGACGTGGTCACGGTCTGCGACTCGAGGTCGACGATCATGCGCGCGTTGGAGCCCTTTTCGGCATCCTTCATCAACACGTCCACCGCCTCTTGGGGCAACTGGATCGGCAGCAGGCCGTTCTTGAAGCAGTTGTTATAGAAAATATCCGCGAAAGACGTTGAAATGATTGCCTTTATTCCAAAATCCTTCAGCGCCCAGGGGGCATGTTCGCGGGAGCTGCCGCAGCCGAAATTCTCACCGGCGACAAGGATCTCCGTCTCACGATACTGCGGCTTGTTCAGCACGAAATCCGCGATCTCGGCGCCGTTGTCGTCATAGCGCATTTCATCGAAGGCGTGCACGCCGAGGCCGGAGCGTTTGATCGTCTTGAGGAACTGTTTCGGGATGATCATGTCGGTGTCGATGTTGACCAGCGGCATGGGCGCCGCGATCCCTGTAAGCTTTTCGAATTTGTCCATGGGACCCTCTCTGGGGGCGGAAAATCTGGGGGCACATCCGATGCACAACACATGCACAGACCATGCACAGGCGTTGCGGGTTTCGGCGGTCCGGCGATTTCCTTTCGATTACGGTTGCGGTGATGTCACCGCGCATCGGGGCGCGGTGACATGGGGGTCAGAGGCGCCGCGGCATCACGCGGGTTCGCGCGTCATCTCGCGCACGTCGGTCAGGCGGCCGGTCACCGCCGCGGCGGCGGCCATGGCGGGCGACATCAGATGCGTGCGCCCGCCGCGTCCCTGACGCCCCTCGAAGTTGCGGTTCGAGGTCGCCGCGCAACGCTCGCCCGGGGAGAGCTGATCGGGGTTCATGGCAAGGCACATCGAACAACCCGCAAGACGCCATTCGAACCCGGCGTCGGTAAAGATCTGGGCAAGGCCCTCTTCCTCTGCCTGCGCCCGCACGAGGCCCGAGCCGGGCACGATCATGGCGCGTTTCACGGCGATCTTCCGCCCCTTGAGGATTTCGGCGGCGGCGCGCAGATCCTCGATCCGGCCGTTGGTGCAGGACCCGATGAAGACGGTGTCGATCTCGATCTCGGACAGTTTCTGGCCGGGCTTCAGCCCCATGTAATCCAGCGCGCGCTTGACCGCGTCGACCTTGCCGCCGGAAAAGCTTTCGGGGGCGGGCACGTCTCCGGTGATGGGCAGCACATCCTCCGGCGAGGTGCCCCATGTGACGACGGGGGCGATTTCCTCACCTTTCAGCGTGATGACCTTGTCCCAATGGGCGTCCTCGTCGGATTTCAGGGTTTTCCACCATGCCATCGCGGCCTCCCACTGGGCGCCCTTGGGGGCGTGCGGGCGGCCGTTGACATAGGCAAAGGTCTTTTCGTCGGGCGCGATCAGACCGGCACGGGCGCCGCCCTCGATCGCCATGTTGCAGACGGTCATCCGCCCTTCCATCGACAGGTCGCGGATCGCCTCGCCACAGTATTCGATGACATAGCCGGTGCCACCGGCGGTGCCGGTGGCGCCGATCACCGAAAGGGTGATGTCCTTGGCGGTGACACCGGGGGGCAGCTTGCCGGTGATCTCGACCTTCATGTTCTTGGCCTTGCGCTGAATCAGCGTCTGCGTCGCCAGCACATGCTCCACCTCCGACGTGCCGATGCCATGCGCCAGCGCACCAAAGGCGCCATGCGTGGCGGTGTGGCTGTCACCGCAGACGATGGTCATGCCCGGCAGGGTCCAGCCCTGTTCCGGCCCGACGATATGCACGATGCCCTGCCGCACGTCGCTGACCGGGTAGTAATGCACGCCGAAGTCATGCGCGTTCTTGTCCAGCGCCTCGACCTGAATGCGGCTTTCGGGGTTCTCGATGCCCTTGGCGCGGTCCAGCGTGGTCGGCACG
>CAZRZN010000182.1:0-8819 GCA_964604565.1 uncultured Rhodobacterales bacterium
GGCGCATCACCTGCCCGCCTGCGCCGGTCGGCTGATGCAGGCGGAACTGGAGGCGCTGGAAGGCGCTCTTGGCACGCCGGACCGTCCGGTGCTTGCCGTAGTGGGCGGGGCCAAGGTTTCCACCAAGCTGGACCTGCTGGGAAATCTGGTCGCCAAGGTGGACATGCTGGTGATCGGCGGCGGCATGGCCAATACCTTTCTTGCGGCGCAGGGGATCGACGTGGGCAAGTCGCTGGCGGAACATGACATGACCGACACAGCGCGGGAGATCCTGACCAAGGCCAAGGCGGCGGGCTGCCGCATCCTGCTGCCGACAGACGTCGTGGTGGCGCGGGAGTGCAAGGAAGGCGCGGCGCATGAGGTCGTCGCGGCGGACGCCTGCCCGGCGGACGCGATGATCCTCGATGCCGGACCGGAGTCAGTCAAGGCGGTGATCGCAGCGATCGACGCGGCGCGGACCCTGATCTGGAACGGCCCGCTCGGCGCCTTCGAGATCGCGCCGTTTGATGCCGCGACAAACGCCGCCGCGCGGCATGCCGCGACGCGCAGCGAATTGGGCAAGCTTGTGTCGGTCGCCGGTGGCGGCGATACCGTGTCGGCGCTGAACCGGGCGGGCGCGGCCTCCGGGTTTTCCTATATCTCCACGGCCGGAGGCGCCTTTTTGGAGTGGATGGAGGGCAAGACATTGCCCGGTGTCGCCGCGCTGAGGGACTGACGGCGCGGCGCTGCCCTGTCAGGATATCAACGGGTCGTTCGGACAGAGGGTCCTGTGCCCGGAGGTCCGCGCATGTCGCGCGCAAAGACGGGGGCGCTGCCCCCGCCGCGCCTCCGGCGCGACTCCCCCGGGATATTTGAAGCCCGAAGAAGGCGCGAGACGGGGTGTTTGGGCCGGGGCGCGGGACCGGATCAGGGAATCGCATGTCTTGGCACGGCTATACGGCGGTCCAAGGAGGGCGCGCCCAGAACCTTTGTGCTTTCCGAAAGCCTCCGGGATCCTCGTCAGGAAACCGGGGCGTGAGCGGGGAAATGTCAGGCGCGCCTCAGAGGGTCCGGAGACGGAGATCCACGGAGCAGGGAGGCTGCCGCCGAACGGTCTGCCGCAGGCTCCACCTTGGTCGGGAGGCGCACCCCTGCGCTCGACAACCCGGCACGGCGTCCGGATGCGCGGGATACGACAGGGGCCTGTCGCCGCGGCGCGCCCGGGGCCAGGGCGATCCGGCATCCTGCATATGGTGACGGGGTCCGCCATCCTCCTTGAGGGTGCCGCTTCAGGCTTCGCGCAGGCGTCCCCGCGCCGGGATCTCCTTCAGCAGGCCGCCGACCCCCATTCCGGCGATGTCGCGGGACGACACCGGCACGCCGCAGAGCAGCCGTTCGAGCACCCAATCCGCACCGTTGAGGGCCGGCGCGCGCGCGCAGCCGGGCAGGCCGATCACCGGGCGTCCGGCGTGTTCCCCGAAGAACAACAGGTTGCCCGGATCCACAGGCATCCCAAAATGCGTGACCGTGCCCCCCGCCAGGCGGAGCGCCTCTGGCGCCACGTCATGCGGGTCGGAGGTCGCCGATCCGGTCAGGATCAGCACCGCTTCGGCCTGCGCGTCCCCGATGGCCTTGGCCAGCGGCTCCACCCGGTGCGGCACCACCTGCTGGGGCCCGATCTCGACCGCCAGCCGGTCTAGGCGGTCCCGCGTCACCTTCTGGCCCTTGTCGCCGGTTTCCTTGCCGTCGACGGAGGTCTGGATCAGTTGCGCGGACGCACAGACCACGCGGCGCAGGCGCAACGCGCCCTGCCCAGCCAGACAAGCCGCTTCGAGCGCGGCTCCGGGCACGGCATATGAGATAATCTTGACCGTGGCCACCATGCCCCCCTCGGCCATCCGCTGCCACCGCGGCACGGTTGCCACGGTGATCATCGGATGCAGCGCGTTCAGGGCGTCGATCCGCTCTGCCAGCACTTCGACCACGCCGGGTGCCTCGGCATGGAGATTGACACGCCCCGTGCTGGCCGAGCCGATCCTCAGCCCCGCGCGGGCCGGGTCGGGCACCAGCGCCTCGGCCAGCCGCGCGGCCGCCGCGTCCTCACCCAGATCTCCGGGTTCCAGCCGGGCCACGGTGACCTCTGTCAGCCCGGCCTCGCGGAGAGCCTCGACATCCTCCCCGCTGAGCGCCCGGCCCTTGCGCAGCCGCCCCGTGCCGAGGGTGACGGAATGCGCCAGAACGGCCCCCTCGGCCGCGTCGAGCGGAACCGGTCCGAATTTCATGCCTGCGGCCCCCGGCGCAGCACGCGCGTCATCTCGGCGATGATCGAGACGGCGATCTCGGACGGACCGGCAGCGCCGATGTCCAACCCGATCGGCGCGTGGATGCGGCCGATGTCCTCCTCGGAGAAGCCGGCCTCCTGCAGGCGCGCCACGCGTTTGGCGTGGGTCCGCGTCGATCCGAGGGCCCCGATGTAGAAACAGCCGGACCGCAGCGCGCGCTCCAGCGCCGGATCGTCCAGCTTGGGGTCGTGCGTGAGCAGCACAAGCGCGGTGCGCGTGTCCAGACCCAAGCTGTCCACCGCCTCGTCCGGCCAGTCATGCAGGATGCGTTCGCCGGGAAAGCGCATCTCCGAGCCGAAGGTTTCGCGCGGATCGATGATCGCCGGATCGTAGCCCGCGATTCGCGCCATCGGCAACAGGGCCTGCGCGATATGCACCGCCCCGACCACGATCAGCCGCAGCGGCGGGTTGTGTATGGCGACGAAGGTCCGGCTGTCCGGCTCGAACCCCGACCGGTCCATGCGGAACCTGTCGGCAAAGCCCGACCTGTCCAGCCAGCGCGTGCTGCCGTCCAGATCCACAACGTAGGCGACGGGCACGCGGTCGGCACGCGCCGCAACGAGATCCTCCAGCAGCTGTTCCGGCATCACTGCGCCCACCGGTTCCACCAGGACACGGATGGTTCCGCCGCAGGCCAGACCCACGGCGAAGGCATCGTCGTCGGACACGCCGAATTCCAGTTCCCGCAGCTCTCCTGTTTCGAGCGCCTCCAACGCCTCGACGATCACCGCCCCCTCGACGCAGCCGCCCGAGACCGATCCTTCGATCATGCCGGTGCCCGAGATGGCCAGCTGGCTGCCGACGCGCCGCGGCGCCGATCCCCATGTCTGGACCACCGTGGCCAATACGGCACCGTCGCCGGCGCGGTGCCACTCCAGCGCCTTTTCCGGAATTGCGTCTACCGTGTCCATGACCGCCTCCCTTTTACCTCTTATCTATCACGAAGCGCGGCGCTGTCTGCCCCCCACGCGCGCGTCACGGGCATCATCCGGTCAGGCCGGCTGTGTGACGTCATGCCCATAGAGCCAGTCGAACTGCCGCAGCATCGCCCCCGGCGCCACGCGCCCGAGAACGCCCAATCCCAGATGCGCCGCGCCGCGCACCAAGGGGTTGCGCAGGTGATACTTGCGTGCGTTGCCATCGGCGGCCGCGATCACCCGCGACACGCGCGCACGCCGCCGGGCCTGATACGCCTCCAGCCCGGCCCGAAGGCCTTGCGATCCTGCAAGCGAATCCGCGAGAACCCAGGCATCCTCCAGCGCCATGTTGGCCCCCTGCGCGAGAAACGGCAGCGTCGGATGGGCCGCGTCCCCCAGCAGGGCCACGCCCTCGCCCTGCCAGACGCGCGCGACCGGGTGACGGAACAGCCCCCAGAGGCCGGGTTGCACCACCTGATCAAGCAACGCAGGCACGGTGCCGCCGAAACCGGCAAACGCATGCCGCAGGTTCTCCGGGTCGTCCACATGGGTCCAGCCCTCGGCGGTCCAGCCGGCGCGTTCCTCGACCGCCACGATGTTGACCAGCGCACCGCCGCGCAACGGGTAGCTGACCAGATGGCGCCCCGGCCCCATATGCACGCGCGCCTCGGCGGGATGGTCGGTGACATTGGGCACTGTGGCCCGCCATGCGACCTGCCCGGTAAAGACCGGGTCGGCCCTGCCGTTCATCACCGGCCGCAGAACCGACCGGAGGCCATCGGCACCGATCACCAGATCGGCCCCGGTCGAATCGCCGGTGCCCAGCACGATGCGCGGCGACGTGCCGGGCGTGACCTCTTTAACGTGTTGCAACAGGCGGACACTGACGCCACGGGCGCGGGCCTCGCTGGCCAGCAGGTCGATCAGATCCGCGCGATGCACGAAACGATAGCTTTGAGCCTCAGGCAAACGCGTCAGGTCGAGCCGCAGAACCTCTGTGCCGCGTCGGTGATCGCGCAGGGACACCGCCTGCCCCGGCAGCGCCCGCCCGCCAAAGGCCGCACCCAATCCAAGCGCCTCGATCACCCGCAGCCCATTCGGGCTGATCTGGATGCCCGCGCCGACCTCGCGGATCGCCTCGGCCTGTTCCAGAATGCGCACGGAGGCCCCGCGCGCGCGCAGGGCCAGCGCCGCCGCGAGCCCGCCGATTCCGGCGCCGATGATGGTGATCCTGAGCCCGTGCAAATCCATGCCGACCCAATGACAAACGAAAAACGCCGAGGCAAGACCCCGGCGTTTTTCATCTGTCCGTTCCGTCGGCAGGTCAGTCGTCGCGATGCACTTTTTCGCGGCGCTCGTGGCGTTCCTGCGCCTCGAGGCTCATGGTCGCGATCGGGCGCGCGTCCAGCCGCTTGAGGCTGATCGGCTCGCCGGTCACTTCGCAGTAGCCGAAATCGTTTTCATCGATGCGCCGCAGCGCCTGATCGATCTTGGACACCAGCTTGCGCTGACGATCCCGTGTCCGCAGTTCCAGCGCACGGTCGGTTTCCTCGCTCGCGCGGTCGGTAACATCGGGAATGTTCCGCGTGCCCGACTGGAGGGTTTCGATCGTGTCGCGACTGTCGGCGAGAAGGTCGGCCCGCCAGGCCAGCAGTTTGCGCCGGAAGTATTCCAGTTGACGCTCGTTCATGAAAGGTTCGTCTTCGGCCGGACGGTAATCATCGGGCAGAAAGGTCTCAGGCTTCATATCCGCTCCCTCATCAACACCAATATCTGTCATGTCGAATTTCCTCAGATATCTGGCACCCCTGCGGCGAGGCCTTAAACCAACAGGCACCGCTTGTCACGTCTCATTCGCGACTTTTGCCGCGCGAAACAAACCATTTGCAGGGCGCGACGCCTCCTGTGTCGGTGCGCCTTTGCCATGACGCGCAACCGAGCCGGAGACAGGTTGGAACTGTTGGCGATAACGGTGCTTTCGCGGTCCCCGGCCGGAGACTTGCAAATGCGCGTCCCCCCCTCTACCCCTCGACACTTGGGCAATGAGTGGGGATCGCGCCATGCGCTTCGAAGGCACCGAGGATTACGTCGCAACGGACGACCTGACCATGGCGGTCAACGCGGCGGTGGCGCTGGAACGCCCCCTGCTGGTCAAGGGCGAGCCGGGCACCGGCAAGACGGAACTCGCGCGGCAAGTGGCCCGGGCGCTGGATCTTCCGATGCTGGAATGGTCGATCAAATCCACCACCAAGGCGCAGCAGGGTCTGTATGAATACGACGCGGTCAGCCGGTTGCGGGACAGCCAGCTGGGCGATGAACGCGTCAACGACGTGCGCAACTATATCCGCAAGGGCAAGCTCTGGCAGGCCTTCGATGCGGAGGCCAAGGTGGTCTTGCTGATCGACGAGATCGACAAGGCCGACATCGAGTTTCCAAACGACCTGCTTCAGGAACTCGACAAGATGGAATTCCACGTCTACGAAACCGGTGACACGGTTCGCGCCCGGCACCGCCCCATCGTCATCATCACCTCGAACAACGAAAAGGAATTGCCGGACGCCTTTTTGCGGCGCTGCTTTTTCCACTACATCAAGTTCCCGGAGGCCGAGACGCTTCGCAAGATCGTCGAGGTGCATCATCCCGGCATCAAACCGGCCCTGCTGAGCACCGCGCTGACCCAGTTCTACGAGCTGCGCGAACAACCGGGCCTGAAAAAGAAACCGTCGACGTCAGAGGTGCTGGACTGGCTGAAACTGCTGCTGGCCGAGGATCTGGATGCCGAGGATCTCAAGCGCGACGGGGCCAGCGCCCTGCCCAAGCTGCACGGCGCGCTGCTGAAGAACGAGCAGGACGTGCATCTGTTCGAACGGCTGGCCTTCATGGCGCGGCGCAACCGTTAGCGCCGCCCGCGCGGGACCGACCTTGGGCAAGTGGCCTGATTCCCCGACGGTCATTTACCGCGCAAGGGGATCCGCGTCGATCAGCGCGCAAAGAGGCTTGACCGCGCTTGGGACACCAAGCTCTGAGCGCGACCTGTGGCGTCCATCAAGAAACGATTTCGCGCTGCAACCTGCGGCGGCTCGACCAACTGGTGATTTGCCGCGTCAGCAGATCGCGGGAGGTAAAGCGCACGCGGTCGCCATTCTGCACGACGTCAAATCGCTTGTGACCGCCCATCAGCCGATGGGCTTGCTGGGCCGCCACCACGACGGTGATCTCGACCGAGCGGCATGTATCGGCCGACACCCCTTCCGCCATCTGGTTCGAGGCGCGTTCGATGATGTTGGTGAAACTGCCGATATCGACGGCCTGACCGCCGCTCAGCGGCCCCTTGCTGGTCTTTTCGCGGAAATCACCGCCCAGAGGTGCATCCGCTTCGAGCCGGTCGGCGACCAAGGCTTCACAAATCCCCTGCGCACAGTCCAGTTCGACCTTTACGCCAAGGATATAGACTGTGTCCGCGCCCATGTTCGTGACCATGCAGCGGGCGCCCTCGCCGCCGCCGCCGCCCATGTCGATGTGGATCACCGCGCGATTGGCCCGCCGATAGCTGTTGTAGATGACCTGAAGGTAAATCGACCACACCACCAGCATCGCGGCGTTCAGACCGACGCTCAGAACCGCGGTATTCTCCAAGATCCACGCCCACATGGCACGCCGCTCCTTCCTGTGACCAACACGGCCGGCGCCCGGGGGTTCCACCCTTGCGGCCCCGACACGCGCATGGTCTGAGTGCCCCCGGTGCAACAGCCGGTTCGAACCATGCTCCAGATTCTCATCCATGACATCCTACCGGTCTTTTCGGTTCCCGCACTCGGCTTTCTGCTGGGCCGGATCGGCAAGGTCAGCCGGGATGAGGCGGCAGCGGTCAACCGCGTGGCCTTTCTGGTGTTGCAACCGGCGCTGATCTTTCCGCTAATCGCGGGGGTCGATTTTCGCGCCTTCGAATTCGGCGCGCTGGCAATCTATGTCCTTTGTGAAATCGCGGCCTTCGTCCTTGCCTTCCTCATCGCGCGGCATGTCTTTCGCCGCGACATGGCAGAGGCGTGGCTGCTGGCCATGGCCGTCGTCTTTGTCAATTCGCTGCTCTATATCTGGCCGATTTCCTACCTGATCTATGGCGAGGCCGCCGCCCTGCCGATTACCGCCATCGTGGCATGGGATTCGGCGGTCAGCTTTGCGTTTTTCATCATCACGACCGATCTGATCGCCAATCGCGGCGCCGATCGCACGGCGGCCCTGCGTCGGGTCGTGACGAACCCGATCCTGATCGCCATCCTGCTGGGGGTGATCGTGAACCTCACGGCCATTGCAGTGCCTGTCCCGTTGCTGACCGCGATGGATTTCGCCGGTGCGGGCGCGGCGCCGCTGACCTTGTTTGCACTGGGGGTGATCCTGTCGGGCCAGTCGCTGATCCCGTCGGGGACGGTCACCGGCATTGTCGCGCTGAAGCTGCTGGGTTTTCCGGCGCTGGTCTGGGCCGCGCTGCATGTCGTCGAAATTCCCCCGCAGTGGGCGCAACTGTTCATACTGACCTCAGCCGGACCATCCGGCGCGATGGCCTTTGCGCTGGCCATGCTTTACGGCGTGCGCACGGATGCGATCGCCCCCGTCATCATCTGGACCAGCCTGCTGTCGCTGCTTTCCCTGGCCTTTCTGGCCTGAAGACGGCAGCCATGAGGGCAACGGAATCATTCGGTTTGCACATGCGTCTTGCGTGGCAAAAGGGACCCACCTGCCCGGCATTACCCCTCGGCGATCCCGAAACTTCGTGAAAATTCTCCCGATTCCGGGAAAGCTTATCCACAGGCCGCCGTCGGTCTGCCCGAATTTCCCGATTTTGCCCTATACTGTCCGTATAGCGGACAAAAACATCGCGTTTCATTGGGTATTAGACAGAAACAATCGCAGGTAGGTTTCAACAGTGTCCAAAGCTCCCAGCCTGACGGTGCGCCCCCTGCGCGCCGAAGACGAAGCCGCGTGGCAAGACCTCTGGACGGCGTATCTGACCTTTTACGAAACCAAGGTGGAGGCCCCGGTCTACGCCTCGACCTTTGCCCGGCTGCTGGGTGACGATCCGCGCGATTTCAACGCGCTGGTGGCCGAGATCGACGGGCGCACCGTCGGTCTGACACACTACCTGTTTCACCGGCACGCCTGGAAGATCGAGGAGGTCTGCTACCTTCAGGATCTTTATGCCGCGCCCGAGGCGCGCGGGCTGGGCGTCGGCCGCGCCCTGATTGAAGGGGTCTATGCCGAGGCGGATATTCACGGCGCCTCATCGGTCTATTGGCTGACGCAGGATTTCAACAAGACCGCGCGGCAACTTTACGACCGGATCGGGACGCTCACGCCCTTCATCAAGTATCAGAGACGGTGATGCGCGGCACCCGTCTGGCCCTGATCCCGCTTTGCCTGCTGCTGGGCGCCTGCGCGCCGGCCGCCCGTCTTGATACCGCGGCGACCCGAGACGCCACCTATGACCCCGGCGGCCTGCCCCCGATGAAAAGCTTTGCCGTGCCGCGCCAGCAGTTGCCGGTGGCCGCGAACATGGACATCGCGCGCGATTTCCTCGACCTCG
>CAZRZN010000183.1:0-8819 GCA_964604565.1 uncultured Rhodobacterales bacterium
GGGACGGAGGTCATGGAAATATCCGGTCAATGGCGCGGAGGGTGCGGTGGCAGACGCGGGGTCCCGCATGGGACCCGAAGCATCTGGCATGCCCGCACGCCCGTCCCCTGACGCAGCGTCATGAAAGCCGTTTCGAGGGCGTCGGACAACGGAGGTATACCCGACTGCGCCCACACCGCCCACGATAAGGGTCGCCGGAGGCCACCCGGCCAGACCTGCAAGAGGCGCAGCAGGGATGCGCGAACGGCTGTCCAGCCTTGGCGCCGAAATCAGCCCGGAACTGGTAATTTGCCGGGCAGGATAAGCCCCCTTTGCCGCCGCCACGGGGCAGGACAGATCAGGGCCGGCGGCCCAGCGCGATCAGAGCAGACGCATCAGCCGGTCCTTTTCGCCGGGATCGTCGGGGCGCGAGATCGCCTTGGCCAGATCCTCCAGCGAGGCGATGGAATGGCCCGCGCGAAAGCTGTCCACATGGGGCAGCATGGCGCGGATACCGGTCGCCTTCGGTGCAAAGCCGTCCCAGCGCAGCAGCGGGTTGAGCCAGATCAGCCGCCGGGCCGAGAGATGCAGGCGCTCCATCTCCTTTTCCAGCGCGCCGGGGTCGTCCCGGTCGAGACCGTCGGTGATCAGCAGCACCATCGCGCCATGCCCCATCACGCGGCGCGACCAGTCGCGGTTGAAGGCATGCAGGCAGTCGCCGATCCGTGTGCCGCCCTCCCAATCCTGCGCCTCGGCGCCGGCGGCCTTGAGCGCGGCATCCACGTCCCGGGTGGCGAGGTGGCGGGTGATATTGGTCAGCCGCGTGCCGAAGGTAAAGGCGTGGACGCGCGCCCAGCCCTGCCCTTTTTCATTGGCGACCGCATGCAGGAAATGCAGGACCATGCGGGAATACTGGCTCATGGAGCCGGAAATGTCGCAGAGCACCACGAGGTTCGGCCAGCGCGGGCGGGGTCTCGCCCGGGCGATACTGTGGATCTCGCCGCCCTGCCGCAGGGCGTTGCGGATTGTGCGGCGGGCGTCGATCCGGCTGCCCAGCCGTGCGCCGGTCAGGCGGCGGCTGGCGATCGGTTTGACCGGCAGGGTCAGGCGGGCCAGCATGCGCTTGGCCTCGGCGATCTCTTCGATGGACATCTGTTCGAAATCGAGGCTGCGCAGCTTTTCCTCTGCGGACATGGTCATCGAGGCGTCGATCTCGATCTCCGTGCCCTCTTCGGGGTCCTCGGCCTCGGGCAACTCGGGGCGGGTGTCGCCCAGCAGGGCCTGCGCCGCGCGTTTCTCGGCGGCGACGGCGCTGCGGTCCTCCTGCACGCCGTGGATGGCCGGCAAGAGCATCGACATCATATGTTCCAGAAAGCGCGGATCGCGCCAATAGAGGCGGAAGATCTGGGCAAAGATGGTGCGGTGTTCCGGCCGGTTCACGAAACAGGCGTGCAGCGTCCAGTAGAAATCCATCCGGTCGGTGAAGCCAACCGCCTCGACCGCGCGGATGGCCTCGATCACCCGGCCCGGCCCCACCGGCAGGCCCGCACGGCGCAGGGCGCGGGCGAAATGCACGATATTCTGCGCGAGGCGCGGATTTTCGGGGATGGTGAGCGGGGCGTATTCAGGCATGTCCCCTCCCGTGGGGGCGCTGCCCCCACACCCCCGGAGTATTTGCCGAGAGAAGAAGCGCCAGACAGCCGCCTCCCCCGTCTGAACCAGACCGGACACCGATATTTCTTCTCTCCGGAAATACCTCCGGGGGGAGCCGGAGGCGGGGGGCAGCGCCCCCCTCGACGGTGGTGCAGGTGCCGGACGGCGCCATCTTTCAGGCGGCCTCGATGCCGGCGCGGGCCTCGTCGAGGATGCGCTTGGCCTCGGAGCCCTGGATTTTCGCGATGTCGTCCTGATACTTGAGGATCGCGCCCAGCGTGTCGGAGATCACCTCGGGCGACAGATCCACCACGTCCAGCGCCAGCAGGCATTTGGCCCAGTCGATGGTCTCCGCCACGCCGGGTTTCTTGAAGATGTCCTCGGTGCGCAGGGACTGCACGAAGGCGACGATCTGGGTGGAAAGTGTTTCGGACACTTCGGGCGCGCGGGCAGTCAGGATCTCCACCTCGCGGGCGAAATCCGGGTAGTCGACCCAGTGATAGAGGCAGCGCCGCTTGAGCGCGTCATGGACCTCGCGCGTGCGGTTGGAGGTCAGGATCACGATGGGCGGCTCCGGCGCCTTGATCGTGCCGATTTCCGGGATGGTCACCTGAAAGTCGGACAGCGCCTCAAGCAAGAAGGCCTCGAAGGGTTCGTCGGTGCGGTCCAGTTCGTCGATGAGCAGGATCGGCGCGCCGTTCTCGTCCGGGCGCATGGCCTGAAGCAGCGGCCGTTCGATCAGGAAATCGGGACCGAAGAGTTCGCGGTTCAGGCTTTCGCGGTCGGCCTGGCCCTGCGCCTCCGCCGTGCGGATGGCGATCATCTGCGCGGGAAAGTTCCATTCATAGACCGCCGAGGAGGCGTCCAGCCCCTCGTAGCATTGCAGGCGGATCAGCCGGCGGCCCAGCGCGGCGGACAACGCCTTGGCGATCTCTGTCTTGCCGACACCGGCCTCCCCCTCGAGGAACAGCGGACGGCCAAGGCGCAGGGCGAGGAACACCACCGTGGCCAGCGAGCGGGCGCAGACGTAGCCGGTGGTGCCGAGGGTCTGCTGCACCTCGTCGATGGAAGCGGGAATGGTCATGGCGGTCCTCCTAGGGTCCTGTTTCCCAAGCCCGGGCACGGCGGTCAATAGGAGCAATGTCACGCAATGCGACTCTTGACGGCGGTGTGGATTGACGGGGTGTCCGCGCAATGGCATGATTCGCTCCATAATGGTGGGGGCAAAACCCGACCGACCTGGCAGACGAGCAGATATGGCACATCCAATGGCGGGCGCCGCACGGCGCGTCACCGCCGTGACCTGCGTCACGAAAGACGGCCCGTTCCTGCCGGAGCGGGGAGCCTCCTGTCGGCTATCGCGCGGGCGCGACGTCCCGTGTCCTTTCGAGGGTCGGACCGTAAGGCGCGGGCGGGCGCCGGGCGGGCCGACCGTCACGGTGCGCGCCCAGCGCGGGCGCCTCGGGCCTGTGCCCGGCCGGGCTCCGCGGTCCCACTGCCAAAGCACGGCGCAGCGCGGCGACGGATTGCAAGGGGTGGCGCAGCACGTGTCCGCAGGCCGGGTGAGCGATGCCGATGATGTCCCCCGGAACCGTTTCGGCGATCCTGCGATCCCGTTGCGGAATACGGTATGCGCCCTCCGGACTGCGGGCGGGGACAGCCCCGGCAGGAGAGGATCAGGCAGTACGGGATCAGGCAGGACTGCGCCCGGTGGGCCGACGGCGGGTCCGACGCCACATGACGATGACGGGACAGGCAACACCAAGGCCGAAACGGCACGAGGGGCAGCGTGACACGGATCTACATACACATCGGGCCGGACCGCCCGTCGAGCGACAGGATACAGCGTGTTCTGGACGCCGCGCGCAGCACCCTCGCGGAGCAGGGCGTGCTTTATCCGCGCACGCCCGGCGCGGGCAATCACACGCGGCTGGTCATGGCGGTCGGCAATCCCCACACCCTTGATGCGCTGCGGTTTCACGAGGGGCTCTTTCTGCCCGCCCAGCAGGCCGCGCTGCGCGAGACGGTCGGGCGGCAACTGGCCAGGGAGGTCGCCGACAGCGGGGCGCAGACCGTGATCCTGTCGGCGCACCAGCTGGGCAGCACGCTGTCCTCACGGGCGGAGCTTGCGCGGCTGCGCGCCTTGCTGGCGCCGGTTTCGGACGATATCCGCATCGTCGCCTGGCTGGATGAGCCGGCCCGCGCGCTGGTGGCGCATTACGGCGCGCAAGTGCTGGAAGGGCGCGCCCGATCGCTGGATCTGGAGCTGGGGTTGCTGGAGGCGCCGGACTTCTGGCAGGCGGCGCTGGACAGCCGGCCCGCGCCCGCGCCGCTGGAGGGTGTTTTCCCCGAGGTGCAGGGGGCCGCGTTCTGGCTGGATTACAAGAGGATGCAGCGGGAATGGGAGAGCGTTTTCGGCCAGGGCTCCGTGGCGTTCCGGTCGCTCGACCGCGACAGGCTGTATGGTGAGGCGGCGAGCCGGGAACTGTGCGCCGCCTTTGGCATCGCGGCCGATATCGGCCCTGCCGGGGCCGAGGATCTGCCCCGCCTGCCCGCCGCCCCGTGGCTGACCCGCTGCCGGCAATTCAACGATGCCGCCCTGCGGCTGCTGGCCCGGCAGGAACTCCTGTTGCCGCGGACGCTGTGGCGCAAGCTGCTGGCGGAGATCGAGGTGCCCGGCGGCCCGCTGCTGGCGGGCAGCCTGTCGGCCCTTTCCATGCGGTTTGACGGCGACATCGCCGATCTCTGCACGCGGCATGACGGTCTGGACATGGCCGACATGGAGCCGGACCCGATCTGCGGCGACTGGGTCGAGGCAGATCCGACACGGGGCTTTCAGCCGCACCGGTATCTGATGGCCTTCCGCTGGCGCATCGCGCAGGCCGACAAGGCGGCCCGCGCCGCGAGGGGGGCAGATTCGGCGGCGCTGACCGGCGGGACGGACCTGCGACGGCCCGCACCCGACCTGCGCGAAACCCCGCAGGACACCTCGACTCCGCAGGTCAGGACAACCCGTGCCAGGGGGCACAGCGCCGCCCATGCGCCGCACACCCGGCCGGGACGCGTCAACGAGGCGGAACTTGCCGCGGCCTATACACCCGTCCCGCCGCGCAGACTGTCGCCCGGGTCCACCGGAAACGTCATCGTCGCCTGCATGCAGAACGAAGGCCCCTATGTGGTGGAATGGATCGCCTATCACCGGGCCATCGGCTTCGACAATTTCCTGATCTACACGCATGACTGCACCGACGGCACGGTGGAGATCCTGAACCGGCTGCAGGACCTCGGGGTGGCGCAGCAGCGGGACAATTCCGCTTGGCAGGGGAAATCGCCGCAGCAGCACGCGCTGGACGCCGCCCAGACCGAACCGATGCTCCGCGCCGCCGAATGGATCGCAGCCGTCGACGTAGACGAATTCATCAACATCCGCTGCGGCAACGGCACGCTGGCCGATGTTCTTGCCAGGGTGCCGCAGGCCACCAACGTGGCCATGACAAGGCGGCTGTTCGGGCACAATGGAATCAAACGGGTGCAGGACCGGTTCGTGATCGAACAATTCGACTCATGCGCGCCGCACTACTGCCCCAAGCCTCAGACGGCCCGGGCCTTCAAGACGCTGTTCCGCAATATCGCCGCCTACGAAAGGATCGGGTGCCACCGGCCCGACCGGCTGGCCGAAGGACATCAGGACCGGGTGACATGGGTCAACGGATCGGGGCGGGACATGACGGCCGACGCGCTGGAGAGCGGCTGGCACAGTTCGCAACAGACCATCGGCTACGACCTGATCCAACTCAATCATTACGCGCTGCGCTCCGCCGAGAGCTTTCTGATCAAGCGTCAGCGCGGGCGCACGGGGCATGTAGACCGCAAGATCGGGCTGAACTACTGGATTCGCATGGATTGGTCGGTGCACCGCGACATCACGATCAAGCGCAACATCCCAAGGCTGCGGGCAGAGGTCGATCGCCTGATGCAGGATCCGGCGCTGCGGGCGGCGCATCGCCGCGCGCTGGAATGGCACCAGACCAAGGCCGCGGAATTGCGCGATCTGCCCGAGTTCGCGGATCTGTATAGACAGGCACTGATGCTGGATCTGACCGAAACCGAACGCGCGGCCTATGCGCTGGCCCTCGACATGGACCCCTGACCGACGGACGCGCGACGCCACTTCTGCAATACGAAACGCCCTCCTGAACTTCGGGCAGGACACCGGCCCTTTCACACAGCGCCGCGCCGGAATCGCCCTGAATACGAGCAAAGCCACCATGCGCGCTGCGACCCGGTCCATCGGGAGGCGGCGGCATCGGCCCAGCCCGGTCGCGCCCGTCACTAAGAAAAAAGGGGCGCGCGCCGCGCAGCCAATCCGGTCTGTCTGCCCCAGGTCGGCGCGCCAAGACTGCCTCCAAGCCAGCCACCCGAAATGCCCGGCCCCCAGCTTCGGCCGGCCGTGGCGGGCTTCTTCTCTCCCGAAATACTCCGGGGGTGAGGCCGCAGGCCGAGGGGGCAGCGCCCCCTCCCCCACCCCGCACCCACCGAATTGTCACGCGCAGACCATATTTTCGCCGGAAACTCCGGTCATTGTTTCCGTCAAATCCGCTTCAAATACGCGGCATACGAGGACACCGGGGCATGACCGCGCATACCAACCCTTTCTCTCCGGATCTCGGCAATCTCTCGCGGGGCGAATGGTTGGGCGCGCTGCGCCAGATCGGCGAGCAGTTCGGATTTTCCGAGCAGATGGGAAAGAACCACGCCGCCATCTTCGTCGAGGAGGGCGACACGCTGCTTGTCACCTTCGAGACGATGGCCGGAATCGAGACGCTGTCCGAAACCCGCACGCCGCTCGGGTTCGACATGGTGGGCGGCGCGGGCTGGTCCTCGCTGTCGCTGCTCAGCCATGGCGACACATGGTTTCGCGATCCCCGCGTCTACGCGTTTTTCGACCAGATGCTGGACGACGGGTTCTTCGATGAATTCGACCGCGTGTTGTTCTACGGCGCCGGCCCCTGCGGCTATGCGGCCGGGGCCTATTCGGTCACCTCACCGGGGGCACGGGTTCTGATGCTTCAGCCGCAGGCGACGCTCGACCCGCGCGTCGCAGAATGGGACGACAGGTTTGTCGAGGAACGCCGCCGCGATTTCACCTCGCGCTACGGTTTCGCGCCGGAGATGCTGGACGCCGCGGACCGGGCCTATGTGGTCTACGATCCGCGGGAACGGCTGGACGCGATGCACTCGGCGCTTTTCGCGCGCCCCCCGGTCCGCCGTTTTCGCGCGCCCTTCATGGGTGGCAGCCTGCAATCGGATTTTCGCGAATTGGACCTGCTGCCCGGTCTGCTGACCGCCGCCGCCGATGGCAGCCTCGATGCCGCGCGGTTTGCGGCGATGTTGCGCGCCCGCCGGGATCACCCGCCCTACCTGCGCCGTCTGCTGCACCGGCTCGACACCGAGGGGCGTGACGGACTGGTCCGCCTGCTCTGCCGCAACGTTGTCCGCCGGATGCATGCGCCGCGCTTTCGCCGCCGTCTCGATGAGCTTGAGGCCGCAGACGGCACCGGCTGAGGTCCGGACAGAAATCCGGCGTATCCGGTTCCGGCAATGGCCACTGGCGCGTTTGCCCGCTGCATGCTACCGGAAACCCCATGGACAAGCTGACCCTTCGCCGCCCAGACGACTGGCATCTGCATCTGCGCGATGGCGCCATGTTGCAGGGCATCGCCCCCGAAAGCGCGCGCCATTTCGCGCGTGCCATCATCATGCCCAACCTCGTGCCGCCGGTGGTCACCGCCGCCGATGCGGCCGCCTACCGGGACCGCATCCGCGCTGCGCTGCCGCAGGACAGCGGCTTCACGCCTCTGATGACGCTGTATCTGACCGAAGAGACCGATCCAGCGGATGTGGTCGCAGCGCACCGCGACGGCATCATCACGGCCGTCAAGCTGTATCCGGCGGGGGCCACCACAAATTCCGCCTCCGGGGTGCGGGATTTCGACAAAGTCCGTGGCACGCTGGAGGCCATGGCCGAGACGGGCATCCCTTTGTGCGTGCACGGCGAAGTGGTGGATGCGGATATCGACATCTTCGACCGCGAGGCCGTGTTCATCGACCGCACACTTGACCCGCTGCGCCGCGCCACGCCCGGTCTGCGCGTCGTGATGGAACATATCACCACCCGGCAGGGCGTGGACTATGCCCGCTCCGGTGGCCCGGACCTTGGCGCGACGATCACCACGCATCATCTGGTCATCAACCGCAACGCGATCCTCGTGGGCGGGATAAAGCCGCATTACTATTGCCTGCCCGTCGCCAAGCGCGAGGAACACCGCGTGGCCCTGCGCGCCGCCGCCACCTCCGGCGATGCCGCCTTCTTTCTGGGCACCGACAGCGCGCCGCATATCGACCCGCTGAAGGAAAACGCCTGCGGCTGCGCCGGGTGTTTCACGGCCACCAACACGCTGTCGGTTCTCGCGGAGGTGTTTGAGCAGGAGGATGCGCTGGACCGGCTCGAATCCTTTACATCGCTCAACGGGCCAAAATTCTACGGTCTGCCCCCCAATGAAACGCGCGTGACCCTGACACGCGGCGCGCCGGTGTCCTACCCGGCAAAGATCGAGACCGGCGATGGGCCTGTCACCGTTTTCGACCCGATGATGCCGCTGCACTGGTCCGTCGCTGTCTGAGGCAGGGACCGGACCACACCAGCCCATGGAGGGGACGCCGCGCCGACGCCGTTATTGCCCCGGTGTCGGGCAGAGTCCCGGGATCCTGTCCCTGGTCCTGTTTTTGACACTCTTCGTGGGGCGCGGTCCGGCCCGGTCGCTCCGACCGCAGGGCCGGTCTGCACGGCAGGGACACCGCGGCGCGAAGCACCCTTCAAAACCCGCATCAAACCCGCTACAGCGGCGCCATCCCCGCCAACCGGAGCGCCGCACATGATCCCCTCGACCTACCCCGCCCCCGAAGAGATGGCCCGCCTGACCGCGCGGATGCTGTGGGAAATCGAGGCGGTGAATTTCATGAAGGATGCGCCGTTCAAATTCGCCTCGGGGCAGCTCAGCCCTGTCTACATCGACTGCCGCAAGCTGATCTCCTACCCGCGGATCCGGTCGACCCTGATGGATTTCCTGACCGTGACGGTGATGCGCAACGCGGGATTCGAAGCCTTTGACAACATTGCGGGCGGT
>CAZRZN010000184.1:0-8800 GCA_964604565.1 uncultured Rhodobacterales bacterium
ACTTGATCAGCGAAACCGACCAAGCAATCTTGCCGCCAACGGGAAAGCTATTTAGGGTATCTATATGTTCCATCCCGGATGATCACATAGACCCTCGGCGATCTGCATTTTTCATGGCAAGGTCGGTCCTGAGGGACATTCGGGACGGGGTGCAACCATGCTGATCCATCTTCACAAGCAGGCGACGACGACGCCCAAGGTCAGGGCTGCAATCCAGGCGAGCGATGAGCCTGCATCGACCTTGGCGGAACGCTTCGGAACGACTGAGCAGACGGTGTATAAATGGAAACACCGCGACAGCGTCGAGGATCGCAGCCACACGCCGCACCGCCTGCAAACGACCTTGACCCCGGCACAGGAAGCCGTGGCCGTGGCCTTGCGCACGACGCTGCTGGTGTCACTCGATGACCTGCTGACCGTGGTGCGCGAGTTCCTGAATCCAAACGCTTCGCGCTCTGGCCTTGACCGGTGCCTGCGACGTCATGGTGTGGGAAATCTGCGCGATCTCAGGACCAAGGCCCCAATGCCGAAACACAGCGCCTTCAAGGCCTATGAGCCCGGGTATATCCATATCGACGTGAAATACCTGCCGCAAATGGCGGATGAGACCTCACGGCGCTATCTCTTCGTAGCCATCGATCGGGCGACACGCTGGGTCTTCATCCGGGTATTCAAAGCCAAGACCGCGGCCAACGCCCGCCGGTTTCTGCGCGACCTGGAGCGCGCCTGCCCGATCCGCATCCGCACCATTCTCACGGACAATGGAAAAGAGTTCACAGATCGCCTCTTTGGTCTGCGAAAGCGCGCCGCAACCGGCGGGCATGAGTTCGACAACCTCTGCGCAGCCCTGGACATCGAGCACCGTCTGACACCGCCAAAGTCGCCACAGACCAACGGCATGGTCGAGCGCTTCAATGGCCGCATCGAAGATGTGCTGCAAAGCCATCATTTCCGATCTGGCGAAGAGCTGGAGACGACGCTGCACCGCTATGTCTGGCTTTACAACCAGCAGCTTCCTCAATCAGTCTTGAGCAGCAAGACGCCCTTACAGGCGATGAAGGACTGGCAAAAACTCAAACCAGAGCTGTTCAAAAAACAGCCTTACTACCTGCCGGGATGTGACAGATAACCACCGTGCGCAACGTGCCATTGGAGTTCAAAGAAAACGAAGGTACTCACGCAACCATCAAATCAAACGCGCGCATCTATGCAAATTATGCCCAAGCGCTTTATCGCTTAGCTCGCGCAAGCGCCGGGCTTGCCATCGTCCCGGATTTCCTGGCCCGCGGTGATTTTGAAGCTGGGACTATGAAATATGCTCTGCCGAATTGGGAGTTGCGATCAATCGATGTCTTCGCAACTTGGCCTGCCGACGCTCCAAAACATGGTCTCATTCACCTTGCGGTGCACGCTCTGAGCCAGACCCAATCCTGAAGCAGGGTAGTGCCCGGGGAGGTGGTGTAGGAACTGGCGTGCACCTGCTTTTTCATAGCCGGTGTCGCTCATTCACTGTGCGGCCATCATCGGCGCCGCATCAGGATCGTCGCACATGGCGGCCAGCTTTTCCACCGACATGTAACGGCGCGAGACGGCCCACTCATCATTCTGTTCCAGTATCAGCGCACCGACGAGGCGGATGACGGCCTCGCGGTTGGCCCACTGGTTCGGTGGTGCAATGCTTTCGATGGACTGCAACAAGGACTTATGGGCCTGGATCGTTAGGGACGGTCGAGATTGACCAATCCGATCGGCACGTCCGAGAGATGGTTGAGCAGTTGTTGGAACGCTTGGGCGCGGCCCGGCACGCGGCAGCAGATGTCGAGGTGGCGCATAAGCGAGATGGCGTGCATCTCGTAGAGTCCCGCCTCGGACCAATCGCCGCCCGCACCGGCATAGCCGTCGAGGAAGGCGTCCGCTTGCGGTGCGAGAGCATGTGGGTTGCCGAATTTGCGGATGGCGTATTCGGTGAGATGGGCGAGCATATTACCGAGATCGATCTGGGCGTCGCCCCGCGCTGCGAGATCGAGGTCGATCAGCCACAGACGATCGTCATCGACCAGCGCTTGGTCGGGGTAGAAGTCGCGGTGGAGCAGAGCCTGACAGGAGGGACGGCCGGCGCTTGCAAAGTCTATCGCGCGGGCGCGCAGCGGCTCGATAAGGTCCGCCGCTCCGGGGTGACGGGCTACGGCGGCGTCGAGGGCGCGCAGAGCGACGCCGACCTCCTCCTCGGCGCTCCACGTCCGTCCCGGGTCGACAGGGCAGGCATGCAGGGCAGCGAGCGCCCGACCGGCGGCAAGAAACGGCGCGGGATCGGCCCCTGGCACCTGCCATTCCGCGAGTGGGCGGCCGGAGACATGCGCCATCAGACAGGTCCGCATCCCTTCTGGCCCCGCGCGCATCTCCGGCACTCCGAAGGGCGCGCCAGTGCGCCCGTCGAAGCCCGCCCTTCGCAGCGCATGGTGAAGTGCGGGCGTTGCGTGGTCGGGCCGCTTTGAGCGGGCCTTGGCGAGCCATGTCCGGGGCCCGTCCGCGCTCGAGGTCGGGAGTTCGACCAGCGCGCGCCGACCGGGCTTGTGGCGCAGCAGGCGCGGCGACGCCGTGAGCCGCCCTGTGCCCGCCGCGTCGAGCACGGTCTGCGCGCCGGCGGCCGACAGCAGCGTGGCAAGCTGCGGCAGCGCCGCGTCTGCGGTGCCCGGCACATTCAGCGCGTCGAGGCCCCGCTCCAATTCGCCTGCGAGCGAGGCGATCTCGGTCGGCCAGTCCGGCGCCTGCCGCCGGAACGGCTCGGTGACGAGGCCTGCGAGGTTGGCGAGACGCTGCGCCTCGACCGCCGGCGGAAGCTCGCGGCGGGCGGCATAACCGGCCAGCAGGGCCTCAGCCGCCGCGTGGGCCGCCAACGCTGACAGCCGTCCCGTGATCCGGTCGGCGTCAAGCCGGGCCAGAGCCGAACCCAGATCGGCAGCGCGGTCACCGGTGCCGGCCCGATCCCAGTCGATAAGGTGGATCCCGTCTGGACCGACCACCACCTGGTCGGCGCTGAAATCGCCGTGAATCGGGCCGAGGTCCGCTGGCGTGCCCGCCATAGCCTCGACGAGCCGGCGCGAAAGCGCGCCCAGCCGGGCGTCCATCTCGGGCATTAGCGCGGCAGCGTTCTCGAGCGCGCGCTGGAACATCGCGATCTCTTCTGCTCGGCTGCGGGGAAAAGGCAGCCTTGGTCCACCCTCGTGCCAGGAGGCAAGGGCAGACCCGGCCTCGGCGAAACCTGCCACGCCGTTTGCGGCCGAAAGCGTCTCTCCCGGCAGCCAACGCGTGACGACCGCGAAGCTACGGGCGCAGCAGCGCTCCATCGGGGCGTGGCCCAGCATCGCCGCGGCGACAGTGCCGGCTTGCGCCTGCGCGAAGCGCCCCGGGGTGTGAACCTTGAGAAGGGCTGCGCCGTCCGGATGGTCAAGCCGGGCGACAAGACGCCGGCCCAGCCGGTAGGATAATGGTACAAGCCTTGCGGTGCCGAGCCTCCCCTCACCGAAGAGCTGCGCCAGCGCCTTCTGGCGCATTCGGCCTGGCCAGAGGCGGCGCAAACCGGGCACATCGCGGTCATCGGCCGGGCTTCCGGCCTCGATGCACATGGCTGCGACTGGTGCAGGGGCAAGGGGCGCGGCGGCGGCTCCCTTGTCGGCAAAGCGTTCTCGCGTCAGGGCGCGCAGCCTCAGCCAGCGCCCCGCATCGGTCAGTACGGCAGCGGTGCAACTTGTGCCCGGCTTGTAGCGCAGGTGGCGCAGGTCCACCCGCGATGACCCCAGCGCCGCGGCCAACGCCGCGGGATCGAGCAGAAGGCCAAGCCCCGGCAGTGCGGCATCGCGTTCCGCAAGCGCCTTATTCGGCGGCGTGAGCATGGTGCCCCTCCGATTGACGCGCCCAGAGTTTCGCATAGGCGCCGCCTTGCGCGATCAGCGCGGCATGCGTTCCGTCTTCCACGATGCGCCCATTCTCGAGATGCACCACGCGGTCGGCTCGCGCGGCAAGCGCGAGATCGTGGGTGACGAGCAGGGTCGTCCGGCCCTTGGCCAGCCGCCAGAGTGCGTCGGCCACCTGCGCCTCACTCTCTGCATCGAGGCCCACGGTCGCCTCGTCGAGCACGAGGATCGGGGCGTCGCGCAGGGCCGCCCGCGCGATCGAGAGGCGCTGTCGCTGCCCGGCCGAGAGCGTGGCGCCCCGCTCGGCCAGCATCGTATCGTAACCTTTGGGCAGCGCGGCAACGAAGTCGTGGGCGGCGGCAAGGCGCGCTGCGGCCTCGATCTCATCGCGCGTGACATCGCGCCCGGCGGCAACACGCAGGTTGTCGGCTACCGTGGCGCGGAACAGCACCGTTTCCTGTGGGACGAAACCAATGGCACCGCGCAGGCTGTCGCGCGAGACGTCGCGCAGGTCCTGCCCGTCGATGGTCACACGGCCCCCTTGCGGGTCGTACAGTCTCAGGGCGAGGCCCACGAGCGTCGACTTGCCGGCGCCAGAGGCCCCCGTCAGAGCGACGGACTGCTCTGCGGGGATCGTCAAGTCGAGCCCGTCGAGGACCGGACGCGCCCCGTGGCCAAAACGCACGCCCTCAAAGGTCAGCGCCGCGCCCCGCAGCGCCAGAGCGGGCGCGCCCGGAGCTTCGGGTATCTCCGACCGGGTCTCGAGCAGGGCCACGACGCGCTCGCCCGCTGCCGTTGCCTTGGCAAGCCGTGCGGAATAGCGTGCATAGTCGCGCACCGGCCGGAACGTGTTCTTGAGGTAGGTGAGGAACACCAGCAGGTCGCCGGGCGTGATCCGCCCCTCGATCACGAAGCGCGCGCCGAAAAAGAGCACCAGCGCCGTGGCGCAGGCCACCAGCAGGTCGACCAGCCGCTCGAGGCCCGCGGCGAGCTTCTTCGACTTGACCCCCTGTTTCAGCGAGGCCGCGTTGGCGCCACCGAAGGCCCGCTCCATGCCCGCCTCAAGCCCCAGCGCCTGCACGGTGCGGATGCCCGACAGCGCCTCGGACGCAGTGGCGGCCATCTGGCCTTCGGTCTCGCGCGTCTTGCGGCTGACGGACTGGATCTTGCGCCCGAAGCGCAGGGTGGAGAGCCACAGCAACGGCAGCGGGGCGAGCGCGATAAGCGCAAGCTGCCAGTCGAGCCAGAGCATGACACCGACCATACCCACCAGCACCAGCGTGTTGACCGCAAGTGGCATGGCGGCGGTGACGGCCGTCTCCTTCAGCATGCCGACATCCGAGATCAGACGCACGGTGAGGTCGCCCGTCCGGGCCGTCTGGTGGAAAGACAGCGGGAGCCCTTGCAAGTGGCGGAAGAGATCACCACGCACCCGTGTCAGCACCCGCGCGCCAGCGAGCGCGAAGGCGATGGTGGCGAGGTACTCGAACATGGCCCGCAGTCCGATGGCGATCACGAGGCCGCCCGCGGCAACGGCCAGCAGCGTCATCGGGTCGAGCCCGTCGACCAGGGCAATGCCCGAGCCCGACTGCCCGCCGACCGGCACGACATGGTCGATGACGAGCTTCAGCGGCCAGGGTTCGACGAGTTTGGCCAGCACGGCTGCGATCATCGCGGCAGCACCACCGGCGATCATCCCGCGCTGCCCCTTGAGGTAGGGCGCAAGTGCAGAAAGGACGCGGCGCAGACCCGGCCAGGTTTCGCGCAGGCTCTCCGCGCGCTTGCCCTGCCGCACCATCAGGCGACACCTCGGGCGTCCGTGGCAACACGGCCATCGGAACCGTTCAGACCGGCGAGGATGCGGTCGAGCACCCGATCCCAGCCATGGTGCGCCGCGACATGGACGCGGCCCGCCGCGCCGAGGTTCGCGGCCCTCTCGGGCTCCAGCGCAAGATCGGCAAGGGCCGCAGCGAGAGCTGCGGAATCGTCCGGCGGCACGGTGCAGCCGCATCCCGCCTTGGCGATTATCCGGGTAAGCCCGCCGACGTCGCTCGCTACCACCGGCAGGCCGGCGGCCATGTATTCGTAGAGTTTCAGCGGCGAAAAGTAGAAGGGATCGCCCCCGCGATAGGGGGCGACGCCGGCATGCATCCGGGCAATTTGTTCCGGCACCCGGTCGGGCGGCAGGGCACCGGTGAATTCGATTGCGTCCACGAGGCCGAGGGCCTGCGCGGCGGCAGCCAGTCGCTCTCTCTCTGGGCCGTCGCCGACGATGAGCAGGCGCGCATCGGGCACACGGGTGCGCAAGAGCGGCAGCGCGGCGACGAGCGTTGCGGTGTCGTGCCAGGGCTTCAGCGTCCCGACGAAACCGGCGGTGAACGGCCCCTCGAAGCGAGGCTGCGCGGCAAAGCGCGCCGGGTCCACCCCGTTGGGCACCACCAGAGGCGCGCGCGCGCCGTGGGTGCGGGCATAGTCTGCGACCGCCTCCGACACCGCGACGACGCGGCTCGCCGCGCGCATCGAGCTGCGGGTGGTGGCCTCGGCCTCGCGCCGGCGAACCAGGCTGCGATGGCGTGCCTGCTCTTCGAGCAGGGGGGCGTTGACCTCAAGCACCGAAGGCAGACCGCGCGCGGCGGCAAACGCGGTGGCGCCAGACGTAAAGAGCGCATGGCGCTCGTAGAGCAGATCGAAAGGCCCTTCGCCTGCCAGCCTGTCGGGCAGCCCGGCGTCGGTGGCAAGCAAGGCGTCAGCGCGCAGCTCGGGCGCCCCCTTCGGCCCGACCGGCAAGGGCACGATGCGCAACCCGGCGAGCGAAGGCGGCACATGACCGAAAGCAGGCCCGACCTCGGGAGCGAATAGCGTCACCTCAGCGCCCCGCCGCACGAAGGCAGTGAGAATCGCCTGCACATGGATCGATGCGCCCTTGGATCCGAAGGCCGGGATGCCGGGATCAGTCGTGACATAAGCCACCCGCATCAGGCCGCTCCCTGCATCGCGGCCGCATCCTTTAAGCCCTCGCGCGCGGCGATGGAGGCGGCAAAAATTTCGCGCAGGGTGGCGGCATTGCGATGAATATCGAATTCGCGCTCCACCAGCGCGCGCCCCGCTGCCGCCAGCCGGTTGCGCAACGCGGCGTCGGCCAGCGCGCGCTCCAGCGCATCGGCCAGCGCCAGCGGATCGCCCGCCGGTGCCACAAGCCCCGTCTCGCCGTCGCGCACCAGTTCTGGGATGCCGGTGACGTCGCTCGCCACCACGGGCAAGCCGAGGGCCATCGCTTCGAGCAGGACGGTTGGCAGACCGTCGCGGTTGCCATCGCGCCCCACAACGCAGGGGCAGGCCAGCAAGGCGGACCGCCGCATCGCAGCGATCACCGCGTCCTGTGGCCGGGGCCCCTCGAGCGTGACCGTCTCCGACAGCCCTGTCCCTTCGATCTGCGCGGCGAGATGCGCCGCCTCCTCGCCCTGTCCAACGATCCGGCAGCGCGGGGTCAGCCCCCGCTCGGCCAGGATCAGCAGCGCCTCGATCAAGACATGAAAGCCCTTCTTCTCGACCAGCCGGCCGACTGCAAGGATCTCGCCTGCATCCTGCGCGGGCGTGTGGAAAGAAAACCGGTCAAGATCGAGCCCGTTGTAGATGAGGGCGATCTTGTCGGCGGCGCCGGGAAAGGCCTGGCGCAAATGGGCGCGGTTATAGTCGGACACGGTGACGACGTCGTCGGCGTCCCGCATCTTCTCGGTCAGTCCAGTGTCCTTGCCGTAGTCGTAGTAAATGTCCTTGGCATGGGCAGTGAAACTGTAGCCGATCCCGGCGATGGCTGCGGCAATGCGCGCGACGGTCGTCGCCAGCGTTCCGAAATGGGCATGCAGGTGGCCGACGCCGCGCGCGCGGACCTCCAGCGCGATGGCAAGGGCCTGGCTCACGTCGTCGGCCGAGCCGCCCGTGGCGAGCGCCCGCGCCGTCGCACCGGGAAAGACGGCCTCGGCCTGGGCGAGTTGCGCCCACAGGGTTGCGGGCGTGCGGCTGCGGTCGGGGATGCGGGTGACAGGGGCGCGGACGCGGGCGATCGCCTCCTGGAAATGGGTCTCCTGCACCGGGCGGAGCGCGAAGATCTCCACCTCCTGGCCGGCAGCCTCGTGGGCGAGTATCTCACTCACGACAAACGTCTCGGAAAAGCGGGGATACCGCTTCACGACATATCCGACCTTGAGCGCGGGCAGAGCGCTGGCCGGAGTCTGGCGGGCTTCGTCAAATGTCATACTCTGATCCTTTCAGGGGTCGAATGTCATGCCGCGCGCGCGTGGCGCGGGGCGTGGCCGAGGGCGGCGGCGGCGAGCGCCGCGACCCGGTCGAGACCACCGGTTTGGAGGCGATCCTGCGCGGGCGGCCGCGCGGGCCCGGCGAGCCAGTCGCCGATTGCCGCGGGGCTGAGCCGGTCAGGGTGCAACATGTCGAGCAGGTCGAGCGCGGCAAATCGTTCGGCCCGCACGAGTTGCTCTTGCCGCGGGTGAACGCGTGGCACCACGAGCGCGGGCCGTCCCAGCCGCAGCGCCTCGCAGACGGTGTTGTAGCCGCCCATCGTGACCACGCGCGCGGCCCCAGCCAGGAGCGGCATCAGGTCGGGGACGAAACGGCGCAGGTCGATGTCACTGCGCGTGGCAGCGGCAGCTTCGAGTCGCGCCCGCGCCGAACCATGGAGTTGGCTGCCGGTGACGACGACTCCACGCCATCCGGGCGGCAGCGGCGCGGCGAGGAATGCCTCGCAGAGCGCCGCTCCATCCCGCCCGCCTCCGACGGTGCAGAGCGCATAAGGGGCGCCCGGCGCGGGCAGGGTCACGGGTGCGGGCCGCAACAGGTAGCCCGTATGGGTCACCTCGACCCGGATCGCG
>CAZRZN010000185.1:0-8794 GCA_964604565.1 uncultured Rhodobacterales bacterium
CAGCCCCTCCCGCATAACCCTCGAAAACAACGGAAAAATCCGGCCGTAGCCGGATGGGGAGAACGCTTTCGCGAGGGCAAGTGGCGGAGGCTGTGGGATTCGAACCCACGGGACGCTCTCACGCCCAACGGTTTTCAAGACCGCCGCATTCGACCACTCTGCCAAACCTCCGGTGCGCGCTCCAATAAGCCCCTCTTGGCGATTCTGAAAGCACCAGACTGAAAATCTGCACGATTGCGGTTTGAAGGCTTTCCTTGAAACGCCCGAGAGGCTAATCTTGCCTCACAGGAACCGTCAGAGTTCCAGTGAGGCATCGCGCGACCGGAAAAATCCGGCGCTTGTGCGGGATCATCCCGTGACGCGACAGAGGCAAGAGGCACGACATGATCGGTATGTTCTCCAATCTTTCGAGGATTCGACGGCTGACCACAACGACGGTTGCGGTAGTGGTTCTGTCCGGCTGCGCCGACGGGCAGATGCCCGCCTTCCTGCAGGCCAGATCGGACAACGGCGCCGATGTCGTATCACGTGCAAGCACGACGGACGCGCGCAGTGCCGCCCGCGATGTAGAGGCCCCGGAGATCTTTCAGGCCAGCGAAGCCGGGCTTTGGGACGGACGCCCCTCGCTCGGCGGTGTCTGGGTCGCGCATCCCGATGTCGAGGAGCCCGAGCGCGCCGTCATCCGCAATCAGGACAACGGCCAGTTCGTTATCGGCGCGCTTTTCCGCAAGGAGCGCGAGACACCCGGGCCCCGCCTTCAGGTTTCGTCGGATGCCGCGGCATCCCTCGGTCTGCTGGCAGGTCAGCCCACCAATCTGGACGTTGTTGCCCTGCGCCGAGAGGAAACCCCGGAAACAGAACCGGCGGCCCCCCTTGCCGAACCGGTAAGCGCGGTGCCGCTCGCCCCGGAAGTGACCGAAGGCGCGCTTGATCCCGTGGTGGACGGCGCCTCCGCCGCGATCGAAGCCAGCGTCACACCACCGGAAACGACCGCCGAAGAGACGCCCGTCGACCCCGCCCCCGCACCGACGGCTTCGGACCTCGACAGGCCCTATATCCAGATCGGCATCTTCAGTGTGGAGCAGAACGCCAAGAACACCGCGACCGCGATGCGTCAGGCCGGAATGCTCCCCACGGTCAAGACGCAGAGCTCCCAGGGAAAGACCTTCTGGCGGGTTGTCGTCGGCCCGGCACAGTCCGAGGATGAGCGTGCAACGCTGCTCAAGACCATCAAGGGCACCGGCTTCAACGATGCCTATGCCGTGAGCGACTGAGCCTCGGCCTCAGGATGCGGCGCGGCCCGCGCGAAACCGGTTCCGCAAGGACCGCCGCTTCGCCGACATCCGCGGTCTTTCGCCCGTCACCCCTGTCTGCGAGGCTCGCCCGATCCGTTGCGGCCCTTGCGCAGGCAACGATCGGTTGCCCCTCGACGGTGCGGTGCCCGCAGCACGCGCCCACGCCACCCGCATGGGTCCGGCACAAAAAATCAAAGATCCGCTGCCGGATGCGGAGATCGCGCCCCTCGCCCCAGCCGTGACGCAAGAACCCGCCCATCCGGGATGACAGCCGCGCCCGCTTGCGCGATAACGACGATACCCGCGACTCGGAGAAACCTCATGAGACTGATGTCCCGCAGCCTTCTCACCGCCGCCGCATGCGCGCTGCTGGCCAACGCCGCCCCGGCATTCGACACCAGCGCCGAGGCGGCCTACGTGGTTGACCAGACGACCGGCACGGTTCTTCTGGCAAAGCAGGCGGATGAACCCCTGCCCCCCGCCTCCATGTCCAAGCTGATGACCCTTTATATCACCTTCGAGGCGATCCGCGAGGGCCGGCTGCAACTTGACGAACGGCTGCCCGTGTCCGCCCATGCCATGTCCTTCGGCGGTTCCACCATGTTTCTCGACACCACCGACCGCGTCCGGGTTGAGGACCTGCTGCGCGGCATCATCGTGCTGTCGGGCAATGACGCCTGCGTGGTTCTGGCAGAGGCACTGTCGCCCGACGGGACAGAGGCCGGCTTTGCCCGCATGATGACCCAGCGCGCGCAGCAGCTTGGCATGACCAGTTCCGTGTTCAAGAACGCCTCCGGCTGGCCGGCCGAGGGGCATGTCATGTCGGCGCGGGATCTCAGCCTGCTGGCCAGTAAGATCATCGAGGATTTTCCGGAATTCTACCCGATGTTCGCCGAAACCCGGTTCGAGTTCGACGGCCGCGCGCCCTCGAACGTCAACAACCGCAACCCGCTGCTGGGCCTTGGGATCGGTGCCGACGGGCTCAAGACCGGCCACACGCAGGAGGCCGGCTACGGCCTCGTGGGATCGGCGCAGAACGGCGACCGCCGCGTGACCTTCACCATCAACGGGCTGGACACCGCCCGCGCCCGCGCCGAAGAGGCCGAAGCCATCGTCAACTGGGCCTTCCGCCAATTCGCGGAACAGACCGTCGTGACCGAGGGCCAGAGCATCGCCACCGCCGAGGTCTGGATGGGCGCGGCGGAGACCGTCGGCCTTGTTTCCGAACAGGACGTGCGGCTGCTGCTGCCCACCATGACCCCCGGCGGCATAAAGGCAGAGGTGGTCTACACCGGCCCGATCCAGGCGCCGGTCGCGAAGGGGCAGACGCTGGCGGAGCTGATCATCCAGCCAGAGGGCCTGCCCGTCACCCGCCTGCCGCTTGTCGCCGCGGAATCGGTCGAGGCCGGCGGTTTCATGGACCGGATGATGAAGGTCAGCGGCATGTTGCTGCAACGCTTTTCCGAAGACACCGGGGACGCGATGTGATCAGCCCTGCCCGGCCCTGGCCCGGCCTGTTCATCAGCTTCGAAGGCATCGATGGTTCGGGAAAATCCACACAGGCCCGCCAATTGAACGAGACGCTGCGCGCCGCCGGTCACGCGACGGTCCTGACCCGCGAACCCGGAGGCAGCCCCGGTGCGGAGGAAATTCGCGCCCTCGTCCTTCAGGGCGATCCGGACCGCTGGTCGGCGGAGACTGAATTGCTGCTTTTTACCGCGGCCCGGCGCGACCACCTCGAACGCCGCATCCTGCCTGCGCTGCGGGCCGGAAAGGTCGTGATCTGCGACCGCTTCGCCGACAGCACGCGGATGTATCAGGGCCGGGGCGGCCTGCGTGCCAAGGTCGACGCGCTGCACGACCTGATGATCGGGGTGGAGCCGGACCTGACGCTGCTGGTCGATATGCCCGCCGACGCGGGCCTGTCCCGCGCCAAGGGTCGCGGCACCACGGAGGAACGCTTCGAAGACTTCGGTCTGGCCCTTCAGCAGCAGATGCGCGCGGGCTTTCTGACGCTTGCCCGCGACCACCCAGACCGCTTCCGCGTGATCGACGGCAACCGCCCCATCGACTCTGTCGCGGCGGAGATCCTCACCACCGTCACACCCGCCCTGCCCGACGTCCCGGCATGAGCGATCCCGCCGATCTGCCAGAGCCCGACCGGCTGGAGGGCGCACCGCACCCGCGTGACACACCCCGGGTGCTGGGTCAGGACGCCGCGGAACAAGCCTTTCTGACCGCCTATGCCTCGGGCCGGATGCACCATGGTTGGTTGCTCACCGGACCGCGGGGCATGGGCAAGGCGACGCTGGCATGGGCCATCGCGCGCTTTCTGCTGGCCACGCCCCCCGTCGAGCAGGATGGCCTCTTCGGTGCGCCGCCACCGCCCGAAACGCTGGGGATCGACCCCGAACATCCCGTGGCCCGGCGGCTGCGCGCGCTGTCCGATCCCGGCCTGTTCCTGTTGCGGCGCGGCCCCAATGACAAGGGCGACAAGCGCGCCGACATGATCCGCGTGCAGGAGGTGCGCAAGCTGCACGGCTTTTTCGGTCTCTCGGCGGCCGACGGCGGACGCCGCGTCGTCATCGTCGACAGCGCGGACGAATTGAACCCGCAGGCCGCCAATGCCCTGCTGAAGATGCTGGAGGAACCGCCCAAGAACACCACGCTGCTGCTGATCAGCCATCAGCCAGCGCGGCTCCTGCCGACGATCCGCTCACGCTGCCGGACCCTGCGCCTTGCGCCCCTCGGGACCGACGACATGGCCGCCGCGCTGGACCAGGCCGGGGCCGATGTCACGCCGGAGGACGTCGCCCCCCTGACCACCCTCGCCGAAGGATCCGTGGGCGCCGCCATGCGCCTGCTCACGCTGGACGGGCTGACGCTCTATCGGGACATCCTCACCCTGCTGTCCGGCCTGCCCGCGCTCGATCGCCCGCGCCTGCTGGCGCTGGCCGACAGTTGCGCCGGCCGGGGCCGCGAAGACCGGCGCGATCTGCTGCTCACCCTGACGGACCAGATCGCCGCCCGCCTTGCGCGCACCGGTGTCTCCGGGCATCCCCCGCCCGAGGTGCTGCCCGGAGAGGCGGAGATCCTGCGGCGCCTCTCGCCGGACCAGCCCGCAGGCCGCCGATGGGCGGATGCAATCCAGAAAGCGGGGGACCGCGCCCGCCACGCGCGCGCCGTCAACATCGACCCCGCCGCGCTGATCACCGATCTGTTTCTGCAACTGCAAAAGGCCCTGTAAACGCCTCCGCTGGCGCCGCTCCGTCGGTCCCATGATCTGCCTCCCGGCATCCCCCGGGCCGATCCGGCGACCATCGCGCCGCAGGGCCAACACGACCCGTCAGACGATTCCGGTCCCGATCAGCCTGCCCGCCAGTTGCCCATAGGCCTGCGCCATTGCGCTGTCGCCCAGCGCGATCGGCTGACCTTCGTCGCCGCCCAGCCGCGTGTCCAGATCGATCGGCAGTTGCGCCAGCAGCGGAATACCCAGCTTTTGCGCCTCCGTCGCCACACCGCCTTGGCCGAAGATATGGCTTTCCTTGCCGCAATGCGGGCAGGCAAAGACCGCCATGTTCTCGATCAGGCCCAGCACCGGTGTGTCCAGCGTCACAAAGGCATCCAGCGCCTTGCGCGCGTCCAGCAGCGCCACGTCCTGCGGGGTCGACACGACGATGGCCCCGGCCACCTCGGATTTCTGGCACAGCGACAATTGCACGTCGCCCGTGCCCGGCGGCAGATCGACGATCAGCACATCCTTGGGGCCCCAGTCCACCTGCATCAGCATCTGCTGCAAGGCCCCCATCAGCATCGGTCCCCGCCAGACCACCGCCTTGTCCTCCGCCAACATGGACCCGATGGACATGACCGTGACCCCGTGCGCCTCCAGCGGAATGATGGTCTTGCCATCCGGACTGGCCGGCCTGTCGGTCAGCCCGAACATGCGCGGCTGGCTGGGGCCGTGAATATCCGCATCCAGCAACCCCACCCGCTTGCCCGCCCGCGCCAGCGCAACCGCAAGATTGGCGGACACCGTGGATTTGCCCACGCCGCCCTTGCCGGAACCCACGGCAAGGATCGTCTTGACGCCCGCGGGCTTCATCGCGCCATCCTGCGGTTTGGGGTGCCCCCCCATTTTCAACTGCGGCGGCGCTTTTTCTGTGGTCGGCGCGGTCAGCGCGACACTGACAGAGGACACGCCCGGAACAGTCGCCACCGCCCGTTCAGCGGCTTGCCGAAGCGGCTCCATCCGCTTGGCCATCTCCGCGCTCGGGGCCTCGATGACAAAGCGCACGGCCCCGTCCTCGACCCGCAGGGCCCGAATCATGTCTTTCGAAATCAGGTTTCCGCCGTCCGGCAGATCCACCTTTGACAACCGTGCCTCGACGGCCTGTTTCACGTCACTCATGTCTCCAATCCCTCACCTGCCAGTTTAGGGGGCACCGCTCCGGTGTTAGCGCAACCTGAACGTGGGCGTCTGCGCAATTTTCAGGCAAAAGTGCCAAAAAACCGACAGCGCCCTTATGTATTTTCTGCATGGCAGCATTGCTTCCAAGGGCATTGTGCAGCTGCAGCATTTGCCCCATCTTTGTCTCAACAGCGGCACCGAAGACACCGATGCCGGTATGAATGAAGTGAGGCACAGACACATGGCAATCACCACTCAGATCTTCGCCAACGCCCAAAGCGGTTTGGGAACACGGTTCAACGCCCTCGTCGAGGCATTCCAGCAGCATCGCGCCAAGCGTCGGGTCTTCCGCGACACTTACGCGGAACTCTCCGCGCTCAGCAACCGCGATCTTGCCGACCTTGGCCTCGCACGCAGCGAAATCTCCCGCCTCGCATGGCAGGCGGCCAACGACCAGCACTGAGGCACCGCCGGGCCACCGGCCCGGACGATCCTGAGGCATGAATGACCGACAGCGTTCCGATGCTCGGAACAGGTCGAAACCAGTTACCCAAGGCCACACAGCCTTGACGGAATGTTGGGCCCCTCTCCTCCTCCCTGGGGCCTTTCATCAGCGGCGGCACCTCTCCTCCTCCCTGGTGCCGCCGCGACCAGATCCGAAGGCCCGGCAGGGCTTTCACGATATGTTGGGTCCCTCTCCTCCTCCCTGGGGCCTTTCATACGCGGCGGCGCCTCTCCTCCTCCCTGGCGTCGCCGCACCTTTTTCAGTTTCGGGGCCCCTCTCCTCCTCCCTGGGGTCTCGTTCACTTGACCCGCGGTGCCTGTCACCGCGGGTCTTTTTACGTTGCGCGCGCCCCGACGCGCGCGACGGGTGGCAAAGGTGGCCTTGCGCAGCAAGGATCACATGCCACACCCCCGATCCCATAAGGCCAACGGCAAAAGCGCGCGCCCCGACGCGCGGGACGGGTGGCAAAGATGGCCCCCAGCACCCCGCCCCCTCAGCACGGGAATGCAACCGCCCCGTCAACGGCGCGACCATGCCCGTCTCGATCCCGGCCCAAGGGACGGTGGGCGGGGCGAACGCGCAGCGGAGCGTCTTGCCGAAGGCAAGCCCGCCAACCGTGCCGCGGACCCACCCGCCACCCGTGCCGCAACCGCCTCTTTCCCTCCGCCCTCCCATTCGCTAGACCCACGCCAAGACCGTGGACAAGGACCCGACCGATGCCCCTTGAGAAAAGCTTCAACGCCGCCGAGGCCGAACCCCGCCTCACCGCGAAATGGATGGAAACCGGCGCCTTCCGCGCCGGCGCGAACAAATCGCGCGACGAAAGCTTCACCGTCATGATCCCGCCGCCGAATGTCACCGGCGCCCTGCACGTGGGTCATGCCTTCAACAACACGCTTCAGGACATCCTGATCCGCTGGCACCGGATGCGCGGCTTCGACACGCTCTGGCAGCCCGGACAGGACCACGCGGGCATCGCCACCCAGCTTCAGGTCGAAAAGAAACTGATGGCAGAGGAAGGCAAGCGCCGCACCGACCTGTCGCGCGGTGAATTCCTCGACCGCGTCTGGGAATGGAAGGGCCAGTCCGGCGGCACCATCATCAACCAGCTTCAGCGCCTCGGCTGCTCCTGCGACTGGGACCGCAACGCCTTCACTATGGCGGGCGCCCCGGGCGATCCGCGCACCGGCCATGAAAACAGCCCCGATTTCCACGATGCGGTGATCAAGGTCTTTGTCGACATGTTCGAAAAGGGCCTGATCTACCGCGGCAAGCGCCTCGTGAACTGGGACCCGCACTTTGAGACCGCGATCTCCGACCTCGAGGTGGAGAACGTCGAGACACCGGGCCATATGTGGCACTTCAAATACCCGCTCGCGGGCGGCGCCACCTACACCTATGTCGAAAAGGACGCGGACGGCACCGTCCTGATGGAGGAAGAGCGCGATTACATCTCCATCGCGACCACCCGCCCTGAAACCATGCTGGGCGACGGCGCCGTGGCCGTTCATCCCGGTGACGAACGCTATGCGCCGCTGATCGGCACGCTCTGTGAAATCCCCGTGGGGCCAAAGGAACACCGCCGCCTGATCCCGATCATCACGGACGACTACCCCGATCCCGACTTCGGCTCCGGCGCGGTGAAGATCACCGGCGCGCATGATTTCAACGACTATCAGGTGGCCAAACGCGGCGGCATCCCGCTCTACCGCCTGATGGACACCCGCGCCCGGATGCGCGACGACGGCACCCCCTATGCAGAGGCCGCGCAGATCGCCATGCAGGCCGCCGAGGGCGCGCGCTCCCTGACCGTCGCAGAGGCGGACGCCCTGAACCTCGTGCCCGATCACCTGCGCGGCCTCGACCGGTTCGACGCGCGCGAAAAGGTCGTGGCAGAGATCACCGCAGAGGGTCTGGCCGTGATGACACAGCCCTCCGATCCCCGGCTGGGCACGGCGGCCAGGAAACCCGTCGCCCCCGAAGAGGGCGGAGAGGCGCGTGACGAGCCCGAACAGCTCGTTCCCCTGGTGGAGTCCAAGCCGATCATGCAGCCCTTCGGCGACCGCTCCAAGGTGGTGATCGAACCGATGCTCACGGACCAATGGTTCGTCGATGCCGAAAAGGTCGTCGGCCCCGCGCTGGAGGCCGTGCGCACCGGCGAGATCGCGATCATCCCGGAGGCGGGCGAAAAGACCTATTACCACTGGCTTGAGAATATCGAACCGTGGTGCATCTCCCGTCAGCTCTGGTGGGGCCACCAGATCCCCGTCTGGTATGTCCCGGGCGAAGAGGACTGGTATCCGATCTGCGCCGCCACCGAGGAGGAGGCGCTTGAAAAGGCCCGCCTGCAATCGCCCGACGGCACCGAATTCCGCATCGTCGCCGACATGACGGAGGCGTCCGAGGTGCTCGCCGCCAACCGCAAGCTGATGGACACGCAGGACGAAGGCACGATCCGCAGCTTTGCCGGTCCGATGCAACTGCCCATGTTCCGCGATCCCGACGTCCTCGACACGTGGTTCTCGTCGGGCATCTGGCCCATCGGCACCCTTGGCTGGCCCGAGGATACCGATGAGATGCGCC
>CAZRZN010000186.1:0-8759 GCA_964604565.1 uncultured Rhodobacterales bacterium
GCAAGCATCGCGCCGCCTGCCTCGTGCGGGCGGGCGGCTGATCCCGTTTGGCGCGGGTGCAGGCGCTGCCGATCGCCATCACGGTGCCGCGGGGCCGACCGCTCAGGGCAACGGCACGTTCAAAACCAGTTCGAACAACCCGAAAAAGGCCGCCATGATGGCAACCCCGCTGCCGCAGTAGTAAACGGCGGTGCGGGCCGTCCATCGGTCGTGCATCGCCGCGATCAACCCCCCGGCAAAGGCAATCGCGCCCGCGGGCAGAAAACCGATATAAGGCATCAAGAGGCTGGCGGCGAACATCGCGGCCACCAGCACAACGCGGCGCCACCAGATTCCCGTCCCGAACCCGCCTTGGGTGTCGGGCCTCAAAAAGCCGGTCACAAGGGACGCTCCTGACGTGACGATCAGAATGATCGCGACGGTCTGGGGAAAGACCTTGCTGTCGCGGTCCGAATAGCCGGTTGTGTCATAAAGCGTCACGATCCCAACGAGGACAAAAAGGGCTGAAATGATCAGGGATCCAATCTGTGCGTCGGATCTGGAAGGGTTTGCCGACATCAGTCCACCTCCTGTGCGGTCCGGCGCTGACGTTGCGCGACAATGATCGGAAGGATTAGGGTCACGACCGTGAAGGCCAGGATGGCCTGAGAGATCGGGCGGCCAAAGAACATGCCAAAGAGGTTGTTGGTCGCCGCACCGATGGTCCAGCCCTGGACAAATCCCTGTTCCGCGATGGGCCCGAGGATAAGTCCCAGGACGATCGGTGACGCGGCAAAGCCAAAGCGCGAGATCACCCAGCCGAACACCCCGAGGGCCAGCATCAGGATGACGTCCGTTACGCTATTGCGGATGGCAAAGGTGCCGATGATCGTCATGAAGCCCACCGTTGGCACCAGCACGGCCTTGGGGATCGTGACGATGGATTTATAGGCGTAGCGGCCTATCAGAAGGCCGGCGGGCAACATCAGGACCGTCGCGATGAGCAGGCCGTAGATGAAGGTGTAGACGATGGATCCGCTCTGCGTGAACATTGCAGGCCCTGTGCGCACGCCCTGCACCAGCAACGCGCCCAGCACGATGGCATCGGGCGGCGTGCCTGGGATGCCCAGAACAAGCGTCGGGATGAACCCGCCGCCGACCGTGGCGTTGTTGGCGGATTCGGTGGCCATGATCCCGTCTGGTTCGCCCTCGCCGAATTTTTGATGCGGCTTGGCGGTGCGTTTTGCCTCGGAATAGGCCACAAGGCCGGCGACCGATCCGCCCGCGCCGGGCAGGATGCCCACAAGGGTTCCGATGACCGAAGAGCGGATCAGGTTGAATTTCGATTTCATCGCGAGGCCAAAGGCTTCGCCGATGCGGACGGACTTTACATCGTCCTGAATCCTGAGATGCCGATCGGGCACCGCCACGAGGTCGATCAGGACGGGAATGCAGTAGAGCCCGATCAGCGCACTGACCACGCCAAAGCCGCCGATCAGGGTCTGACTGCCGAATGTCAGGCGGATGTCGGCGGAAATCTCGGCCACCCCGACCGTGGACAGGATCATCCCGAAGGCCCCGCCTGCCAGACCCTTCATCAGGTTTCCGGCCGACAGGGAGGCGATCAACGAGAGGCCGAAGACCGAAAGCCAGAAATATTCGATCGGGCCGAAAGCCAGTGCGACCTTGGACAGGGGCGGTGCGAGGAACAGCAGGGCAAACGCGCCAATCAGCCCGCCGACGACCGATGCGAAACAGGCGAGCGCCACGGCAAGGTCGCCGTCGCCCCGTTTAGCCATCGGATAGCCGTCGAATGTCGTTGCGATGGCCGAGGGTGTGCCGGGCGTGTTCAGCAGGATGGCGGCGTAAGCACCACCATAGATCGCCCCGGTGTAGATCGCGCCGAGCAGGATCAGCGCGGAGGCCGGTTCCATGCTGAAGGTGATGGGCACCAGCACCGCCAGTGCCATCGTGGCGGTCAGCCCGGGAATGGAGCCCACGACCGTGCCCGCGACCACGCCGAACAGGGCAAGCGCCAGATTGAACGGCGTCATCGCGGACAGGAAGTGGCTGAACTCCATATGGGTCTCTCCCGGGCTGGCGCGTTGCGATTACTCGATCAGGCCCGCTTCGCGCGCGTCGCGGAGGTATTCCTCGGTCCGGGCGGCCATGAAGTCGCCCATTTCGTCGATGCCCACGTCCAGCATGGCAAACCCGCCGTCCAGCATCTGCTGGCGGAAGTCGGGGTCGCTGTTGATCTCGTCAATCATGTCCGACCACATCTTTGTGGTTTCCGTGCTGGCGGACGCGGGCAGGGCGATCCCGCGGTAGGCGCCGCCGACCATGTCGTAGCCGAGTTCCTTGAAGGTGGGGACGTCGGGGAAGAGCGGGTGGCGTTCTTCCATTGCGACGGCCAGCATGCGCACCGCGTCGCCCTGGCTGGCGCCGACGGTCGTGTAGCCCCATTCGGCCTTCACCTGGTTGCCCAGCAGCGCCGTCACCGCGGCGCCCGTCCCCTTGAACGGCACATAGGTTGTCTGGATACCGGCCATCTTGTCAAACTTGATCTGCGCGAGGTGGTTGGCGCTTGCCTTGCCGGAGCCGGACATGGTGACCTGGGCCGGGTTCGCCTTGGCGTCGGCGACCAGATCTTCCAGCGTCTGGTAGGGACTGTCCGCCGTCACGACGATGGCGTCGGGCGTGAAATGGAACATGTAGAACGTGTTCAGCCCCTCGGTCGTGAAACCGACGTCCTTTTGGGCCGGTTTGATCACGATATGGGGCAGGTTCACGCCCATGATCGTCTGACCGTCGCCGTTCAACCCGTTGAGCGAGGCCCAGCCGACGGCCCCGCCACCGCCTGGCTGATAGGAGACCACCATTTCCTGCCCGAACTTGTCCTTGAAGAACGGTTGCTGGAACCTTGCGGAAATATCGGATTCGCCGCCGGGGCCGAAGGGAATTATGTAGCTGACCGGTCCGTCCAGTTCCGCCGATGCGGTGGTCGTCAGGGCTGCGGTGATCGCCAGTGTGGCGCCAATCTTGAGTAGTGAACGTCTAAGCATGGTTATCCTCCCAGATATGGTGTTGCCGGTTTCGGCATTGTCTGCGTCAGCTTTTTATTGATCCGATTGAAGGGCCGCCGACCGCGCCTGCATCGCCGTGCGAGATGACGCGCCAAGAGCGCGTGTTGATGCCAGCTGCCGATCCTCCCGGACTTTTCGCTATGTCGCTCTTGTGTCGTCCGACCGCGACAACTGTGCAGGCTTCTGCCCGGCAATCAATCACAAACTGTCCTGCGCGTGCCGACCGGTCAGAGGTTCCGGAAGGCGCCAACGGCACGGTATCGTCCGAAAACAGGGTGATCGCCAGACGCTTCCGTGCCACAGTCCCACGGGTTGCGCGCTCTGTCGGTTGCTTCTTCGGGCGCGGAACGCGCATGTCTTTTCAAGACCGGCGACGTGATAGAACATACAGGACGCCAGAATGCCGGAATTTTCGCCCCCCGATCAAAATGTGCTTGAGGGCATCAAGTCCCTCGTCGGTCCTTCTGGATGGACGTCCGGGTCGGATGCGGGTCGCTATCTCGACGATCCCCGTGGCAGTTTTCGCGGCAAGGGATGCCTTGTGCTTCGTCCCGACAGCACGGCGCACGTGTCGGAAATCGTGAAACGATGCAACGCCGCGAAAATCGGCATCATCCCCTATGGCGGCGGGACAGGGGTCGTTGCAGGGCAATTGTCGATCCACAGCCCGGATGCCGTTATCGTTTCAGTGGAGCGGTTGAACCGCGTGCGCAGCATTTCGACCGACGATTTCGTCATGGTGGCCGAGGCGGGCTGTGTCCTTGAGACGATCCACGCAGAAGCGGCCCGGCATGACCTGATGTTTCCGCTGAGCATGGCATCGAAGGGCAGTTGCACGATTGGCGGCAATCTGGCGACCAATGCGGGCGGCATTCAGGTGGTGCGGCATGGCAACGCCCGCGATCTTTGCCTCGGCGTCGAGGCGGTCCTGCCTTCAGGCGAAATTCTGGATGAACTCAGCCCGCTGCGCAAGAACAACACCGGCTACGATCTGCGCCACCTCCTGATCGGCAGCGAGGGCACCTTGGGGATCATCACCGCAGCGAGCCTGATGCTCAAACCCGTGGATGCCGAGACGGTGACCGCTTTTTGCGCGCTGCGATCACCCGCCGATGCCTTGACCGCCTACCGCAGCCTGCGCCGCGATATCGGCGACCGGCTGAGCGGGCTGGAACTGATGAGCGGCTTCGGTCTTGATCTGGTCCTGCGCCATTTTCCGACCCTGCACCGCCCTTTTGATCGGCCGCATGACTGGTTTCTGCTGGTCGAGGCCTCCGGCCCGACCGGGATACGGGACCAGACGGAGACTGCCCTGGCAAGCTGTATCGAGCAGGGCCTGGTCAAGGACGCCGTGGTCGCATCATCCGAGGGCCAGCGGGACGCCCTGTGGCAATTGCGCGAGACGACGCCCGAAGCCAACCGGTTGACCGGTGCGATTTGCAGCAGCGACACGTCCGTGCCTCTGGGTCAGATCGACGCTTTCATCGCGCGCACCCATGAAACGGTCGGGGCCCTGTATCCCGGGCTGCGGATCAACAGTTATGGCCATATCGGCGACGGGAATATTCACCACAATGTCTTTCCGCCGGAGGGTATGCCCAAGGCCGGGTTCGTCACCGCGCAGCCGGACATCGTCGAAAAGGTCCGGCATGCGATCAACGATGTCACGGTCCATTTCGGCGGCTCGATCAGCGCCGAACATGGGATCGGGCGGCTGAAACGCGATGATCTTGCGGCACATGCCAGCCCTGCGAAACTGACGCTGCTGCGGCAGATAAAATCCGCGATCGACCCGAATGGCATCATGAACCCGGGGGCGCTGATCGGCTGATCACATGTGGTTCCGATCCTGCAATCCCGATCCTGCGGGGCGATCGGCGCGGCGACACGTGCGATCCAAGGGCCGGAGAAATCGGCCACGGGCGAATAGAGCCCTTGGTCCTTTTTCGGGGTGTCTTTCGGATGAGGTCACCCGGTGCGCATGGGTTGACGCGACCAACACCATCGCCCGGGGGTCGGCTGCCTTGTTTCACAATGACCAGCGTTGACGGCATTTGCGGCCGTATTCAACGTCGCGTCCCAACTGCCTGTCGTCCGGTCGGATCTCTGTTGGACTGGGTGGCTGTGGAGGCGCGGTAACTGACCGGCTTTCGGGAGGGCCGCCTGTCAGTCCGGCGCCTTGAGCGGTGGCGCAAGACCGTCATGCGCGCGCTTTACCGCCGTGTCCAGACTGCTCGACGCGTCGCCCAGATCTTCCATGTAAGCCTCTCCGAGCTGACCGGTAGCCACGTCCTGCGTGACGGCCTGGCCGATGATGGCCTCCCCGGCAGTGCCAAGGCGATACCGCAGACGTTTGGTCGGCGCCTGTGCCGCGCCATAGCCCGGATCGCAGGGCCCGGGCGCGGCGCGGTCGGCGGGCAGGGGACGGCCCTTTGCGTCGAGCCATATCTCGACCTCCACGGTGCGGGCGCTGTCACCGTCGCCGCTGGTCATGTCGGGACCGAGCCGGGTGGAAAGATAGGGCTGGACCGCTTCGGTGCTCATGCCAAGATCTTCGGCGACTTGGCGCGCGACGGCGTCCGTCACCGCCTCCGGGGGCAGTTGCGCCGTGGGCGGATCACTGGGCAGGCGCGCCACCTCCGGCTCCTCTTCGATCAGGGGGACAACGCGGTAGCCGTGTCGGGTAAGAACGGTGGAGCCGTCGATGGTGCCGCGCTGGCGTCCGTAGCCGGAATAGCTGCCATCGGCCTGTTCGAACATCGCGTAGTCGAACTGGTTTCCGTCGACCACAAAATCGCCGCGCCACCCGGTGCGATTGCCTGCACCGATATCCCCGGCCGACAGACCCGGTATGCCCGACGCGATGGCAGAAAAATCGGTATCTTCGGCACAGTAGCGCCGCAGCGCCAGATCCTTGCCATTGGCTTGGCTCAACGTCATCCGCGTGCCGCCCGCGTGGCGGATCAGCGTGCCCTGCATGGCCGGGTGCTGGAAGGGCTGCGTGACTGTCCGACCCGCGACCTCCATTCGCACGGTGCCTTGCGTGAATTCGATCCGGACGGGAATGTCATCCTCGGTTTCGTCGTGGATCGTTCCAGTCACCGTCGCAGGCGCGAATGTCGCCGTGCCCGTGCCCATATGCGCCATCTCGATCGGAAAGCTCTCGGTCTGCTCGGGCACGTCATCCGGCATAAGACTGATGGAGACCGACACCTCGGTCGTGCCTTGCGGGAAGCGGGCGACCTTCTGCCAAGGTTCGAAATCAAGACCCGGTGTTGCGCTGCCCGCGCCGGGGTTGGCAACGACGACCTCGGTGGTCTCGCTGTCGTATTCCTGCCGGATCGTCAGGACCACGGCGCCCCCCTCGGGCCCGGGGCGGGAGGTGACCGAGAAGGCATTGTCGTCGTCGATCACGGTCAGCGGGATCGAGCCGGCGCCGTTGATGATACTCGGGACCACCTGTGGGTCGAGCGGCGTCACGCTGTCCACAGAAGCGACGAAGGTTTCGCGGTAGATCTCGTCGATAGGGTCATCCACGATGTCGACGATCGCGCGCTTGCGCACGTCGTTCTCGCGAAATGTGACCGGGATCACCGGCGGAACGAAGTCCGCCCCGCCCGTGGCGTCCACGCCTGTCAGCTGCACCTGTGCCATGAGTGGAACCTCGGCGGGGGCGTCGAGCATCAGAAAAAGCTCGATACCGTGGCCCGATCCCTCGCGTGCGACCGTGGTGTTCGCCTCCATGGTCAGAACCTGCGCCTCCGTCGCGGCGGGCGCCGACGCGAGGGCCGCCGCCGCAAGGGCCGGTCGGATCACGCTTGTGGAACGAGGGCGCATCACTTCACCTCCGTGATCTCGACCCGGTCGAATTCGGCAACGGTTTGTTCAGATCCCAGCGTTCCCGCGAATAGAGCCGGATCGCCGGTCGTGCGCAGGATCTGGATTGGATCGGTTTCGATCACTTCGGGGCCGCCCTCCTGCATGGTCCAGCCGTTCATGCTGAGCCGTCCGACATAGTCTCGACCGCGCTTCGATATGGTCAGGCGTGCGCCCTTTTCCTCGAAGTCGCGCAGGATCTGCGCAAGATCATAGCCGCGCAGATCGCCCGCGATCTCGACCTCGGCGCGGGTTTCCGTGCCGCCGGACATGGCGCGCAGCCGCAGCCACAGGTCGTCGTTGGAATTGCCTTGCCGGTAGACATAGACGGAGATGGTGTTGTCCACATCGGCGTGGCGGCCCACCTGAACGATGGCGCGGCGCCCACCCAGCGACTGGACTTCTCCCAGACGGGCGGTGAAATCGGCGCTCAGATCCCAGTCGCCTTCGGGAAATTCCGCAGCCGTCCAGCGAAAGACGTTTGCCTGGTCTGGGGCATCGCCCATGTAGCCGGGTTCGACGGTCATCGTCACCAGCACGCCGTCGTCAACGATGAAGCCGGAGGGATTGGGGTTCTCCACCGTCCAGTCGGGGCCAAGCTCCGCGCGGTTGAATTCGTCGACGTAAAGCGGGCCGCTGGGCGCGGGTTCAGCGGCGCTGACGTCCTGTAGCGCGCCGGTCAGGGACACCGCGTCTGAGGCAGGGATGTAACGCCCGCCCGTTGCCGTTGCGAGGCAGGCCAACTGCCCGCTCGCATCGTCCACATCGAAACCGATGACATGCGCGGTGAAGCTTTCGTCTGCCGCCGCGAGATCCTCGCCCAACGTGCAGAGGTCGGCGCCGCAATTTTCCAGCCCATCGGTCACGACGATGACGGATCCAGTCTCTCCGACCGAACCGGCCGCGGCACGGACCGAGGCCCCCACCGGCGTCTTGCCGCGCGGTGTGACGTCCGCGAGCGCGCTGTTGACCTGCGCGCGGTCGAGCGGGGCAGGGGGCAAGAGCGTCTCGATATCGCCGCAATCGCCCTCTCGCCGGTGCCCATATGCCATCAGGCCAAGGTTCCGTCCCTCGGGCCAGTCCGCGAGCATCCGGCCGATCGCGTCACGCGCGATCTCGATCTTGGCGGTGCCGTCGATCTGGCCCCACATGCTGCCCGACCCGTCGAGGATCATCATGGTTGCGCCCTTGTCCTGCGCTACGGTGGGACCGGCCAGCGCGACAAGGCCGAGCTCCGCCAGGCTTTCCCAGCGCGAGCGGTCATAGCCCGCCATATCCATGCGCAGCTTGCGCCGGGCCTCGACGTCGATCGGCGCGGCGAAACGCTCGACGCTGGAACGGAACATTTCCTGTTCTTCAGACAGGTCGAAATTCATCTACTTACGCTTTCCGGGTGCCAGTGTGTGTGAACGTGATCGGCAGGCGGGTGACGCCGCGCAGAAGGATGTTGGGCAGGATCTTGATCCCGTCCTCGTCGGAGACGGCGAAGTCATCGAGCCGCTCGAGCAGCTCGTCGAAGGCGACCAGCATTTCCTTGCGCGAGAGCATGTTGCCCACGCACATATGCGGGCCCTTGCCAAAGGCGAGGTGGGCGCGCGCATTCTTGCGCTCGATGTCGAAGCGGTCGGGATCCTCGAATTTCTTCGGATCGCGATTGGCGGCGGCATAGCGCAACTGGACGACCGAGCCTGCGGGCATGCTTACGCCGCCCAGCTCGGTGTCCTCCTTTACGATGCGCCACATCCCCGCAGTCGGGGTTTCATAGCGCAGCGCCTCTTCGAGGTTAGGATGGTCTGCCACCTCGAGGCCGTACCGGAC
>CAZRZN010000187.1:0-6194 GCA_964604565.1 uncultured Rhodobacterales bacterium
CTGAACCTGATCAAGAATGCCTCGGAGGCCGCCAATGCCAAGGAGGGCGGCACCATCCGCCTGCACACCTTCTACGAGCACAGTTTCCGTTTGCGGCGGGCCGATGGCTCTGGCCAGACGCTGCCGCTGCAAGTGGAAATCATCGACGACGGTCCGGGCCTGCCGCCGGACATAAAGGGCGATATCTTCGACCCTTTCGTTTCGGGCAGGGAAAACGGCACCGGGCTGGGCCTCGCGCTGGTCAGCAAGATCATATCCGACCACGGAGGCTGGATTTCGGTCGACAGCGTGCCCGGCCGGACCGTTTTCCGCATTTCGCTGCCGCGCGCGCCGGCAGCGCCAAAGGAGATCACGTAAATGGATGGGACAGTTCTGGTCGCAGATGACGACCGCACGATCCGCACGGTTCTGACACAGGCGCTTACGCGGGCGGGATGCAAGGTCCACGCCACGTCCAGTCTGACCACCTTGATGCGCTGGGTCAGCGAAGGCAAAGGCGACGTCGTGATTTCGGACGTGGTCATGCCGGATGGCAATGGGCTGGAAATGCTGCCAAAGATTGCCGAGGATCGCCCGGGGCTTCCGGTGATCGTGATCTCGGCACAGAACACGATCATGACCGCCATTCAGGCCGCCGAAGCAGAGGCATACGACTACCTGCCCAAACCCTTCGATCTGCCCGACCTGATGAAACGGACCGCGCGCGCGCTGGAAAACCGCAACCGCGCCCCGCGCCGCGAGGAGCCGGTGGTCGGAGCGGATGAGCCCGATGAACTGCCGCTGGTCGGAAAGACGCCCGCCATGCAGGGGCTTTACCGCCTTGTGGCGCGCGTCATGAACACCGATCTGCCCGTGCTGATCACCGGGGAAAGCGGGACGGGAAAATCCCTGATTGCGCGGGCCCTGCATGATTTCTCGGATCGACGGACGTTGCCCTTCGTGACGGTGACCGGATCCGATCTGGCGGATCTGGACGGGCCCGCGCGCGTTCTTGCGCGGGTCAAGGGCGGCACGCTCTTGATTGATGAGATCGCCGATATCTCGGACGAAATTCAGGCACGGATCGTGCGGATGATGGATGTTCCCGGCGACCATGTGCCCCGTTTCCTCGCCTCTTCGCAGCGCGATCCGCAGTCCCTGATCGAGGGCAGGGAGGTGCGGCAAGACCTTTTCTACCGGCTCGACGGGGCGGCGATCGCGGTTCCGTCCCTGCGCGAACGGGTCGAGGACATCCCGCTTCTTGCGGAACATTTCCTCAACCGTGCCGAGCGCGAGGGGGCCCCCAAACGCTGGCTGTCAGACGGCGCGGCAGAGCTGTTTCGCGTGTATTCCTGGCCCGGCAACGTGCGCCAGCTGGAAAACGCGATACGCCGGCTGTCACTGACCAGCCGCGCCGAGGAAATCACCCGCAGCGAAGTCGAGGCGGTTCTGGGCAACCAGCCAGAAACCGGTCCGGTCCTGCGCGGCGGCGACAGCGACAAGCTGGGCGAAAGCGTGGGACGGCATCTGCGACGCTACTTCGACCTTCACGGCGCCATGCTGCCGCCACCCGGTCTTTATGGGCGGATCTTGCGCGAGGTGGAGGCGCCGCTGCTGGAGATCGCGCTGGAGGCGACAGGCGGAAATCAGGCCAAATGCGCCGATCTGCTGGGCATCAACCGCAATACTCTGCGCAAGAAGATCACGGATCTGGATATTCGCGTGACACGCCGCCGCAAATTGATGTAAAAGGGCCACATAACTGTGGCCCCGCCGCCTCGCAGTGGTGAGAAGGTCACTAGATACGGTGGTTTCTGCGCATTGGGCATCCAATGGCAGATCTTTTGCGAGGGTTGGCTGTGGCCACGCGGGCACACAACATGTTCCGGTCTCCGACTTGGGCGCAGATCTTGCGTCTGCGTCGCACGCGGCTTTTTCAGAATGTCGTGGCGCTGGTGCTTGTGGCGCTCGGCCCGGTGCTTGCCTTTGCGACCTTTCTGGTTCTCGGCCCGCTGGACAGGGGTGCTTCATCTCTGAGCTTGCGGCTCGTCCTTCTGGCCGATCTTGTCTACGTTTTGCTGCTCGCGACGCTGGTGCTGGCGCGGGTTGCCCGCATGATTGCCGACCGCCGGGCACAATCGGCAGGATCCCGCCTCCATCTCCGTCTGACCGCGGCCTTCGCCATGATGGCGCTGCTGCCGACCGTCACGGTCGCGGTCTTTGCCGTGCTGACCATCAACATCGGGCTTGAGACATGGTTCTCGAGCCGGGTCCAGAATGTCGTGGGTGCCTCGCTTGCGGCGGCAGAGGCCTATGAGGCCGAAAGCCGCGCAGGGCTGGAACAGGACGCGCAGGCGTTGGCCAATTTTCTTGACGCCAACCGGCGGGCCAGTTTCGTCATGGACGATGGCGAATTGCGGCAGGTCCTGAGCCAGGGCCAGAGCCAGATTCAGCGCGGCCTCCGCGAGGCTTATGTCATCAACAGCGCCGCCGAGATCCGTGCGCGCGGGGAACGGTCCTATCTGTTCGACTTCGAGCCACCCTCGGACGCGCAATTTCTGACAGCGGATGAGTCGGGGATCGCGGTGATCCCGGACTGGGACAACAATGAACTGCGCGCGCTGCTGCCGTTGGAGGCCTTTGCCGACCGCTATCTCTACATCAGTCGTGAGGTGGACGGGCAGATCCTGAACCTGCTGGACCAGACGCAGGAAACGGCGCGTTTTTACCAGCAACAGGAGACGGAGCGCGGGCGCCGCCTGTTCGATTTCGCTTTGCTCTACGTGGGATTTGCGATGCTGCTGATCCTTGCCGCCACTTGGGCGGGCCTCTGGTTTGCCGAACGCCTCAGCCGGCCGGTGGGGCGTCTGACGGGCGCGGCGCAGCGGGTCGGCACGGGCGATCTGGATGTGCAGGTGCCGGAGGAAGAGGGCGACGACGAGATTTCGATGCTCGGGCGGTATTTCAACCAGATGACCCGCCAGTTGAAGGGCCAGCGGGAAACCCTGCTGGAAAACACGCGTCAGATCGAACGGCGGCAACGGCTGTTCGATTCCGTCCTGTCCTCCGTGACATCCGGTGTTGTGGGGCTGGACGCCGAGGGCAAGGTGACCTTTGTCAACCGCTCGGCAGAGCGTCTGCTGGACTGGCATGAAACCCACCGGTCCGTGCCATTGGGCGTCGCGGTGCCGGAATTCGGCGCGCTTCTGGACCGGCTGCGGTCAGAGGGTCTCGAAACCGCGCAGGAAGAGGTCAAGGTCAGCCGGGGCGGGCAGTTGGAAAACCTGCTGGTGCGGCTATCGGTCCGGCGGCGGCGCGATCGGTCGCTCGAAGGCTATGTTCTGGCCTTTGACGATGTGACCGATCTGGTCAGCGCCCAGCGGATGGCCGCCTGGGGGGATGTCGCGCGGCGCATCGCGCATGAGATCAAGAACCCACTGACCCCGATCCAGTTGAGCGCGGAACGCATCCGGCGCAAGTTCGGCCGGCATCTGGAAACGGCTGATGCCGAAAAGTTGGACGAGATGACCGAAGTCATCGTGCGCCAGACCACCAGCCTGCGGCGGATCGTGGATGAATTCTCCAAATTCGCGCGGATGCCAGAGCCGGATCGCAAGTCGGAGGATCTTGGCGATCTCTTGCGCGAGGCGGTCCTGTTGCAGGAGGCCGGGTTGCCCGCCGTCCGGTTCGTGACCGAGATTCCGGACGATCCGATGCCGGCCAATCTGGACGCCACCATGATCGGGCAGGCGCTGACCAACGTGATCAAGAACGCCGGAGAGGCCATCGAATCCTTGCAGGAAAAGGGTGCGCCGGACGGCCACAAACCGGAAATCCGGGTCTCTGCCACGGTCAGGGAGGGCCGCGCGGAAATCCTGATCATGGACAACGGGATCGGCCTGCCGGAAGACCGGGCGCGCCTTTTCGAACCCTATGTGACAACGCGGGACAAGGGCACGGGCCTCGGCCTGCCGATCGTCAAGAAGATCATAGAGGAGCATGGCGGGACGCTGACTCTTGAGGATGCGCCTGCCTTCGGTGACGACACGGCGCATCGGGGCGCGATGGCGGTCGTTCGGCTGCCATTGTCTCCTGCGGCACGGTCGCCGCGCCGGGAACTATTGGAAGATGTTTGAGGACCAAGGAATGAAAGGGCAGTTATGAGCGATATACTGATCGTCGACGACGAACGCGATATCCGGGAATTGATCGGTGACATTCTGGAAGACGAGGGATTCGCCACACGTCTGGCCGCCAACAGTCAGGAAGCGATGACCGAAATCAACGCCGAACCACCGGCCCTGCTGATCCTCGACATCTGGCTGAAGGACAGCAAGATGGACGGGATCGACATTCTGAAAACGGTCAAGCGCGACAATCCCGACATTCCCGTGGTCATCATCTCCGGTCATGGCAATATCGAGATCGCGGTGGCCGCGATCAAGCAGGGCGCCTATGACTTCATCGAGAAACCCTTCAACATCGACCAGTTGCTGGTGGTGATCCGGCGCGCGATGGAGACATCCATGCTGCGGCGCGAGAACCATCAGTTGAAGCGGGGCGAGGTCAAGGCGTCGGAAATGGTCGGCGATTCCGCCGCCTATCGCACGCTGTTGGGCCAACTGGACAAGGTGACCAAATCGAACGGCCGGGTCATGCTGACCGGCCCCGCAGGCAGCGGCAAGGAAGTGGCGGCCCGCTACATCCATGCGCAGTCGGGCCGGTCGAAGGCCCCCTTTGTCACCGTGAACTGCGCCGGCGTCGAGCCGGAGATGATGGAGGCCATGCTCTTTGGTCGCGAAACCTCCAAGCGGGGGGTGGAACCGGGCCTGCTGGAACAGGCGCATGGCGGGGTGGTCTATTTCGACGAAGTCGCCGACATGCCCATCGGCACCCAGTCCAAGATCCTGCGTGTTCTGGTGGATCAGCAATTCACCCGCGTCGGCGGAAACGACAAGGTCCGCGTCGATCTGCGCGTGATCTCCTCCACCAACCGCGACTTGCAGAGCGAGATCGCCGCAGGACGCCTGCGCGAGGAACTGTATCACCGGTTGAATGTCGTTCCGATCGCCGTGCCATCGCTGGCAGAACGCCGCGAGGACATCCCGGTTCTGGCCGCCCATTTCATCGACCAGTGCCACAGGGCACAGGGATTGCATGCCCGGGAACTGACCGAAGAGGCGATTGCCCTGATGCAGACCATGACCTGGCCGGGGAATGTGCGCCAACTCAAGAACCTCGTGGAACGGGTTCTGATCCTCGGGGATGGCACTGGCCCCATCGAGGCGCGCGAACTGCCGCAGGAAACCGTGGCGGGCGAGGAGTCCGAGGGCCGCGTGGTGCTGTCCGGAACGCTGGCAACACTGCCGCTGCGCGATGCGCGCGAGGCGTTCGAGCGCGAATACCTGCTGACGCAGATCAACCGCTTCGGCGGCAATATTTCGCGCACGGCCTCTTTCGTGGGGATGGAACGGTCAGCGCTGCACCGCAAGCTCAAATCTCTCGGAGTTGTGACCTCCGCGAAGGCCGGTGCGCGCGTTGCGCGGCTGGATGAGCATATGCCGGAGCTTTCCTGACGGCCCGCGCTGTCCTATAAGATGAACCAACATTACACATACGGAGATGACGGGAATGAAGATGACGCGACGGGCGGTCTTGTGCGGCGGGCTGCTGGCGGTGGCGGGATGCGGGGGCCAGGCACCTGAACCGGGCCTCATGTCGTCCAGAAGCTTCGCGGACACGGAGCCGACGCCCGAAGACAAGATCAGGGTGCTAGAACAGGCTCTGCTGAATCTTGGACCCAATGTTGACCCGGACGAGGCCGCCCGTGTGGCGCGCATCTCTGTCAGGGAGCCGCTTGTCTGGGCCAAGCGCTGGGGCGCCGTGGACTCGCCGACCGTTCACAACATGAAGGTGAACACCGGGGTAAAGCCACGCGGTCTGTGCAAGGATTGGGCCGACGATCTTCAGGTCGCGCTCCAGCGCGAAAAGCTGAGAACGCTGCAACTGCACCGGGCCATCGCCAATTTCAACACCATCTGGATCGAACATTCCACCGTTATCATCTCGGCGCCGGGCGACCCGATGGAAGAGGGGATCGTCCTCGATCCATGGCGTAAGGGGCAGGGGCGGCTCTGGTTCGGGACCGTCAAGCAGGATCTCGAGGAATATGAATGGGTTCCGCGGGCAGAGGTCTTTGCGATGAAGGACGCACG
>CAZRZN010000187.1:6294-8685 GCA_964604565.1 uncultured Rhodobacterales bacterium
ACGATCAGGTTCAGGATCACCGCGCCCAGCAGCGACATCGCAACCATCGGCCAGTCGAACAGAAACAGGGCAATCACAAAGACGCATAGATCAAAGCCCAGCTGGATGTTTCCCGCCGGAATGCCGCGCGTGTCCTGAAGCCAGAGTGCCACGATGCCGATTCCGCCCAAGGTCGCGCCATGACGGAACAGGACGATCAGCCCCAGTCCGGCAAGGACGCCGAACATCACCGCGCTGACCGCCGGATGCACGGTTTCAAGCCGCAGCAATTGCGGCATCAGCTCTGTCAGCGCGGACAGCAGCCCCACGGCGGCGAAATTCTTGAAAGTGAACCGCCATCCCATCTGCCTTATCGCCAAAAGATAAAACGGCAGGTTCAGCACAAAGAACACCATGCCAAAGGACCACCCCATCGCATAGCCGAGCACCAGCGCAAGCCCGGCAATCTGCCCGGTGATCAGCCCGCTTGCCTTCAGGAACAAGAGGGCCAGCGCCACGAGGCAGGTGCCCACCAAAAGCCCGATGGCATCCTCCCATAGGCTGTGGCGGTCGGCGGGAGGCAGGGAAAGCAGCGTCATGACGACACGCTTGGCGCTCCGCCATGCGAATTGCAAGGTTCCCGCCCCGGCCGGACATGACCCGGATCCGGCCTGCATCCATTTTCAGCACAGGGGCGGCTCAGGGCCGCATCACGCAACGTCGGACCGAAAATCCGCTGGCTGGGTCGGCGACGCGCGCGCGCCCGACGCCTTTGGCCCCGAAGATCCCGCCGGGCAACACATCTGGTGGATTGCGCTGTCCTTCCGTGGTCCGTTTTAACGCAGAGGGCACGCGCCTCTGTCGGTGTCAGCCGGCAAGCGCCTTGTTCAGGTTCTCGTCGATCTTTTCCAGAAACCCCATGGTCGTCAGCCAACCCTGATCCGGACCGACCAGCAGGGCAAGATCCTTGGTCATGTGACCCGCCTCGACGGTCTCGACGATCACGCGTTCCAGCGTCTCGGCAAATCCCAGCAGCGCGGCGTTCCCGTCCAGCTTGGCACGGTGTTTCAAACCGCCCGTCCAGGCATAGATCGAGGCCACGGAATTGGTCGAGGTCGATTGCCCCGCCTGATGCTGCCGGTAATGCCGCGTCACCGTGCCATGCGCGGCCTCTGCCTCGACGATCTTGCCGTCCGGCGTCATCAGTTGCGATGTCATCATGCCAAGGCTGCCAAAGCCCTGCGCCACCGTATCGGACTGCACATCGCCATCGTAATTCTTGCAGGCCCAGACGAATTTGCCGTTCCATTTCAGCGCGCAGGCCACCATGTCGTCGATCAGCCGGTGTTCATACCAGATGCCGGCCTTCTTGAATTGATCGGCAAATTCCGCCTGATAGATTTCCTCGAACAGATCCTTGAACCGCCCGTCATAGGCCTTGAGAATGGTGTTCTTGGTCGACAGGTAGACCGGCCATCCCAGCGTCAGGCCGTAGTTCAGGGAGGCCCGCGCAAAGTCCCGGATCGAGTCGTCAAGGTTATACATGCCCATGTAGACGCCTGCCGATGGCGCATCATAGACCTCGCGCTCGATCACGGTGCCATCTTCGCCTTCGAATTTCATTGTCAGCTTTCCCTTGCCGGGAAAGGTGAAATCCGTCGCCTTGTATTGATCGCCAAAGGCATGGCGCCCGACGACAATGGGCGAGGTCCAGCCCGGCACAAGGCGCGGCACGTTGCGGCAGATGATCGGCTGGCGAAATACCACACCGCCAAGGATATTGCGGATCGTGCCGTTGGGGCTGCGCCACATCTTCTTGAGGCCGAATTCCTCAACCCGCGCCTCATCCGGCGTGATGGTGGCACATTTGACCGCAACGCCGACCTCGCGCGTCTTTTCGGCGGCGTCGATGGTGATCTGATCTGCGGTGCGGTCGCGTTCTTCGATCCCGAGATCGTAATACAGCAGATCGAGGTCGAGATAGGGCAGGATCAGCTTTTGCTTGATGAAATGCCAGATGATCCGGGTCATCTCGTCCCCGTCCATTTCGACAATCGGGTTGTCGACCTTGATCTTGGTCATGATGCGCCCCCTTCGGCCCGCGGTGGTGACTCGGGGGAGGTTTAGCGCGTTTTGGCGATGACATGAATGCAGTATGCAAAGGTATACCGCAATTTGCCCTCCGATCTACGATTTTTCATGAGGAACCGCCTCATTTTTGACGGATCACGCCCGCCCCGCCGCAGTGCGTTCCCGGCGATATGAGATCACTCGGACTCCATGGCGATTTCGGCCCGCCGCATGACCCGCATCAGCACCAGCGCCGCCACCGCGTAAAGCATCACGCCCACGGTCAGCGGCAGGGCCGTGCCGTTGAACATCAACCCCACGGGCACCGCCAGAACGACCGCC
>CAZRZN010000188.1:0-8676 GCA_964604565.1 uncultured Rhodobacterales bacterium
GCCATGCTGCGCACCCTGGACAAGACCTTTCCGGAGGGTCTGCGCCACGAGGTCCGCTTTCCCCCGGCGCGCAAGGGCCATGGCATGTCCGGGTCGGGCCTGTTCATCGTCAATCCGCCGTGGGGCATGGACGCCAAACTGCAACAGCTTGGGGCACAATTTTCCCGGCTGTCCGAATGAGGCACGTGCCGACGCTGCACCAGCTATGATAACAGGTCGAAAAAGAGCGGAGGCCCGGTCATGTTCGAGCGATTGAAAGCGTTTTTCCACGGCGGATCCCGCGCGCCCGCCCCGCTGCCGGAACCCGATGCCAAACTGGCACTGGGCACGTTGCTGGTGCGTGTGGCGCAGGCCGACAACATGTATCTCTTCGAGGAGATCAGCCAGATCGACCGTATTCTTTCGGCGGTCAACGGGATCAACGCGGTGGAGGCGGCCAAGATGCGCGCCACCTGCGAAAGGCTGGCACGCTCGATCAAGGACGACAGCCGCATGGCCCTGTTGATCCGCGAGAACGTCGACTACGCCCACCGGGTCGAGGCGGTGCAAGCGTTGTGGCAGGTGGCGGAGGCGGACGGCATCACCGATGACCGCGAGGCGGACCTGGTTCACCTGGTCGAAGAGGTGCTCGGCATCACAACGGAAGACAACGATGCCGCGCGGGCGGCGGCGGTCATCCCCTGACATCCGGCCCCCAAAATCCAGCCGGGGGTTTGTGTGCGCCGCCGAACCGCCCTATATCCCTGCCATGTTCAGCGAATTTCTCTCGCGCCTTACGGCGTCCGATCCAGCCCCGCTTGCCGACGTCGACGCCCGTTTGGCGCTGACGGCCCTTCTGGTGCGGGTCGCGCGGTCGGACGGTCGCTTCGATGACAGCGAGCGGGACCGGATCGACCGCATCCTCGCCACCCGCTACGCCTTGTCCCCCTTCGAGGTGGCCAAGCTGCGCGGTGAGGGCGAACGCCTTGAAGCCGAGGCGCCCGATACAGTGCGGTTCACCCGCGCGATCAAGGAAGCGGTGCCCTATGACCAGCGCATCGCGGTCATAGAGGCGCTCTGGCAGGTCGTGCTGGCGGATGGCGTGCGCGAACCCGAAGAGGACGCTCTGCTGCGCATGGTGTCCAATCTTTTGGGGGTCAACGACCGGGACAGCGCCCTTGCACGTCGGCGCGTCGACACGCGGGGATGATCGCCTGCCTGCCCATGTATGAGCGGGAGGAGACGCAAGGGGCGCATGACCGGTTCTGGGCCCTGATTCGCCGTGCTCTGCCCGGGGCACCCGATGCGCTGACCCGCGGCGGCGATCTGTGGTCATTTTGGCGGTCAGCGGATCTGCTTCTGGGGCAGACCTGCGGGTTGCCCTATCGCGCGGACCTGCACCGGCGGGTCTTTCTGGTCGGCACGCCGGACTATGGACTGCCCGGCTGCCCCGCCGGTCACTATCGGTCGGTCCTCGTCTGCCGTGCGGACATGGCCCCTTGCCATGATGTGACCGACCTTCTGCAACAGCGTATCGCCGTCAACGACGCGATGTCGCAATCCGGGTGGGCCGTGCTTACCGACATCGCCAAGGCGCGGGGGCTGGCAATCGCGCCAGACGCGCGGGAAACGCTGACCGGCGGCCATGGGCAGGGACGCGCGGAACATGGCAAGCTGGGTCCCGTGCTCTTCACCGGCAGTCACCGGGCCTCGGCCCGCGCCGTGCAGCAGGGCCAAGCAGACATTGCCGCGCTGGACGCCGTGACCTGGGCGCTGATCGAGCGGCACGACCGTTTCGCCACCGGGCTGCGGGTCCTCCATCAGAGCGACCCGACACCGGGTCTGCCGCTGATCACCGCACGCCGGGATTTGGTCCCGCAGCTCCGCAAGGCGGTTGGTGCGGCAATTTCCGCGCTTTCGCCACAGGATCGGTCGGCCCTGATGATCGAGGCGTTGGTGGATATTCCTCGGCACGCCTACCTGAGCCAGCCATTGCCGCCAAATCCGGCTGATCCGGCATGACCCAAAGTCACTTTTGGCCCTGCGGCGGTGGCAAGGCATTTTGACGATTGCAAATCGCGGAAACTTCAATTCAGGTTGTGCGAATGAAATGGGCATGGGCTGAATGGCGTCACAACCGGTCATCGAAATGCGGAATCTGCACAAGGCCTACGGCTCGCTCGAGGTCATCAGGGGTGTGGATATCACCGCCCAAAAAGGGGATGTCGTATCGCTGATCGGGTCGTCAGGTTCCGGCAAATCCACCCTTCTGCGCTGCTGCAACCTGCTGGAAGACAGCCAGCAGGGAGAGATCCTGTTCAAGGGCGAGCCGGTGCTGTGGAAAGGCGAAGGCCATCGTCGACGGCCCGCCGATCCCAAACAGGTCCTGCGCATCCGCACCAACCTGTCCATGGTCTTTCAGCAGTTCAACCTGTGGGCACATATGACCATCCTGCAAAACGTGATGGAGGCCCCGGTGACCGTGCTTGGCCGCGATCGCGCGCAGGTGGAGAAGGCCGCCCGCGGCTATCTGGACAAGGTGGGCATCGGCGACAAATGCGATGTCTTTCCCGCACAGCTGTCGGGGGGACAACAGCAACGCGCCGCCATCGCGCGCGCCCTGTGCATGGAGCCGGAGGCCCTGCTGTTCGACGAGCCGACCAGCGCGCTGGACCCGGAACTGGAACAGGAGGTCGTCCGCGTCATAAAATCGCTGGCTCAAGAAGGGCGCACGATGCTGATCGTCACCCACGACATGAAGATGGCCCATGATGTCAGCGACCACGTCGTGTTCCTGCATCAGGGTCTGATCGAGGAACAGGGGCCGCCGGAAACGCTGTTCGGGGCGCCCAAATCCGAGCGGCTTCAGGGATTCCTGAAGTCCACCGTCCATGCATAGGCCGGGGTGAACCGCCTGCATGAAACAGGTGGCGGGACAGCCACCACGCTAAAATCAGGGAGCAATGTCTTGAAAAACCTTCTAATCGCAACCTCCGCGCTGGCCATGATGACCGGCGCAGCATTGGCTGGCAGCCATTCCGTCGTGCGGATGGGCACCGAAGGCGCCTATCCTCCGTTCAACTACATCGACGACAGCGGCGAAGTGGCCGGTTTCGAGCGCGAATTGGGCGATGAGCTCTGTGTGCGCGCCGAACTGACCTGCGAATGGGTCACGAACGAATGGGATTCGATCATTCCCAACCTCGTTTCGGGCAACTACGACACGATCATCGCCGGCATGTCGATCACCGAGGAGCGCGATGAGGTGATCGACTTCACCCAGAACTACACGCAACCGGACCCATCGGCCTTTCTTGCCATGGAAGGCATGACGCTGGACATGGAAGGCGGGGTTTTCGCCGCGCAGGCGAACACGATCCAGGCCTCCTACATCGCCGAAATGGGCGCCACGCTGGTCGAATTCGCCAGCCCGGATGAGACGATCGCCGCCGTGCGCAACGGTGAGGCGGATGCCGTTCTGGCCGACAAGGCCTACCTCATGCCCATCGCCGAAGAGAGCATGGACTTGGCCCTGACCGGCGACGACATCCTGATCGGCGGCGGTGTGGGCATGGGCCTGCGCGAAAGCGATGGCGAACTGCGTGAGAAATTCGATGCCGCCATCCAGTCGATGAAGGATGACGGGTCCCTGAACGCCCTCATCGAAAAATGGGAAATCGGCGAAACCTTCTAGGACAGGTGAGGCGGGGCTGACGCCCCGCCCTGCCGCGGATCGCGATGTTTGACTTCTGCACCGACCCGGACACGCTTTCGGACCTGGCCTGGATGGCGTGCTACCTGACCACGGGCAAGCACATGGCGATCTACTGGTCGGTCGTGACGGTGCTGCTGTTGCTGGCGATCACCGCGCCCGCGGCGCTGGCCTTCGGCTTTGCCGGGGCGTCGGCGGCGCGGTCGTCCTTTCTGCCGCTGCAACTCTTGGGGCGCGGCTACGTCGCGGTGGTGCGCGGCGTGCCGGACATCGCCTTTTTCCTGTTCTTCGTCATCGCGCTGGACCAGTTCTTTGAATGGATCCGGCACGAGGTGAAATGCCCCGACTGGGATCAACCGATCCGGCAGGGCAATGATTTCGTCGTCTGTGAGGCGGCCAAGCTTCCCCTTGGAAATTCCGCGCAATGGGTGCATGAGACCTACGGTTTTTTCCTTGCGGTGCTCACATTTGCAATCGTTTTCGGCGCCTTTGCGGCCAATGTTCTTTATGGTGCGATGCGGGCCGTTCCGCGCGCACAGATGGAAACCGCAGAAGCCTACGGCATGTCGCAGCGCCAATGTTTCTGGCGCATCCTCGTGCCGCAGATGTGGGTCTATGCCCTGCCGGGCCTGTCGAACCTGTGGATGGTGCTGATCAAGGCCACGCCGCTGCTGTTCCTGCTGGGGGTGGAAGATATCGTCTACTGGGCGCGCGAGTTGGGCGGGGCCAAGACGGCCCGCTTCACCGACTATCCGCATGGCGACTGGCGCATGTGGTATTTCCTTGCGCTGCTGGTCTTTTACCTTGCCTTCACGCGGGTTTCGGAACTCGTGCTGGACCGGATCATGACCCGTTTGACCAAGGGGCAGGCCACGACCGCCGGCGAAGCCCAGAGGAAGGCAGCATGATGGTCAATGTTGCAGGGGGGCGCTGCCCCCCGGCTCTGCGAGCCTCCCCCCGGGATATTTCCGGCCCGAAGAAGCGAAGGCGCGCGACATGAGTTGCTGGGAGACGCTGCTGGATTACGGTCTGCGGTCGATCGGCATCGGCGAGCGGCTGTTGCCGCGCGAGGATTTCACGATCTGCCAGCAGGTTGTGCTGATCGGCTCAGGCATGATCTGGAACGTGTATTTCGGGCTTGTCGCCATGCTGTCCGGTTTTTTCCTGGCCACGGCCGTCGCACTGGGAAAGACCGCGCGCAATCCACTGGCGCGCAAATCCAGTGAGTGGTTCATTTTCATCTTTCGCGGCAGCCCGCTGTTCATCCAGTTCTTCTTTGCGTATTTTGCGTTTCTCAGTCTGAAATCGGTCTCACCGGTCTTTGATCCGTTTACCTCCGCGTGGCTGGGGGCGGCGATCGTTCTGTTCCTGAACACCGCCGCCTATTCCGGAGAGATCTTTTACGGGGCGCTGCAATCGATTCCGAAAGGCGACATGGAGGCGGCGGATGCCTACGGTTTTTCCGGCTGGACACGATTTCGCAAGATCACCTGGCCTACCATGCTGCGGCTGGCCTGGCCGGCCTACACGAACGAGTCGATCTTTCTGTTCCATGCGACCACGCTGGTCTATTTTTCCGGGTTTCCGGCCTGGCAGCAAAGGGGCGATGCCCTGTATTATGCAAGCTATTTCGCCGACAAGACCTTTAACCCCTTCGTGCCCTATCCGATCCTTGCGGGGTATTTCATCCTTGTCACGTTGATCCTGATATCCGTTTTCGGCCTCATAAACCGGCATCTGAATCGGCATTTGCCACAGAATACCCGCAGTCGGCTGAAAATGCGGATGCCCCTGATCCGCTAGGCACAATGTCGCGCACATCGAGAGATGGATATTCGGGCTTTGGTCCGGGGGGCATTCGCAAGGTAGGCCCATGGGGTCGCCGATGCCAAGACTTGAATGGCGCGACCTGTGAAAAGCCCGCCTTGCCATTTGTCCGGCCGGCAAATCCCGATTTTCCCGAAAAAGACAAGATGCCCATTGCCCTTCTGGCATGCCTGTCCGCCCCGGAGATATGCGCGAAACGCGGGCCACCAGTCCTGTCCGCGATCGCAAGATGTCACCCCCCCTTGCTCTGGATCGGTTGGACGCGTATGAATTTGATCAAATTACAGAACATGAGATCCCCATGCCCGCCCCCAGCGCAGACTGGCTGCACGACCGTCCGCAGATCCGCACCATCAGAGCCGCCGCCTGTGACCTGAACGGGGTCGCCCGCGGCAAACGCATGCCCATTCCGAGCGCGGTCAAGATGCTCAAGGACGGCACGCGCTTTCCTTTCTCCGCGCTCAACGTCGACATCTGGGGCGAGGATATCGCCGACAGCCCGCTGGTCTTCGACAGCGGCGACAAGGATGCCATCCTGTTCCCGACGGAGCGCGGTTTTGTCCCGATGCCCTGGCTGGACGCGCCCACGGCGCTGATCCCGATCTGGATGTTCCACGAGGATGGCCGCCCCTACGACGGCGATCCCCGGCACGCGCTGGCCAAGGTGCAACAGCGGCTGGCAGATCGCGGGCTGACGCCCGTGGTGGCGGTTGAGCTGGAGTTCTACCTGATCGACGACAGCGCCCGGCGGCTGCAGGTGCCGATCTCCCCTCGTTCGGGCAAGCGGCGCGACGCGGCGGAAGTTCTGTCGATCCGCGCGCTGGACGCCTTCGACACCTTCTTTACCGATCTTTACGAAGCCTGTGAGCTGATGGAGATCCCGGCCGACACGCTGATCTCCGAAGCGGGAATCGGCCAGTTCGAGGTCAATCTCGTGCATCAGGCGGACGCGCTCAAGGCCGCTGACGATGCGTGGTTCTTCAAGATGCTGGTCAAGGGACTGGCCCGCAAGCATGGCTTTGCCGCCTCCTTCATGGCCAAACCCTATCCGGATTATTCCGGCAACGGGATGCATGCCCATTTCTCCATGCTGGACGCGGAGGGGCGCAACATCTTCGACAACGGCGGACCCGAAGGGACCGAGGCGCTGCATCATGCCATTGGCGGCTGTCTTGCGGCGCTGTCGGACAGCGCGCTGATCTACGCGCCGCACCTGAATTCATTTGAGCGCATCGTGCCGGGATCCCATGCGCCATCGGCGATCTGCTGGGCCTATGACAACCGGACAGCGGCGGTGCGCGTGCCGTCGGGGCCGCCCGCGGCGCGGCGGATCGAACATCGCGTGGCGGGGGGCGACGTGAACCCTTATCTGGCGCTGGCGGCGATTCTGGGCGCCGCGCTGATGGGGCTGGAGGACGCCACCACGCCGCCGCCGCGCATCACCGGGAATGCCTATGATCAGGACCTGCCGCATATCCCGCGCGACTGGGGCAGCGCGATAGAGGCCTTTGCCGACAGTCCGCTGATCCCGCGCATCTTTCCACAGGAACTGATCCGCAATTTCGTGCTGACCAAGCGGCAGGAGCTGCGGGACATGGACGATCTGTCCAGATCGGAACAGACTGACCTTTACCTCGACACGGTCTGATCGTGGCCTGCCCGCCCGATCTATCGACCGAAGACATGGATGTGTGATGAAAATCGGCATTTTGCAGACAGGCATCGTCGTGCCGGAATTGGCGCAAACCCATGGCCAATACCCCGAGATGTTCATGAAACGCTTCGCGGGCGCGGGATTCGAGTTCGAGACCTGGGCCGTGGTGGAGAATCAATTCCCCCCGGGACCGGAGGCAGCGGACGGCTGGCTGATCACCGGGTCGCGTCACGGCGTCTATGAGGACCACCCCTGGATCGCCCCGCTGGAAGCGTTCATCCGGCAGATCGTCGCCAGTGGGCGCCCTCTTGTGGGGATCTGCTTTGGCCACCAGATCATCGCGCAGGCGCTTGGCGGAAAGGCGGTCAAGTTTCCGGGCGGCTGGTCGATCGGCCCGCAGGTCTACAACTTTCCGGACGGCCCCAAGACCGTGATGGCCTGGCACCAGGATCAGGTGATCGACCCCCCGGAGGGTGCGCTGACCCTTGCCAGCAACGCATTCTGCGATCATGCGGCGCTGCTGTATCCCGGCAGGGCCTACAGCGTGCAGCCGCATCCCGAATTCGACGCCAGCTTTACTCGCGGGCTGATTGACAAGCGCGGCCCCGGCGTCGTGCCCGACCCGCTGTTGCGCAGGGCCGCCGAGACGGTGGACGCGCCGCTCGACAGTGCCGAGCTGATCGACGACCTGATCCATTTCCTGAAACACCGGCGCCTGCCCGACCGCGCCGCCTGATTGCCGAAGGATACCCCCAGTGGACCCCAACACCCCGAGCGACTGGATCGAAACGCTACCCGCCTCCGCGCGCGGCTACCTTGAGGGACGGCGGCTCGACGAAGTCGAATGCATCATCTCAGACCTGCCCGGCATTGCCCGCGGCAAGGCGGTGCCTGCGTCGAAATTTGCGCGGCAAGGTTATTTCCACCTGCCCGACTCGATCTTTTTCCAGACGATCACAGGGGACTGGGGCGAAGCCGCCGGAGACGATGGGTTCATCGAACGCGACATGATCCTGAAGCCCGACATGAGCACCGCCACGGCCGCGCCCTGGACAGGGGACTGGACCTTGCAGGTGATCCATGACGCCTTTGACCGGCATGGCACGCCGGTGCCCTTTTCGCCGCGCAACATCCTGAAAAAGGTTGTCGCGCTCTATCATGCGCAGGGCTGGAAGCCGGTGGTGGCACCGGAGATGGAATTCTTCCTGATCGCGCGCAATCTTGATCCCGCGAAGGACATCAAACCCATGGTCGGCCGCTCCGGGCGGCCCGCCGCCGCACGGCAGGCCTATTCGATGACGGCGGTGGATGAATTCGGCCCGGTGATCGACGACATCTATGATTTCGCCGAGGCGCAGGGGTTCGAGATCGACGGCATCACGCAGGAGGGCGGCGCCGGCCAGCTGGAGATCAACCTGCGCCACGGTGATCCGGTCAAACTGGCGGACGAGGTGTTCTATTTCAAGCGGCTGATCCGCGAGGCGGCGCTGCGCCACGACTGCTT
>CAZRZN010000189.1:0-8671 GCA_964604565.1 uncultured Rhodobacterales bacterium
GCCGCGCGCCACGAAAACGCGGCGCTTCTGGCCACCCTGCTGATGCTGCGGGCCGAAGCGCTGGAGCTTTCGGGACGTGCCGCAGAGGGACAGAATGTCCGGGTGGACTCGCTGGGCTGGGCAAGATACGGGTTCGGCTCTGATTGGGCGGTGCGCGCCAAACTTCGGGAGATCGGCGCGCTCAACCCCGCGAGGCAGAGACAGGGAACATTATGATCGTGATCCTCGGGGCGCTCTGCGGCGCCGTGATCGGCGGCGCCACAGCCAAGCGCCGAAAGGGCAATCTTGCCGATATCGCGCAATATGCCGTGATCTATTCCATTGCCTTTGCCCTGATGGGCCTTGTCATCACCATCCTGATCGAAAAATCCATCACCTGAGGCATGGCCGGGCCCGCGCGTCGGGACTTGGCTGACGGGCGCAGCCCGTCACGCCGGCAGCGGAGCTCGCTCGCCCCCGGTCGCTTCGCGAGGAAAGCCGCGCAGTGCTCCTGCCGGTGGTCGGCCAAGGGCAGATCGCGCATCGGTCGGCGTTCGCGGCACGGCGGGATCGCAGCCTTCCCGGCGGTTCAGCCGCCGAGGCCGCAACGCGGCCATCCTTCGGGGGCGCATTGCGCTGTGTCAGGCGTCCTCGGCCTTTTCGGCAAGCGTCAGCCATTCTTCCTCGGCCTCGGACAGAGCCTTTTGCCGCTCCACAAGCGCCTCTGTCGCCTTGCGGAACTTCACCGGCTCCTTGGAAAAGAGATCCGGCGCGGCCAGAAACTCCTCCAGCTTGGCGATCTCGGCGGTCAGCCGGTCGATCACCCCCGGCAATTCGTCCAGCCGGTGCGTCTCGGTGAAACTCAGGCCGCCCTGCGGCGCCTTCGGCTTGGGCGCGGCGTCCGCACCGCCCGCCGCGGCGGGTTTGGGCTTTTTCTCCGGCGTGCTGTCGCGCCGTTTCTGGGCCTGATAATCCGACCAGCCCCCGGCGTAGACAGTCGCGCGGCCGCGCCCTTCCATGGCGACGGTCGTCGTCGCAACACGGTCGAGAAAGTCGCGGTCGTGGCTGATCAGCAGCACAGTGCCGTCATAGTCGTCCAGAAGTTCCTGCAAGAGATCGAGCGTTTCGACATCCAGATCGTTGGTCGGTTCGTCCAGCACGAGGATATTCGATTCCCGCGCCAGAATCCTGGCCAGCAACAGCCGCGCCTTTTCCCCGCCTGACAGGGACCGGACCGGCGCGCGCACCTGCCGTTCGTCGAACAGGAAATCCTTGAGGTAGCCGACAACATGGCGCGGCGCGCCGCGCACCATGACCTGATCCGACTGCCCGGAAACCCGCATGTCGCTGTCGCCGGTCAGGCTGTCCCAGAGCGTCGCATCCGGATCAAGCTGGGCGCGCGTCTGGTCAAAGATCGCCGGAACAAGGTTCGTGCCCAGTTTCACGCTGCCTTCGTCTGGCGCGATCTCCCCCATCAAAATGCGGATGAGAGTCGTCTTGCCGACCCCGTTCGGCCCGATAAAGGCCACCCGCTCGCCGCGCTGCACGGTCAGATCGAAATTGCGCACGATGGTCTTGTCGCCGAAGGCGTGGCTGACGCCCGTCGCCTCGATCACCTTCTTGCCGGATTTCGGACCGGCGGCCAGTTCCATCGCCGCGGCCCCCTGCCGCCGGATCTGCGCGGCCCGGGTCTGGCGCAGTTCCTGAAGCGCGCGCACGCGTCCCTGGTTGCGCTTGCGCCGCGCGCTGATCCCTTCGACCGCCCAGCGGGCCTCTGCCTTGATCTTGCGGTCCAGCTTGTGCCGCTGGCTGTCTTCCTCATCCCACAGCTTGTCGCGCCATGCCTCGAACCCGGCAAAGCCCTGTTCCAGCCGGCGCACCGCGCCCCGGTCGATCCAGAGCGTGGCGCGCGTCAATTCACTGAGAAAGCGCCGGTCGTGCGAAATCAGCACAAAGCCCTTGCGCGTGGTCTTCAGCTCATCCTCCAGCCAGGCGATGGCCTCGATGTCGAGATGGTTGGTCGGTTCGTCCAGCAGCATGAGGTCGGGCGCCTCCGCCATCAGCTTGGCCAGCGCGGCGCGGCGGCGTTCCCCGCCCGACGCTGTGGCCACCGGCCTGTCAGGGTCGAATTTCAATCCTTCAGAGGCGCGCTCCACCCGATACATCTCCGACTCGGCAAGGCTGGAGGCGGCGAAGTCGCCCAGCGTCTCATAGCCCGTCAGATCCGGTTCCTGTTCCATGTAGCCCACGGAAATGCCGGTGGGCACCACCCGGTCGCCGCGATCCGGTTCGACCAGACCGGCCATGACCTTCATCAGTGTGGACTTGCCCGACCCGTTGCGCCCGACAAGCGCAACCCGGTCACCGGTATGCACCGCGAGCGAGAGCGCGTCGAAAATCGGATCCCCGCCGAAGGTCAGCGAGATGTCGGTCAATTGCAGGAGCGGTGTGGGAGCCATGCGCGCCAGCTAGGCAAGCGGGCGCGGCGCGTCAAGAGGCGGTTTGCGGCGCGCCGTCCCGTCTGGCGGTCCGTTATCCCGCCACGGCACGGAGCAGTTTCTTGCGGGCGGGCGGAATGGCGGCGATCTCGACCCCGGTAAAGACATGCAGCGTGTTCATCTGCGCATCGACCACGGCGTGGTCGCTGACCCAGCCGCCCATCGACAGATAGGTCCGCAAGAGCGGCGGCATCCGCAGCATCGCCGTGCGGATGTCGGGCATGGACCGCCACCGTTGCGCAAAGCGGATCACCTCGGGCGCCTTGACCCGCGGCAGCCAGCGCCGCGGCGCCAGATACCGGGCCGTGAGCATGGCAAAGGCATCACTGTAGACATGGGCATCGGTCCCCGCGAAGGACGCACAACCAAACAGCAGCTCGACCCCGCGCGCGTCGACCTCGGCGGCCATCGCGCCCCATGCGACGCGCAGGATATCCGGGTCGGTCACGCCCGGTTCCACGCAAAAGCGGCCCATCTCGATCATCGGACCGGCAAAGGATTCAAGCGCTGAAAGGTTGTAATACTGTGCGGAATAGCTGCGGCCGATCCCGGCACCGCTGGCCAGGGGCAGAAAGCGGAAGCAACACACGAGAAGACCGCTGCGCATATCCTCGATCAGCATGTGCTCGCAGAGCGGATCATGGGCGTCGCGATCCGGCAGGTCCTGCCCGTGAAAGGCCCGCCCGCGCAGCCGTTGCGCCGCGAGCAGATCGTCCGGTCCGGCGGCACGCCGCGCGCGGTAGTGCCCGCCCGTCAGAACGGTCATCTTGCCCGTCCCCGCCTGCGCGGTCGCAACGGGCCTACCCGGGTGCGGTGTCGCGCCGGACGCATCCCGGCAGATGCATGGTGGCGGCGCGTCGTGACGGGCCCGTGACATGCCCGACGCCACGGACTCGTCACCGGAGGTCATTCCCCGAGGATGCTGGCCGCCGACAGACCGCCGATATTGCCGAAGAGCTTGCGGATGAATCCGATGTCGCCATCGGAAGTCTGCGTGACGCGGCGGTTCAGTTCGATCACGCGCCCGTCCTCAAGGCCGTAGGTCACGACGTTGTCGACCACGCCGTCCGGGTCGAACGTGATGGCAACGACCTGCCGCTGGGTGATCTCCGGCTTCTGGTAGGCGAAATGGCGCATCTCTGTTTCGATGTAATAGTATCCGCTGCTGTTCAGGACGCCCGACGCGTTGGGCACGCCGACCAGATCCTCGACCGAGGCGCGCGTATCCACGCCGGGCACGATCTGTTGCAGGTCCTGTTCGGAGGGCATGTAGCCATGCACACGGTATTGTGCCGTGCAGGAGGCGAGCAGCGCCAGCATCACCGCCGCGATGGCCCCCTTTGTCATTCCAGCAAACCTGCGCATTTCAACGCCCCTCTTGTCACGGGCCCCTGTGGCTCATATCCCGATTACATAAGGAATGCCCACCGTTCAAGCACAGGAAACCGCGCCCCGATGCCAGAATCCGCCGATCAAGGTCCGCTGACCGCCTCCCGCCTGCGCGTCGCAAGTCTGCGCCAGAGCGCCGCGTCTCCGGTCCGTCTGGCCCCGGGACCGGAGGCCCGGGCGGCGCTGGCGGCGGAATTGGGCGCCGTTTCGGTGCGAAAGCTGCGGTTTGAGGGCATTCTGAAACCGCGCGGCAAGGCGGGCTGGCGGCTGGAAGCGACGCTGGGCGCGACGGTGGTGCAATCCTGCATCGTGACGCTGGATCCGGTCACCACGCGGATCGATGTGGATGTCGTGCGAAACTTCGTGCCGGAGGATCAATTCGAAGAACCCGAGCCCGGGTCGGAGGTCGAGGTGCCGGAGGACGACACGACAGAACCGCTGGGCGATGAGATCGACCTTCAGGCGGTGATGACGGAGGCGCTGTCGCTCGCGATGCCCACCTACCCGCGCAAGCCCGGTGTGGACCTTGGCGCGGCACAGTTCACCGAAGAGGGTGTCACCCCGCTGCAGGATGAGGACACCAAACCCTTTGCAGGCCTTGCGGCGCTGCGCGAAAAAATGCAGGACAGGGACACAGAGTCCTGAGAATCCGCTTGCCAAATCACAGCTTCTGCGTATTTTCGCGCGCTCATGACCACATCAGGCGTGTGTCGCTGGGGTCCCCGACCAGGCGGCGCTTCGCGCACCGAAACACGGGCAGGTCCCCTGCCCCCCGATGCTAGACGAGAATCAGACATGGCTGTTCAGCAGAACAAGGTTTCCAAGTCGCGCCGCAACAACCGCCGGGCGCATGACGCTTTGGCCGGCGCCAATCCGAACGAGTGCGACAACTGCGGCGAGCTCAAGCGCCCGCATCATGTCTGCCCCTCGTGCGGCCACTACGCCGAACGTGAGGTTGTCGTCATGTCCGACGACATTGATCTGGACGAAGACGCGGCCTGATAGGCCCATGGGGACGTCCCCTGCATGGCTTCTCTGAAAGATCCCAAAGGCGCAGGCCCGTCCCGCATCGTGATTTCCGTTGACGCCATGGGCGGAGACCGGGGTTCGGCGGCTGTTGTCGCCGGAATTGCCTATTCCGCAAAGAAAAACCCCGAGCTGGATTTCATCCTGCACGGACCCAAGGCCGAGCTGGAGCGTCTGGTGACGCGCCGCCGCGGCCTTGCCGACCGGTGTGAGATCCGCGACGCGCAAGGCGTCGTCAGCATGGAAGACAAGCCCAGCCAGGTGATGCGCCATGGTCAGGGAACCTCCATGTGGTCGACCATAGAATCGGTGCGCGCGGGTGAGGCGACCGTTGCGGTCAGCTGCGGCAACACCGGTGCGCTCATGGCGCTGTCGATGATTCGACTGCGCAAGCTGCCCAATGTGAACCGGCCCGCGATCGCGGTTCTTTGGCCTTCCCGCAATCCGCACGGGTTCAACGTCATGCTGGACGTGGGCGCGGACATCCGCGCCGATGCGCATGATCTGCTGCAATATGCCCTGATGGGGTCGGCCTATGCGCGCAACGGTCTCAGACTGGAATGCCCGCGCGTCGGTCTGCTGAACGTCGGCACCGAAGAGCATAAGGGCCGTGCAGAACTCAAAGAGGCGCACGACCTGATTTCCGCACAGGAAACCGCGGGCAAATACAAGTTCGTCGGCTTCGTCGAGGGCGGGGACATTCCCGGAAACAGATGCGATGTCATCGTCACGGACGGGTTTACCGGCAACGTCGCGATCAAGACCGGCGAAGGCACCGCCTCGCTGATCGGCGACCTGCTGCGCGAGGCCTTTGCCTATTCGCTGCTGTCGCGTTTTGCATCGCTGCTGGCGCTGACCTCGATGAGCCGGCTGAAAAAGCGGATCGACCCGCGCCGGGTGAACGGCGGAGTCTTTCTTGGCCTGAATGGCACCGTGGTGAAATCGCACGGATCGGCGGACGCCACGGGCGTGTCGGCCGCCGTGAAACTCGCCTTTGAACTGGCGCGATCAGGATTCGGCGACAGGCTTGCGGCGCGGGTTGCCTCTACCGCTGATGCGGCGCAGGATAGCGGTTCAGACAAGGACTACAGACACCCATGACCACACGCGCCGCCGTGACCGGGGTCGGGCATTATCTCCCGGACCGGATTGTAGAAAATGCCGAGTTCGAGAAGACGCTCGACACCACCGACGAATGGATCCGCTCCCGCTCGGGGATCGAACGGCGGCACTTTGCGGCCGAAGGGCAGACAACCTCCGACCTGGCGACTCGGGCGGCGCGGGCGGCGATTGCGGATGCCGGGATCTCCGCCGATCAGATCGACGCGATCATTCTCGCCACTTCGACTTCGGATTTCACGTTTCCCTCTGCCGCGACGATGGTGCAGGCCGAACTGGGCATGACCAGCGGATTCGCCTTTGACGTTCAGGCGGTCTGCGCCGGGTTCATCTTTGCCCTTGCCAACGCCGACGCGCTGATCGCCTCCGGGCAGGCCAGACGTGTGCTGGTCATCGGCGCAGAGACGTTTTCCCGCATCCTCGACTGGACGGATCGCGGCACCTGCGTGCTTTTCGGCGACGGCGCCGGCGCGCTGGTTCTGGAGGCCTGCGATGGCGCGGGCACGAATGCGGATCGCGGCATCCTCGCCACCGACCTGCACAGCGACGGGCGCTACCGCGACATCCTCTACGTAGACGGCGGCGTCAGCACGAAGAACACCGGATTCCTGCGGATGCAGGGCAAGGAAGTGTTCCGTCATGCGGTGGAAAAGCTGGCCGCAACCGCCACGACCGCGCTGGAAAAGGCCGGCGTGTCCGCCGATGAGGTCGACTGGGTGGTGCCGCATCAGGCGAATATCCGCATCATCGCCGGCACCGCCAAGAAGCTGGCCCTGCCGATGGACCGCGTGGTGGTGACCGTGCAGGACCATGGCAACACCTCCGCCGCCTCCATTCCGCTGGCGCTGTCGGTCGGCAAGGACCGCGGACAGATCAAGCCCGGCGATCTGGTCGTGACAGAGGCGATCGGCGGCGGCCTTGCCTGGGGCGCGGTGGTTCTGCGCTGGTAAGGAAGGCAACGGCGGGGGTGATCGGCCCGACGCCCGCCCTGTTGCACAAATGACTTCGCGCTCTTGTTAAATCTTGCCCCGCAAGTCATTGATATTGACTTGTGTTTTTTTCTCTCGATATTCTCGCCAAAAATCGGAGGGACAGACATGAGCGACAAGACCCTGACTCGGATGGATCTTAGCGAAGCAGTATTCCGCGAAGTGGGATTGTCGCGCAACGAAAGCGCGGAACTGGTGGAGGCGGTTCTCCAACATATGTCTGATTCCCTCGTCACTGGGGAACAGGTCAAGATTTCCTCTTTCGGGACGTTTTCGGTCCGCGAAAAGGCCGCGCGCGTCGGGCGCAACCCCAAGACCGGCGAAGAAGTGCCGATCCAGCCGCGCCGGGTGCTGACCTTCCGTCCGTCACACCTGATGAAAGACCGCGTAGCCGCCGGCAACAAGCGCTGAGGCTGACCCTATGGCCAAATCCCGCGATGCGTTTCGCACCATCTCGGAGGTTGCGGAGGGGCTGGAAACACCTGCACATGTGCTCCGCTTCTGGGAAAGCAAGTTCAGTCAGGTAAAGCCGGTCAAACGCGCCGGAGGACGCCGATACTATCGCCCCTCCGACATTGATTTGCTCTCCGGAATCAAGAAGTTGCTGCACGAAGAAGGCATGACCATCAAGGGCGTGCAAAAGGTGCTCCGCGAACAGGGGGTGCGCCATGTCTCCGCCTTGGCGTCACAATCCGAAGCTGAGCCAGCCAGCGGACCATCCGACGATCTGATCGAGGATGCCCCCTATACCGAGGTCACGTTGTCGGACGACACGGACGCGGTGATCGCCTTTCCGAAGGCCGACGCACCAAGATCGGCTCCCGTGGCGCCCGAACCGCTCGACCCTTGGGAACCCGCGCCGCCCCTCTCTGCCGATGCGGATCGGACCGAAGACCCGGTGCCCGACGACGACGTGGCAGAGCGGGGACCGGGCGACGCCGACCCGCCGTTCACGGCTGATGCCGTGGACGCGCCCTCTCCCGAGGACAGCGTGGCGCCATCCCATGAGCCTGTCGATCCCCTGCCGGATCCCGCTCCGCAACCCGACGAGGCGGAGGTCACAGAAGAAACGCCCCCCGTGTCGGCAAACCAGATCGACGATACTCTTCTTCCACCGGACACTGCCGACCAAGAGACACCGCCCGCTCGGGATCGCGACGCGGCCGGATCCCGCGTTCCGATGGACGAAAAGACTCCGCGGCCAGAGGTTTCCGAACCCGACTTGCCAGAACCCGCTGTGGCAAAGGGCAATGACCCGTTTTCCCCGGAGACCGTGACACAGGACCGCGATGCGCAGCAGGAAGGCCCGGACAGCCCTGTCGAAGATCCGGCCACGCAGCCCTCGGCCGCGCCTCTCCCACCACCGGCGAAGATCACGACTCGCCCCGTCCAGTTGCAGGATTTCGATGCGCCTCCGGTTGCCGCCCGCGCCCCGGCGCCGCGCATCGGTCCACTTGGCCATCTGGCGCGGATATCCGCGCTTTCACCGGAGACGGCCGCCGGTCTCGCAGAACATTTACCCGCGTTGCAGGGCCTTCGGGACCGCCTTTCCGCGCCCCTGCAATGAGACGCCGATTTTTCCAAGTCTGGGGTTGCTCTCGGTGGGAAAAAGCGTAAGACAGCGGAACAAGTCGGGCTATGGCGCAGCCTGGTAGCGCGTCCGTCTGGGGG
>CAZRZN010000190.1:0-5499 GCA_964604565.1 uncultured Rhodobacterales bacterium
GGGCGGGCTGCGACAACGGCTTCGCTTGCGCCGCGTCCACCTCTATGCGAGGCGTTGGGCTGGCACTGTTGGGGAGGAGCGGCGCTTGAAACAGTGTGGAACCGCGCCAGCTTGGTAGAGCGAGAATGTGACCATGAAAACTCCGATCTTCAGAATGACCCCTGATTATACGCCCGTGATGCGTCTGATGGCGATGCAGACCCGTTTCGCCATCGAGACCAGCCAGAGCATGATGAAACTGGCCATGCTGCCCTGGTCCGGGCTTCCTGCCGGGTTCGGTTCGATCTGCGCGCCGATGGGCAGCGCCAAGCCGACGACGGCAGATACAAAGACGAAGTCGACAGAGACAAAGGCACCGGCAAAACCGGCGGCACCGAAGTCGGTCAAGACATCCGATGCCGATGAGACGGGATCGAAGGTCGTGGCCTTGCCCGCCGAGAAAAAGGCCGAAGCCAAACCGACCACCGCAAGGGTCGAAGCCCCTTCGAAGGCCCCGGCAAAGGCAAAGCCCACCCAAGCGCCCGCGCAGGAAGAGGCCACAGCCAAAAAGGCGCCCGCGAAACAGACCCCCGCGACCCAAGCCGCAGGGACTCAAGTTACGGCGAAAGAGGTCAACGCGGACAAACCCTTGGCGAACAAAGGCCCGGTGCTCGAAAAGCCGGCAACGACGCAGGCGGCCGACAAACCGCGACAGCCATCGTCGCAGACGCCACCGCAGGAATCCGCGACGTCACCTTCGGCAAAGGCGGCACAGGCTGAGAAATCTCCTGCCGCGGCGGTCTCCGCTAACGAAACCGCGGCGGCGATGGTCAAGCCTAAGGCCATCGCGGAGCCCGCGGGCGGTGGCGATGACCTTTCCGTGCTGAATGGTGTCGGTCCCAAACTCGCCGAGGCCCTCAAGGCCGAAGGCATCCACACCTACGCGCAGATCGCCGCCTGGACACCTGCAAATACGGCATGGGCCGATGAGAATCTGCCGGGTGTGCCGGGCCGCGCGTCGCGCAATGGCTGGGTGGCGCAGGCCGCCGAGCTGGCGAAGTAATAACGGGGCGCGATGTCCAGACATCAGGATTTCAACCGGCGGGGCCGCATGATCGCGCTGGTGATCGCCGGGACGGGTCTTGGCTGGATCGTGGCCAATGCGATTGGTGCGGCGCTCGGCTGGACGTCGCGGATTCAGGCGCTTTTCGACCTTGCCGCTCTTGGCGGCTTTGTCTGGGCGATGTGGTTGATATACGGACTCTGGCGGGACCGCCGGGAACACGGGGATTGAAAGATGCTTCAGGATCAGGACCGAATCTTTACCAACCTCTACGGCATGCATGACCGGACATTGGCCGGCGCAAGGAAACGTGGACATTGGGACGGGACAAAGGACATCCTCGCCAAGGGGCGGGACTGGATCGTCGATGAGATGAAGGCCAGCGGGCTGCGCGGGCGCGGTGGCGCCGGGTTTCCAACCGGTCTAAAATGGTCCTTCATGCCCAAGGAATCCGACGGGCGTCCCGCCTATCTGGTTGTGAACGCGGATGAATCCGAGCCCGGCACCTGCAAGGACCGGGAGATCATGCGCCATGATCCGCACACGCTGATCGAAGGCTGCCTGATCGCGTCCTTCGCGATGCAGGCGCATGCCTGCTATATCTACATCCGCGGTGAATACATCCGCGAGAAAGAGGCGCTTCAGGCGGCCATCGACGAGGCCTATGACGCGGGTCTGCTGGGCAAGAACGCTGCGGGCAGCGGCTGGGATTTCGAGCTGTTCCTGCATCACGGCGCCGGCGCCTATATCTGCGGTGAGGAAACCGCCCTTCTGGAAAGCCTTGAAGGCAAGAAGGGCATGCCCCGGATGAAGCCGCCCTTTCCGGCGGGCGCGGGCCTCTACGGGTGCCCGACGACGGTGAACAACGTGGAATCCATCGCCGTTGTGCCGACGATCCTGCGCCGCGGGGCGGAATGGTTCTCCGGCTTTGGCCGCGACAACAACAAAGGGACCAAGGTCTTTGCGATCTCCGGCCATGTGAATCGGCCATGCGTGGTGGAAGACGCCATGTCCATCAGCTTTGAAGAGCTGATCGAGACGCATTGCGGCGGCATTCGCGGCGGTTGGGACAACCTGAAGGCGGTGATCCCCGGCGGATCCTCCGTTCCCTGCGTGCGCGGCGAAAAGATGCGCGACGCGGTCATGGACTTCGACTATCTGCGCGGTGAGCTTGGCTCCGGGTTGGGGACGGCGGCGGTGATCGTGATGGACAAGAACACCGACATCATCAAGGCGATCTGGCGTCTGTCCAAGTTCTACAAGCATGAATCCTGCGGCCAGTGCACGCCCTGCCGCGAGGGCACGGGCTGGATGATGCGCGTGATGGACCGGCTGGTGCGTGGCGAGGCGGAAGTCGAGGAAATCGACATGCTGTTCGACGTGACCAAGCAGGTCGAGGGCCACACGATCTGTGCCCTTGGCGATGCGGCCGCATGGCCGATCCAGGGGTTGATCCGGAATTTCCGCGACGAGATCGAGGACCGCATCAAGGCCCAGAAATCCGGGCGCGTGAGCGCCGTCGCGGCGGAGTGATCCCGTGCGTGGGCGAATGTTTCGGGCCTCCTGCCAACTGGCCGGGGGCTTGGCCCTTTTAACGTCCGCGGCCTTGGCGCAGGGCAAGATGCCATTCTACCTTGACGATACGGTCGTCTATGGGGACCGTGTATTCAACGCTTCCTTCGCCCTGTTCGAGCGCGAGGACGTGCGGGCGGCTCCGGTCTCCGGCGCGCCCCAGAAGGAGTGGGTGGAGGAGAGCAGCCTGTCCATCTACGCGGTGGAGCAGCCGGATTTGGGCGCTGACGAAAGGGCGCTGGCGCTGAAGCTGTCGCGCGCATTCTGTGCGCATCACGGTCTGACCGTCCGGGCCAAGCCGGAGCGCAGCTTTCACAGCGGATCCGAATGGACCTTCTACAACCTGTGCTGGAAAGACGGATGGTGACCGGTTGGCATCTGGCACAGTTGAACATCGGCCGGCTGGTGGCGCCGACGGACGATCCGCGCGTGACCGAGTTCATGGCAAACCTTGACCGCGTCAACGGGCTGGGCAAGCGGATGCCGGGCTTTGTCTGGATGATGGAGGGGTCAGGTGAGCCGGGGACCGGAAATACGGAAAACGCGGTCGACGGCGATCCTCGATTTGTCACCAACCTGACCGTCTGGAAAGACCTCGCCAGTCTGGACCGTTTTGTCTGGGGCACGATCCACAAGCAATTCTATGACCGCCGCCAAGAGTGGTTCGAGGTGCTGGGCGAACAGCATTTCGTGATGTGGTGGGTGCCCGAAGGTCACCAGCCCACGCAGGACGAAGCCCTTGCGCGGCTTGCCCATCGAAAGGCGCATGGCGACAGCGATCACGCCTTTGGTTGGGCCTGGTTGCAAGACACGGGCCTATGGAAAACGCACAGCTGCGCTTGACCATCCGGCGCGCCGGGGTGACAGTCGCGACCATGGAAAAGGGACTTTGGCGATGAAATACGTTGTGATGCTGGGATTGGTGGCGCTGTCCCTGTCCGGCTGTGATCGCGCCGGCTTGTTCCGCGATAACGTGCCCCTTTTCGACGGCCAGCGGTTTCGCGGGTCGGTCAAATCAGAACGAACCAATCGGCAGGTTTTCACGGTCACGATCAATCAGGTGTCGAAATCCGCGGAAGGCGCGGTTGCGGCCGCGGATTACAAGGCAAAGCAACACTGTATCCAGTATTACGGAACGTCTGACATCGACTGGACGGTTGGCCCGGACAGCAGCCCGCTGCCTGTGTCGAACGATACGTTGACCCTGCGGGGTAGCTGCCGCGATATCTGAACCGGGACCGCAGGCGCGCCCTTTGACCGGGAACCGCAGGCGTGGCGCAGAGGCCGGTCGTGGAAAACCGCCGATCCGGCGCGCATTCGGTCGCTGGATATTGAATATCCGATGGCTTTGCCCCCACCTCTGGCAGGGAAATTTCATAAAGGAGTGCAGTTAATGCGCCTGACTCTGGCCACTGCCGTTTGTATGTGTTTCGCCCTGCCGGCGGCGTCGAAACCGCCCCTGAGCGAAGTTTCTGAAATCGACAACGGTCTCATGACCATCGCGATCGCGGATGAGATCCGCAAGAATTGCGATGACATCAGCGCGCGCCTGATCCGTGCCTATCAGCAGATCAAGACGCTGGAACGCCGGGCCAAGGCGCTTGGGTATTCCGACGATGAGATCGACACCTATGTGAACTCCGACTCCGAAAAGGCGCGGATGCGCCAGAAGGCAAATGCCTATCTTGCCGCGCAGGGGGTGTCCGCATCCGACACCAAGGCGTTGTGCCGCTTTGGCCGGGACCAGATCGCTGCGGGCGGACCCGTCGGATTTTTCCTGCGCTGAGTCGCGTGAGGGCGGCACGGGTTCCGGCAACGTATTCAATTTTCAAAAGCAAGCAGAAGCGGCAAAACACCGGATCGGGCCTGCCGCGTCGTTTTTTCCCGCCTTTTCGCTGCACCTGCATCTGGTATCGTGGCGCCATGCACGATAGAACCGGCGGCAACTGCGGCTCATCTGTAGGGTGGTCGCTGCCAGCCGAGGAATTGGAGAGGCACGGGCATGTCCGATACGCGGAAGATCATCATCGACGGTCGGGAAATAGAGGTGGACGGGGCGATGACCCTGATTCAGGCCTGTGAACAGGCCGAGATCGAAGTCCCGCGCTTTTGTTACCACGAACGTCTGTCCATCGCCGGCAATTGCAGGATGTGTCTTGTCGAAGTGGTCGGCGGGCCGCCCAAGCCAGCAGCCTCCTGCGCGATGCAGGTCCGTGATCTGCGCGGAGGCCGTAACGGCGAGCTGCCGGAGGTCAAGACCAACTCCCCCATGGTCAAGAAGGCCCGCGAGGGGGTGATGGAGTTCCTGCTCATCAACCATCCGCTGGATTGTCCGATCTGCGATCAGGGCGGCGAATGCGACCTTCAGGATCAGGCGATGGCCTACGGGGTCGATTTCTCGCGCTACCGCGAACCCAAGCGGGCGACCGACGATCTGGACCTCGGCCCGCTGGTCGAGACTCACATGACGCGCTGCATCTCCTGCACGCGCTGCGTGCGCTTTACCACCGAGGTGGCCGGGATCAGCCAGATGGGTCAGACCGGACGCGGCGAAGATGCCGAGATTACATCCTATCTCAACGAGACGCTGGATTCGAACCTTCAGGGCAATATCATCGACTTGTGCCCGGTGGGCGCGCTGGTGTCGAAACCCTACGCCTTTACCGCCCGTCCGTGGGAACTGACCAAGACCGAATCCATTGACGTCATGGACGCGCTGGGATCCAGCATCCGGGTGGACACCAAGGGACGCGAGGTCATGCGCTTTCTGCCGCGCAACCACGACGGCACGAACGAGGAATGGATTTCCGACAAGACCCGCTTTGTCTGGGACGGGTTGCGGCGTCAGCGTCTGGACCGACCGTATATCCGCGAGAACGGCAAGC
>CAZRZN010000190.1:5509-8668 GCA_964604565.1 uncultured Rhodobacterales bacterium
GTTCAGACGTGTGCTCTTCCGATCTCGGCTTGCGGCGCCAGCGTCTGGACCGGCCCTACGTCCGCGAAAACGGCAAGCTGCGACCCGCGACATGGCCGGAGGCGCTGAGTAAAGCGGCCGAGGCGGTCAAAGGCGCGAAAAGCCTTGCGGGGATCATTGGGGATCTGGCGCCCGCCGAAGCCATCTTCAGCCTGAAACAACTGGTCGAAGCGCAGAACGGCGTCATGGAATGCCGCACCGATGGCGCGCGCCTTCCGGCGGGGAACCGGTCGGCCTATGTCGGCAATGTCGCCATCGAAGAGATCGACGAGGCCGATGAGATCATCCTCGTGGGAACCAATCCGCGCGATGAGGCGCCGGTGCTGAACGCGCGCATCCGCAAGGCCTGGACGCAGGGCGCGACTGTCAAGCGGATCGGCCCGGTGGCGGACCTCACCTACGATGTCGAGGAATGCGGCGAGGGGCGCGAGGCGCTGGCGAATGTGACGGCAGCCGAAGGAGCCATCGTGATCGTGGGGCAGGGCGCGGTGCAGGAGGCCGACGGGGCCGCCGTGCTGGCAGCCTGCATGGCGCTGTCGGGCCGAATGCTGGTTCTGCACACGGCCGCGTCCCGCGTGGGCGCGCTGGATATCGGCGCGGCAAACGACGCCGGAATGGAGGCCGTGAACAAGGCTGACGTGATCTACAATCTCGGCGCGGATGAGGTGGAGATCGGCACGGGGGCCTTCGTGATCTATCAGGGCAGCCACGGCGACCGGGGCGCACATCGCGCTGACGTGATCCTGCCGGGCGCGGCCTACACGGAAGAACAGGGCCTGTTCGTCAATACCGAAGGGCGCCCACAGCTTGCGCTGCGCGCCAGTTTTGCACCGGGCGAGGCCAAGGAAAACTGGGCCATTCTTCGCGCGCTTTCCGCCGAGATGGACGCGACATTGCCGTGGAACACGCTGGCCGAACTGCGCCGGAAGCTTGTGGCAGAGGTGCCGCATCTGGCGCATGTCGACGAGGTGCCGGAAAACGACTGGCAGCCGCTTGAGGCGGGGACGCTCGGGGATGCGGCGTTCCGATATGCGGTTCGCGACTTCTACCTGACGAACCCGATTGCCCGGGCGTCGGAACTGATGGCGGAATTGTCGCGCAGTGCCGCCGAACGCGCCTCGGCGCCGCTGGCCGCCGAATAAGTGCGTGGGATCGCGGCCATAATCGTGTCGGTGCTGGCCACCAGCCTGTCGGCCTGCACCCCCGAGGAGGAGGCGCCCTTCGCGCCGATCTATTCGGGCGTCGAAACCCGGCTGCTGGACGGTGATCTGGTGCAGTTCGAGGTCGAGATGCGCGGCGCGCGCGATGCCGAGGATATCAATGCCTACGCCGAATGTGCGGCTGCGCAATATACGCTGATCCGGGGCTACGGCTTCGCGCGGCATTTGCGCACGACAGTGACCGAAGAGGGTGGCCTCTGGCGCGGAGATGCGGTTTACACCGTCTCGGCGGCGCTGCCCCGCGGACTCAAGACGATCGACGCCGAAGTCGTCGCCTCGGCCTGTGCCGAGAACGGAATACCGATGGTGTGAGGACCTGATGGAAAATTTCTTCGCCACGCCTCTGGGCACCTTTGTCATCATCATGGCGCAATGCCTTTCGGTATTGGGCTTCGTGATGGTGTCGCTGCTGTTCCTTGTCTACGGCGACCGCAAGATCTGGGCCGCCGTGCAGATGCGGCGCGGGCCGAATGTGGTGGGCGTTTTCGGCCTGTTGCAGACGGTTGCCGACGCGCTCAAATATGTCGTCAAGGAAGTTGTGATCCCTGCGGGGGCCGACCGGACGGTGTTCATCCTCGCCCCGCTGGCCAGTTTCGTGCTGGCGGTGCTGGCATGGGCTGTGATCCCCTTCAATGAAACGTGGGTCTTGTCGGACATCAATGTTGCTGTCCTCTACGTCTTTGCGGTCTCTTCTCTCGAGGTTTACGGCGTCATCATGGGCGGTTGGGCGTCGAACTCCAAATACCCGTTCCTCGGGTCTTTGCGGTCGGCGGCGCAGATGATCTCTTACGAGGTGTCGATCGGTCTGATCATCATCGGCGTGATCCTGTCGACCGGTTCGCTGAACTTTGGTGCCATCGTGCAGGCGCAGGACGGGGCCTATGGCTTCTTCAACTGGTATTGGCTGCCGCACTTCCCGATGGTCTTCCTGTTCTTCATTTCCGCCCTGGCAGAGACGAACCGCCCGCCCTTCGATCTGCCGGAGGCGGAATCGGAACTGGTGGCAGGCTATCAGGTGGAATATTCCTCGACGCCCTTCCTGCTGTTCATGGCCGGCGAATATATCGCGATCTTCCTGATGTGCGCGCTGACCACACTGCTGTTTTTCGGCGGCTGGCTGTCACCAATCCCCGGCCTGCCCGATGGGGCGCTGTGGATGGTGGCCAAGATGGCGTTCTTCTTCTTCATCTTCGCGATGGTGAAGGCGATCACGCCGCGCTACCGCTACGACCAGCTCATGCGTCTGGGTTGGAAGGTGTTCCTGCCCTTCAGCCTGGTCTGGGTCGTCTTCGTGGCCTTCGCGGCGAAATTCGACTGGTTCTGGGGCAGCTACGCCCGCTGGGCAGTTGGAGGATGAGGATGATGCAGGAACGCAGACATTCCCCGTCACTCGGCCTTCGGGCGGATCGGGCCTTCGGCATGGCGCCTGCGGGCCATCATCTGGCGGTGAGGCCAAGCAGGGGGGAAGACGATGTCTGATCTAAAGGCGGCGATCCTTGATGCGAAATACATCGACATGATCGACTTGGGCGATTTCGTGGTGCGCGATACCGGCCTGCCGGACGTGGACAGCGACGGCAATCTCATGCCGCAGGCGACTGAAATCGCCGCCGCGATCTTTCGCTGGGCCGCGGACATGAAGGCCGCCGAGATCGCGCGCAAGGGAATGGCCGATGCGCGCACGGCGCCGGAGGCCGCACCCGTCGCGCAGGAGACCGGGCCAGTCGGCGAACGCGCGGGGGACCAGCCATCAGCCGAACGGCAGGACGCCGAGTTGCACACATTGACACAGGAGCAAGGTTAGCATGGCGACCATGGATTATGGCCGGGCCGCGAAATACTTTCTGCTCGCGGATTTTGCCAAGGGGATGCGCCTTGGACTACGGTATTTCTTCGCGCC
>CAZRZN010000191.1:0-8659 GCA_964604565.1 uncultured Rhodobacterales bacterium
TCTACGAGATGGGCTCGGACGACGTGGAGGCGATCAACGCGATCTCGGGCGAGCGGTGCAACCCGCATCCGCACAACTTCACCGACCGGCTGATCCGGCCCGGCGACCAGGCATTCTTCGACATCCTGCAATCCTATCAGGGCTACCGGACGTGCTACTACCGGACCTTCAACGTCGGACGCGCAACCCCATCGCAGAACGATGCCTATGTGAAGGCACGCGAGTGGATTGACGCCTCGATCGCGATGATCAAGCCGGGCGTGACCACTGACAAGGTGGCCGAGGTCTGGCCCACAGCGGAATCTCTGGGCTTCCCGTCGGAGGACGCGGCGTTCGGCCTGCAATTCGGCCATGGTTTGGGACTCGCACTACACGAACGGCCGATCATCAGCCGCGCCGTGTCGCTGGATCATCCCATGGAAATCCAGACCGGCATGGTTTTCGCGCTGGAAACCTACTGCCCGGCGACGGACGGCTATTCGGCTGCACGGATCGAGGAAGAGGTCGTGGTGACCGAGACCGGATGCGAGGTGATCAGCCTGTTCCCGGCCGAGGACCTGCCGATCGCCAACCGCTATTGAACGCCCCTGCCGGGGCGTGCCTCCGGCGGGAGTATTTTTGCAGAGAAGAAGCAGGGGCCGCGCGCCCTTGTCCTTCTTGGGAGGAGGGTCAGATGGCCGAGGCCAAGACAAATACCGAAGACTACCTGCGGATGTATCGCCAGATGGTGCGGATCCGCACCTTCGAGGACAACGCGAACCAGCTGTATCTATCGGCCAAGATGCCGGGTCTCACGCATATGTATTCCGGCGAAGAGGCTGTCGCGGTGGGAATCTGCGAGGCGCTGACATCGGACGACAAGATCACGTCGACCCATCGCGGCCATGGGCATTGCGTTGCCAAGGGGGCGGAATTCAAGGAAATGTTCTGCGAACTTCTGGGCAAGGCCGAAGGCTATTGCCGGGGCAAGGGCGGGTCCATGCATATTGCCGACCAGTCCAACGGCAACCTTGGCGCGAACGCCATCGTCGGCGGGTCCATGGGCATCGCCACCGGCGCGGCCTTTACCGCCAAGATGCTGGGCAAGAAGGATGTCGCGGTCTGCTTTTTCGGCGATGGCGCGACGGCGCAGGGCCTGTGGTACGAGGTCATGAACATGGCAGCGCTCTGGAACCTGCCGGTGATCTACGCCTGTGAGAACAACGGCTATTCCGAATATACCGCCACGGCGGAGATTGCCGCCGGATCGATCCTGAAACGCGCGGAGGCCTTTGGCATAGAATCGCACCAGGTCGACGGTCAGGACGTTCTGGCGGTCAACGAGCTGACCCGGCGTCTGGTCGAGCGGACGCGCAAGGGCGAGGGCCCGTTCTTCATCGAACTGATGACCTATCGCTACCACGGCCATCACGTTGGAGACATCAACCGCGAATACTACCGTGCCAAGGATGAGGAAAAAGACTGGAAGGACAACCGCGATCCGATCGTGCGGATGCGCGGCTGGCTGGTCGAACAGGGCATCGCGACCGAAGACGAGGTCGAGGCGATGAACAAGGAAATCGAAAAGGATGCGGCCGATGCGGTGCAATACGCACTGGATGCGCCCTACCCGCCCGAGGATGAGGTGGACATGCATGTCTTCACCGACATTCCGCACGCCATCAAAGTCGTCAGCGCCTGAGGAGGACAAGCCATGCGTAATATCACCCTGTCGCAGGCCGTAAACGAGGCGCTGGCCGAAGAGATGCGCCGCGACGAAACCGTCTTTATCATCGGCGAGGACGTGGCCGAGGCCGGCACACCGTTCAAGGTGCTGGCCGGTCTGGTCGAGGAATTCGGCACCGGTCGTGTCGTGGACACGCCGATTTCCGAGCCGGGCTTTGTCGGCCTTGCCGTCGGCGCCGCGATGACCGGCACACGGCCGGTGGTCGACCTGATGTTCGGCGATTTCATCTATCTGGTCATGGATCAGCTCTGTAATCAGGCCGCGAAACAGCATTACATGTCGGGCGGCAAGCTCCAGGTGCCGATGGTCCTGCGCACCAACATGGGCGCGACGCGGCGCTCTGCCGCGCAGCACTCGCAGTCGCTGCATGCCCTGGTCGCGCATATTCCGGGTCTGAAGGTGGCCATGCCATCCTCGGCCTATGAGGCGAAGGGCCTGATGAAGACCGCCATCCGCGACAACAATCCTGTCGTCATCTTCGAAGACAAGCTGATGTATCAGGAAAAGGCGCCGGTGCCGGAAGAAGAATACCTGATCCCCTTCGGCGAGGCGAACATCAAGCGCGAGGGGACCGACATCACCCTGATCGCCACCTCGTCGATGGTGCAGGTCTGCGAAAAAGCCGCCGCGCTGCTCGAGGCCGACGGAATCAGCGCAGAGGTTATCGACCCGCGCACGATCGTCCCGCTGGACACGGAAACCCTGCTTGCCTCGGCGAAAAAGACCAGCCGGGTGATCGTGGTCGACGAAGGCCACCAGAGTTACGGAGTGACCGGCGAGATCGCCAGCCGGATCAACGAAAAGGCATTTTATCACCTTGACGCGCCCGTCCTGCGCATGGGCGCGATGGACGTTCCGGTCCCATTCTCCCCCGCGCTTGAGGATATCACGGTGCCCACGCCCGAGGGCGTGGCGGAAAAGGCGCGGATGCTCTGCGCCGGGGAGATGATCCATGCCGCTTGACGTCATCATGCCTGCGCTGGGAATGGCGCAGGAAACCGGCGTGATCGTGGCCTGGCACAAGTCCCCCGGCGACGAAGTGGCCGCGGGCGATGTGCTCTTCGAGGTGGAAACCGACAAGGCCACCATGGAAGTCGAGGCGCAGGGCGCGGGGTATCTGTCGGGCGTCGTCGCCGGAGAAGGAGACGAGATCCCGGTGGGCAATGTCATCGCTCGGATCACCGACTCGCCCGAGGCGGACGCCGCGACGGAGGCTTCGGCAACCGAAGTCAGTCCCGAGCCCGCCGGCGCCCAGACAGAGGACCTGCCAAAAGGCAGGGAGGTGATCATGCCGACGCTTGGCATGGCACAGGACAGCGGTCTGCTTGTCGGCTGGCTTGTGGAGCCGGGCGCCACGGTGGGCGCCGACGATCCGCTTTTCGAGGTGGAAACCGACAAGAGCACGATGGAGGTTCCCGCGGGGTTTGACGGCTATCTTGCGGCCTGCCTTGCCGAATCGGGCGAGGACGTACCCACGGGACAGGTCATCGCCATCATCAGCGCCGAGGCTCCGGCGCAGACGGTCACGCGCAGCGCCAAGGGCAGCAGCCCGGCGCCTGCCAGCGCCGACGCCGCGGAAAAACCGGCGGCCCCAGCCCCGGCGAAAGCTGCTCAGCGGCCCTCCCCGGCACCGGCTGCGCCTGCCGTCCCCCCGACCGCGGGCGGGCGCATCCTCGCCTCGCCAAAGGCGCGGCGCCTTGCGCTGGAACAAGGGCTGGATCTGTCCCGTCTTGTCACGGCCGGATACCCCCAGCCTTATCACGTCAAGGATATCGACGTGCTGAAGGCGATGCCCGAAGAAGCAGAAGCGGCCCGGCCCGGTGCCACGGCCGCAGCCAGCCGACGCCTGACCGCGGATCTTCCCGCCGAAGGCTTTACCGGGTTTGCCGTTTGGGCTGCGGAGACGGCCAATCTTGGCGACTCAGAGGCATTGCTCGCCGGTCTTGCCGCGTCTTGCCTTGGAACGGATAGCCCTGTTATCGTAGTGGAACACAATGCGACACGGCGCATGTTCCACGCGCCGAAGGGCCCGCTGGGCACCGTCATCGAGATCGACGACGGCGTTCCGGATCTGATCCTGCGCGACCTGCGCCGGACCCGAGTAACGCAGGTGTCGCTCGGCGCCGAGGAGGCCCCGACAATGTCCCTAACGTCGACCGGTGACGGGCTGTCACTGACGCTGGAATGTGACGCGACGCAGCTCGCTGCCCCTGCTGCGGTATCGCTGATTTCCGAGTTCGCCGGTCGGCTGGAGCATCCGCTCCGCCAACTGCTCTGACCCTTTTCAGGAGGTCCAAATGAACGCCCCGACCCAGATTCTCGATGCGCTGCCAACCGATCTTTATATCGGCGGCGCCTTTCGCCCGGGCGCCGAAGGTGCGCGCTTTGATGTGCTGAACCCCGCGACCGAAGATGTGATTGCCTCGGTCGCTTCGGCGGAGATCGCCGATGCAACGGCGGCCCTTGATGCTGCGGAAACCGCGATGGCCGACTGGGCCGCGCGCACCCCGCGCCAACGTTCCGAAGTCCTGCGCAAGGCCTGGGAACTGATGACCGCGCGGCTGGAAGACTTCGCCCATCTCATCACGCTGGAAAACGGCAAGGCCCGCACGGACGCGATGGGCGAGGCGACCTATGCCGCCGAATTCTTTCGCTGGTTCGCCGAAGAGGCCGTGCGCGCGGATGGTCTGATCACCCACGCACCGGCCTCCGGCGCGCGCATCATCGTTCAGCACAAGCCCGCCGGACTGGCGGTGCTGGTCACGCCGTGGAACTACCCGGCCGCGATGGGCACTCGCAAGATCGCCCCGGCCCTCGCCGCAGGTTGCGGCGTGATCATCAAACCGGCCTCGGAGACGCCGCTGACGATGCTCGCGCTCATGCCGCTGCTGGAAGAGGCGGGCGTCCCCGCTGGCCTCGTCAACGTCCTGCCGTCGCGCCGCACCGGTGCTCTGGTGGATCACATGATGCATGACCCGCGCGTCCGCGTCGTGTCCTTTACGGGATCAACGCAAGTCGGGCGCACCTTGCTGAAGGGTGCGGCAGATCAGGTGCTGAAACCCGCGATGGAACTGGGCGGAAACGCCCCCTGCATCGTTTTCGACGACGCCGACATGGATACCGCCGTCGAAGGCACGATGCTGGCCAAGATGCGCAATCTGGGCGAGGCCTGCACCGCCGCAAACCGCATCTACGTCCACGAAGACGTGGCCGAGGAATACACCCGGCGCCTGACCGAACGCATGTCGGCGCTCAAGGTCGGCGACGGGACGGATCCGACCGTCGATGTCGGCCCGCTGGTCAATGCACAGACCCGCGACAAGGTTGGCGAATTCGTCGCCGATGCCGTCGCCAAGGGCGCGCGCATCGAATGCGGCGGCACGATCCCCGACGGCAAGGGCTATTTCTATCCGCCCACAGTCTTGTCGAACGTCTCCGAAGACGCGGAATGCGTGAAGGACGAGATCTTTGGCCCCGTGGCCGCGATCCAGACCTTCAAGGATCAGGAAGAGATCATCCGCCGCGCGAACGACACGGAATACGGCCTTGTCGCCTATGTGTTTTCCGAGGATTTCAAACGCGCCTTGCAGGTGTGCGAACGCCTCGACTACGGCATGGTCGGTCTCAACCGCGGTCTGGTTTCGGACCCGGCCGCGCCCTTCGGCGGGACCAAGCAATCCGGCCTCGGACGCGAGGGTGGCCATGAAGGCATGCTCGAATTCATGGAAACCCAATATATCTCGGCAAGCTGGTAAGCATCATGTCAGACATCATTGCCTCCCCCTCGGTCCGCACGCTTGCCGGCAACCGTGGTATCGACCTCGAACAACTCGCGCGCGACCTTGGCCGCACAACCATCGGGCGCGAGGATCTTGACGCCCGTCCAGCGCAGACCAGCGCGCCGGCACGCGGCGCCGGAAGCGACACCAGTTATTGGGAGGTCGATCATTCCGCCCACGGCCCGGTCCATGAGGAACCGACCAGCCGTTTCGCGCAGGCCGCGGCGCGCAACCTTGGCGCCGCGAACGCGCTGATCCCGCAGGTCACACACCACGACCGCGCGGACATCTCCGCCATCGAAAGCCTGCGGTCCTCTTGGAAGGCAGATTCCGCCGCGCAGGGCGTCAAGCTGACGGCACTGGCCTTCCACGTCGCGACTCTCGCGCGGTGCCTGACGGAGTTTCCGAAGTTCAACGCATCCTTGTCACCCGACGGCAAGACGCTGATCCTGAAGGACTACGTTCACATTGGCATCGCCGTCGATACGCCGCACGGCCTGATGGTGCCAGTTGTTCGGGACGCCGGGAAGAAGGGCCTCTGGCAAATCGCCGGAGAGATCGCGGAACTGGCAGGGCGCGCGCAGGCGCGCAAACTAGGCCCGGATGAAATGGGCGGCGCCTCCATGTCGATCTCAAGCCTCGGCGGCATAGGCGGCATCGGCTTCACACCGATCGTGAACCCGCCCGAGGTTGCAATCCTTGGTATCACGCGCACCGAAACCATCACGGTCTGGAAGGGCGATACGCCCAAACCTGTTCCCATGGTGCCGCTGGACCTCAGCTACGATCATCGGGTGATCAACGGCGCGGATGCCGCACGTTTTCTGGCACGCTACGCCGCGATCCTGGCAGAGCCACGCTGGCTCATGGTGTGATATAAGCGGCCGAGGGTCACCGTTCACAGTGGGAGCGTGTTTCGGGAACCGCCCGGAACGCGCTCTTTTTCTTGTCGGGTCTGAATTCAAGATCGCAGGCATCCGAAGGCACCTTCACGCTAGATCTGCGTCCCCAGTTCGGCTTTCTTGAAATTTTCGATCAGAAAACCTACGCAAGCATCTGAGACACTTCAGATTAAATAATGTCACACCTGAGATCGAGCCCAGCATGCGCGATGGACCAGTTGTGCTCCACAATACGGAAAACGCTCGTGCGGACCTTGAGGTCAGCACATAACTATCTGATTTCAATCACTATAAGCGATCGATTTAAAGCGGAAGGAAAAGTCCCGCGATGTCAGCACTTCCTACTGACTCGATGCAAAGTCAAAACAATGCTCAACGCCCTGTTGAAAGATCGGATTTGTGGCATCATGATTTTGAATACGACAGGTATTCTCTCACTATTATCGTATAAAGACAATTACCGCCGCTCGCCAAGCATGACAAAGTCTGGCGTGAAACCTCAAGCGAGACAGTCATATCCACCCACTTTGAGAGATCGCAACTCGGCGCGTCATGGGCAGCAGGGGCATTTGACGACAGACCCGCCTTTGGCAACCTTTGGTCGGCGGATCAAGGCGCACCGGCCTTGCCAAGGCGTGGCAGGGCAGCTTATCGGACCTCCGTAGACCTCCATCGGGAACTATGCACGCACCGTGATTTTCTATCGTGTTCTGATCAGCCTCTTCGCCACGGCCACGCTCTTGCGTGCCCTCCGTAAAGGCGGTCTTCAGGCTTTGCGCGCGCGACTGTCGCCGGGCGAAGCGCCGGGCGGACCGCATGTCTGGCTGCATGGCGCTTCGAATGGCGAACTGGCCTCGATCAAACCAGTGCTTGAAAAGCTCATCCCATTGCGGCCCCGCCTCCGCTGGCTGATCACCGCCAATACGCCCAGCGGTGTCCGGCTAGCCGAAAACTGGCACTTGCAAGGCGTCACCGTCCGCCTCGCACCGGTCGATCTGCATCTTCCGACCCGCCGCATCATGCAGGAGTGGCAGGTCTGCGCGCATGTCGCATTGGAGGCAGAGATCTGGCCAAATCGGTTTCTCACCTGCCCCGGTCCCATCATCCTTGCAGGAGCGCGCATGAGCGCGGGAACCGCAGGCACATGGGCGCGCTTTCCCCGTCTCGCCAGACGGCTTCTGGGCCGCGTGCGATTTGCCTCCGCTCAGGACACAGCTTCGGCAGAGCGTTTGCTGGCCCTCGGCCTGTCGCCAGCTGCCACGGGGCCTGTCATGGACCTGAAAGCCTTTTACGACGCGGCCCTGCCCACCGCAGATCCTGACGTCGACCAGACCTTTCAACGCGACAGGACTTGGCTTGCCGCCTCAACCCATGAAGGGGAGGAGGAGGTTGTGCTCACGGCCCATGCCATGCTGCGACGGGTCGATCCCGGCCTGCGCCTGATCATCGCCCCACGGCACCCGCAACGGGCCGATGACATCATCGAGGAGATCCGCCGCCAAGGGCTGTCATATGCCCGTCGCAGCAGCGGCGCGGCTCCCGGAAACGTCGATGTCTACCTGGCGGACACTCTGGGCGAAATGCCACGATGGTATGCGTGCTCTGGCCGCGTCTTTATCGGTGGCACACTCCGTGACCGGGGCGGACACACACCCTATGAACCGGCAGCCTTTGGGGCGGCCCTGATCCACGGGCCGGACACGCGAAACTTCGCTGCGGCCTTCGCACGCCTCACCCAGACGGACGCCGCCAGCCAGATCCGGGACGCCAACAGCCTTGCCGAAGCCTTGCGTGGCCTCACCACGGCCGATGCACAGATCGCCGCCGGGGTCGCGGCCCAAGCCGCGCTGCGGCAAGAAGCGGACCTTCAGGACCTCGTGACACCCATTCTTCGCCTTCTGCCCGAGCCTTAAGCAAACTTGAACGCGGGAAAGATACCCTTATATTGCGGTTTGTCATCTAACGGAGCGCGAGGATGATCCACTACAGCCTTAAATGTCCCGATGGACACCAGTTCGACAGCTGGTTTCAATCGGCAGCGGCTTTCGACAAGCTTCAGGCCTCGGGCCACGTCGCCTGTGCGGTCTGCGGCTCAGGGAGCGTTGAAAAGGCTTTGATGGCCCCGCGAGTCGGCAGCGGCGAAAGCGCGCCGCCCGCAACGGCCGAAACACCCTCGCGCGACACACCCAAACCGGCGGCGGAACAGGCGCTGGCCGCATTCCGCGCGCATGTTGCAAATACCTCCGACTATG
>CAZRZN010000192.1:0-8623 GCA_964604565.1 uncultured Rhodobacterales bacterium
GTCCAGTGGTCGCCCACCGGCACCAACGTGCCTGACTACCCGAAGCTGGCACAGCTTTGGTGGCAGAACATCGGCGACGCGATGTCCGGTGCCAAGACACCTCAGGCGGCGCTGGATTCGCTTTGTGCCGATCAGGAGCGTGTTCTGGAACGGCTTGAGCGCGCAGGCGTTCAGGGTGACATCGGCCCGATGCTGAACGAAGAGCGCGACGCCGAATACTGGTTCGCACAGCCGGGCGCGCCCTACCCCAAGCTCGAGGTCGAGGACGAAGAGCCGATCACCGTCTCCTATGACGAGCTGATCAAGTCCTGGCAGTAAGCCTGACTTCAATGCCGGGGCCTTGTCACAGGCCCCGGCAACCCGTCTCCCCCCATCTTCGAATGATACTCAGGCCGACCTGGCCGCCATCCCGGTGAGGCAGACCCATGACCCATATTCTCGCGATCGATCAAGGCACGACATCGACGCGCGCCATCCTGTTCGACACATCCCTGTCCATCGTCGCCTCCGCACAGGAGGAATTCGATCAGCATTACCCCGCCAGTGGGTGGGTCGAACACGACGCGTCGGATCTGTGGTCCACAACCGCCGCAACATGCCGTTCGGTGATCGAAAAGGCCGGCCAGGGCACCGCGGAGATTTCCGCCATCGGGATCACCAACCAGCGCGAAACGACGCTGGTCTGGGACCGCAAGTCCGGCAAACCCGTCTACAACGCCATTGTCTGGCAAGACAGGCGCACGTCTGACCTGTGCCGGAGCCTCAAGGCCGAGGGTTTCGAGGACACCGTCACGGACCGCACCGGCCTGCTTCTCGACCCGTATTTTTCCGGGACGAAGCTGGCCTGGATTCTCGACAATGTCGAAGGCGTCCGCGCCCGCGCCGAAGCGGGTGAGCTGATCTTTGGCACGGTCGACAGTTGGCTGGTCTGGAACCTGACGGGCGGCAAACTGCATGTCACCGACGCCACCAATGCCGCGCGCACCATGCTTTACGATATCCGCAAGGGACGCTGGTCCGCCACGATCTGCGACCGCCTCGGGATTCCCATGTCCATGCTGCCCGAAGTCCGCGACTGTGCCGATGACTTTGGCGAAACCCGCCCTGACCTCTTCGGCAGACCCATCCCGATCCGCGGGATCGCAGGCGATCAGCAGGCGGCAACGGTCGGGCAGGCCTGCTTTGAACCCGGCATGTTGAAATCCACCTACGGGACGGGCTGCTTTGCTCTGCTGAACACCGGCGAAACCCCGGTCCGGTCGCAGAACCGGTTGCTGACAACTATTGCCTATCAACTGGACGGCAAGCCGACCTATGCCCTTGAGGGGTCGATCTTCATCGCGGGGGCCGTCGTGCAATGGCTCCGCGACGGGCTCAAGATCATCCGAGAGGCGCGCGAGACGCAACCGCTCGCGGAAAAGGCCGATCCGTCACAGGAGGTGATCCTTGTGCCGGCCTTTACCGGGCTCGGCGCGCCCTACTGGAACGCCGAATGCCGCGGCGCGATCTTTGGTCTGACACGCAATTCCGGCCCCGAGGAATTCGCCCGGGCCGCATTGGAAAGCGTCGGCTTTCAGACGCGCGATCTGCTGGAAGCCATGACCGCCGACTGGTCCGGCGCAAGCCGCACCGCGCTGCGGGTCGATGGCGGCATGAGCGCATCACGCTTTGCAATGCAGTTTCTGTCGGACATAATTGGCGCACCGGTGGAGCGCCCGCATCTACTGGAAACCACGGCGATGGGGGCCGCATGGCTCGCCGGGCGGCAATCCGGATTGTTGCCGGACATGCAGACCTTTGCCGCGGATTGGTCTGCAGAGGCGCGCTTTGATCCCGCGATGCCTGCCGACACAAGAGACGCGAAATACACGGCATGGAAAAAGGCTGTTGAGGCGACAATCGGATACGCGACGTGACCGGCCTCACACTGCGGCGGTATCTGACGCAGCACGCGACACTGGACCCAAGCCTTGTCTTTCTCATCGAAGACGTTGGGTCAGCCTGCCGCGTCATTTCGGACCGGATCCGCAACGCCGCCTTCGCAGGGGATCTCGGCTCATCGGACAACGTCAATGTGCAGGGTGAACAGCAAAAGCCGCTGGATCTCATTGCGAATGATGTCTTCAGCCGGATTTGCACCAACAGCCCTCATCTGGCCGCGCTGATATCGGAAGAGATCGAAGAGGTCACCTGGCTGAAGCCCCCTGAAAAAGGCGATTACCTGCTGTATTTCGATCCCTTGGACGGGTCGTCCAATCTGGATGTGAACCTGTCGGTCGGAACGATCTTTTCGATCATGCAGGTCCGGGCGGATGGCGACCGCGATGTTTTGCGCCCCGGCACGGACCAGATCTGCGCAGGCTATGCGATTTACGGTCCTTCGACCCATCTGGTTCTGACGCTGGGCGACAGCGTGAACGGCTTTGACTGCCAGACGGGAACCGGCGAATTCCGATTGACGCATCCTGACATGAAGATCCCGAAGGAAACCGCGGAATTCGCCATCAACGCATCGCGCCGCCGTTTCTGGGAGGCGCCCATCCTCGCCTATGTGGAGGACTGTCTCACAGGCCCCGATGGTCCAAGGAGCAAGGGGTTCAACATGCGCTGGACCGCCTCCATGGTGGCCGAGGTTCACCGCATCCTGACGCGCGGCGGCGTGTTCCTTTATCCACGGGATGCCGACAACCGCGACATGGGAGGAAGATTGCGCCTTATGTACGAGGCGAACCCGATGGCCATGATCGTCGAGGCGGCGGGCGGTGCCGCATCCACCGGCACCCAGCGGATCCTTGAATTGCGGCCCACGGGCCCGCATCAGCGCGTGCCGGTCGTCCTCGGCTCCAGTGCCGAGGTCGCGCTGATCGAGAGCTATCACCGGTGACGTGGCACGCCCCGACCTGAAAACAGGTGTTTCGGGAAGCCGCCCGTACTACCCTGCGGCAAAGTTTGCGCATCACCCCATGCTGAACGCAACTCTGCGCAAGGCGCCCCGCCCCTATCCAGCAACAATGGGCAAACACGGTGAACACCGTTGCCAGAACCACGGAATAATCGCAACTTGAGGTGAGAAGCCTTTTGCTTTGCATGACCCGGATGGTATCGCCCTTACGCGCGTCATGACCAAGGGTCACCGATTATGAGCTTTGCAGAACTCTTCGACTGGTTCGATCAGGTTTACATTGTCAATCTTCCGAACAGATCGGATCGCCGGCAGGAGACTGTCGCAGAGTTCGCGCGTGTGGGTGTTGCAATTCCGAACGGCAAGATCCGGTTTTTCGAGGCCACCCGCCCGACAAACAAGGAAGAGTTTCCGTCTATCGGCTCTCTCGGGAATTTCATTTCGCAAACCCGCGTGATGAAAGACGCCCTCGACAACGGCTTCGAGCGTATTCTGGTCTGCGAGGATGACCTGCATCTCAACGATTTCGCGGCCGATAGCGTCAAGACCGTTCTCGAGGACTTGAAATCCAGCGACTGGACCATGGCCTCGCTTGGGTATCTCGAACCCACCACGCCTCCCTCGGATCGGGTTGGCCTGTCGCCTTGGGACGGTGACACGCTTGGGGCGCAGTTTTACGCCGTGCGCGGTGACGGCATCCGCGGGTTTCATGACTATCTTGCCGTGGCCCGTTCGCGCCCGTCCGGCCATCCGCAAGGCGGAGCGATGTTCTTTGACGGGGCTTTCAATATGGTCCGCACGCAGGTTCCCGCCATTCGGTTCTATATCGCAACGCCATGTCTTGCCGGGCAACGCTCATCGCGGACGGACCTGCACGATCTGCGGTTCTACGACCGCCAAGAACCTTTTCGGACGATCATGGTCTATCTGCGCAAGCTGCGGAACCGGCTGTGGCGCAGCGGTCGAAAGGCGCGGCCGGGCGGCTGATCCGGATCGATGATCGACATGGCGGCACCGCATGACCCAGTGCCATTCCAAGTTGCCTCTCGGACGCGCGCAAGGCGGCAATCCGCAGAGCCACGCCGGTTTCCAGCCTGTCCCTGCCAGAGTGCTGCCGCGCGCATCAGGTGAGCGGCCCCCGGCGACCCTGAAATCTGGCGACCGTGATGCCGGCCGCCTCCAACGCCGTCCGCACCGCACGAGCCATGGGCAGGGCCGTCGCGCCGTCGCCATGCAGGCAGATCGTGTCGATCCCGGCCGGGATCGGATCGCCTGTATCAGGCAGGATCGCGCCCGCCTGCACCATCTTTACAATCCGGGGCGCCGCCGTCTCCGGGTCGTGCAACACGGCCCCCGGAAGGCGCCGGTCCACGAGCGTCGCATCCGCGTTATAGGCGCGGTCGGCAAAGATCTCTCCCGACCAAAGGCAGCCGAGACGTTCCACCACGCGCTGCTGGGCTGTCGCAGCCAGAACCATTACGATGATCTCCGGCGCAATCTCCAGAGCGGCCCCGTAGCAGGCCTCTGCAAGGGCTTCGTCCTCTGAGGCCATGTTCGACAGGGCGCCATGCAATTTCAGATGCCGCACCTCGGCACCGGCGGCCCGCGCCATGCCCAGGGCCGCGCCCAGCTGATACTGGACCATGTGGCGCAGGCTGGCCTCCGGCAGATGCATCCGCCGCCGGCCAAAGCCTTGCAGGTCCGCAAACCCCGGATGCGCGCCGATCCCCACACCCTGCGCTGTCGCGGTGGCCATGGTCTCTGCCATCACGTCCCAGTCCCCGGCATGAAACCCGCAGGCCACATTGGCGGAGGTCACGACCTCCAGCAGGGCGGGATCTTGCCCCATCACCCATGGGCCAAAGCTTTCGCCCATATCCGCGTTGAGATCGACAGTGGTCATTCGAGCTCCTCTCCGGCAGTGACGCCGCTGATCAATGTATAGGACAGAAGGTCCGGCATGTCGGCCGGGTCGCGCACAAGGGGCCGGACCATCCCGGGCAGGGCCTTTAGCGTGCGGCGATAGCTGGCCTCTGCCTCCAGCGCCTCTGCGCGGGTGACGAAGCGGAACCGCAGGCACGCGCCCGGCGCGCTTTGCGCAACGCGCGGCAGATCGGCGGGAATGACCGTCCCGATCCGGGGATAACCCCCGGTGGTCTGACATTCATACAGCAGGATATAGGGTGCTCCGTCACCCGGAATCTGGATGTCGCCGGGCGTGATCACCTCCGAGACGATGCTCTGCCCGGTCTCAAGGCCATATCCGGCCCCCGAGGGTTTCAGACGCATACCCATGCGGTTGCCCCGGCTGTCGCGGGTGAAATCCTCCGTCGTGAACCGGGCGCGCATATCTTCGGGGAAGAGGTCGGTCTGAAGACTTGGCAACACCCGCAGCGCCCCGCCGTCGAACCGCGACTGCGCATACAATGTGAGACCTGTCACGCGCCCGGTGTCGTCCCCCAGCGGGACCGTCTCTCCGGCCTGCAACAGGTGCCCCAGCCCCGCAGCCAGATGCGCCGACCGCGCGCCCAGCTCCTCTGGCAGATCGAACCCGCCGCCGATCGTCAGGTAGCCATAGACACCGCGCAGCGCGCCACCGATCTCCAAGACGGCGCCCGAGGCCATGGCATGGCTGGCGTTCCACGTCAGGGGCGCGCCATCCAGCGTGGCCCGCATCGGCGCCCCGGTCAAAGCGATCCGGCAGGATCTTTGCGCGCGGAAACGGCCGCCAAAGCCCGCCAGTTCCAGCGCGGTGCCGACCGGCAATTTCAGCAGTGCCGCCCCTTCGGCCAGCGCCAGCCGATCCGAAGCCCCTCCCCGCGACAGGCCCAGCGACATGAACCCGGGTCTGCCGCTATCCTGCACGGTGACCCCCGGCCCGGCCTGAAGGATCTCCAGCGCGCTCATGGCAGGGCGTCCTTGCGGATGCCACCAGCCGGGTCCGCCCGGAGCCTGTCCCACGCCTCGCGGTCTACTGCCTCGAAGATGACTTCGTCACCCGGGCGCAACAGGAACGGGTCGTCGCTTTCTGGCTGATACAGCGGCGCAGCCGTCTGCCCGACATGGCGCCAGCCGGTCGGGGCAGATACGGCGAACAGGACGAATTGCCGGATGGCCACCACCAGCGCGCCGACGGGCACGCGCGGGGTCAGGCCGGTCTGGCGTGGAATGTCCCAAGCTGCGGGCAGCGTGCCAAGATAGGGCTGCCCGGGCGCGAAACCGATGGCCTTGACCCGCACCCGCGCCTCGGAAAGCGACTTTACGGCCTCCTCGACGCTCAGGCCTGCCGCCTGCGCGGCCTCCTCCAGCTGCGGGGCGAGATCCGTGCCATAGACCGTCGGAATGTGCAGCAGCCTGCGCCCCTCCGGCAGCGGCGCGGCATACCAGTCCTCCGCCGCCAGCCGTTCGGTCAGGATGGTCGTAAGAGATTCCAGAGAGACGTGCAGAGGATCGAACCGCAGATAGGTCGACACAAGCGAGGTCGACATTTCCTCGACCCCCTCGGGCAGGTCCGCCTTAACCGCTGCGCAAAAGGCCAGTGCTGCGCGGTTGGCAGGTTCCGACAGTGCCTCTGCAAAGCGCACGATCACGCCGTCCAGCCCGATAGGCTCGATCCGGGGGCTGGTCTTTGCGGTAGGGTCTGTCACGTCATGCCGCTCCTCGACCCAACCCAGCACGGGCGGCGTCTCTTGTCCAGCCGCACAGGCTCAGTCGAGGATGCCCTGCATCACGGAAAGAAAGGCGCGCACTTCTTCGAGGCTGTTGTAATGGCCCAGCGACACGCGGATGCAATCCGTCTGGCCCAAGGGTGTCAGGATGTTGCCGGAATAGTGATCGGCCTTGCGCGTGTGGGTGCGGATGCCCTCTGCGTTCAGCGCCTCGACGATTTCCGGCGACGCGCGCCCCTCCGCCCAGAAACTCACCAACCCTTCGCGCGACGGATTGTCCGGGCCGCCGACGATGATGACACCGGGGAGATCCGCGAGGCCCGGCAGATTGTCGGTTCCATGGATCATCGCCTGTGTCAGCGCCGCCTCATGGGCATGGATCGCATCGCGTGCCGCGGCCAGCCGCGCAGGCCGCGCATCCAAATCCGACACCTGCGCCCCAAGCCAGTCAAAGTAGCGCACCACCTCGGAAAAGGTCGCATAGGCGCCGGTGTCGCGTGTGCCCAGTTCCCAGTTGCCCTCCGGCCCACCCACCAACGAGTCGTGGGCCAGCGCGGTCAACCGGTCGGACGCCCATGCGACGCCGTATCCATGCCGCGAAAAGACCTTGTAGGGAGAGACAACATAGCCGTCCACGCCCGCGCCCGCCACATCGATATGGCCGTGACAGGCGTGCTGGATGCCGTCGACAATGATAAACGCATCCGGCGCGACGTCACGGATGGCGTCCGCAATGCCGGGCAGATCCATGGCCATGCCGGTCACCGGCGACGTGTGAAGGATCGTGGCAACCGCCGTATCGGGCGTGACATGCGCGGCATAGGCAGCGGCCGTCACCTGTCCCGTCGCGTCGTCATGGGGGATCAGAACATGCCGCTGTCCCGCCACTTCGGCCCAGCGCGCCATGGCGCTGCGCGAGGCCGGATGCTCCACGCTGGATCCCAGCGCAACGCCCGGTCCTGCGCCCAGGCAGGCATCCCGGATCAGGCGGAACAGCAGTTCGGTTCCGCTTTCGCCGACGATCACGGCGCCGCCTTCTGCGTTGAAAAAACTGCGCACGTCTGCTCGCGCCTCATTGATCACGGCGACCAACGCGGCGGAGGCGGGATTGTCCCGCCCCTGATTGTCCGGAATTGCCGCGAACCGAGTCGATGTTTCCACCACCGATTTCAGGGTCAGGGCACCGCCGGCATTCTCAAAGAATATCCGCTTTCCGGTAAAGGGACATTCGTCCACATGGGCAAAGCGGTCGCGGATTTCGTGCAGCAGAGCGGCGTCAAACATCAATGGGGTTTCCGTTCTTCCTCGGCAGCGGCTTGCGCGGCCTCTTCCAGATCTTCGGGATCGTCCGAAGGGATGGCATAGCTACCGCCCAACCATTTCGCCAGATCCACATCGGCGCAGCGCCGTGAGCAGAAAGGGCGGAATTTCTCATCGCTCTTTCGTGCACAGATCGGACAGCTCATATCAACTCCTTCAGCGCCACCCTGTCGCGCTTGCGTTGCAACTCCAAAAGGCCCAGCACCGTCCAGCCCGCGACCACGGTTTCGGTGCGGTCCTGCTTGAGCGCCGCCTTCAGAACGCTTTCAAGCTGGCGGCGATCCTTTTTCGTCACGGGGGCGGGATCGATGACGATTTGCCCGCCAAGGCCGCGCAGCCGCAACTGTCGCGGCAAATCGCGAAAAGCCGCGATGTTCGCCTTCAGGCCCGCAGCCGGCGAGGTATCCCCACCGGTATTGATGTCCACCGCCACCAGCGCGGAGGTGGGTTCGATCAGCATGCTGCCGCCCGTGGGCAGCGCCACGCGCGGGTCGCGCAGCGCCTCGACCAGTTCGGTCACCTCATGACGGGAAAATCCGTCCGGCGTCTCGTCCACCTCCGCGGGACCGATCCATTCGCGCCACGCCAGAACATGCGGTCCATCCCCTTCGACCAGCAGCTCCGGCCCGCCTGTCGCGTCCGCCAGAACGGCTTGCGCCAGTTGCCGCATGGCCAGGATGTCATCAACAATCGCCTCCGCATCATCGGGATGCGCGCCTGACCGGACAATCAG
>CAZRZN010000193.1:0-8611 GCA_964604565.1 uncultured Rhodobacterales bacterium
TTAGGGCAGCGGGCCCGCGCGCTTGGCCGCGCGCAACCGGGCCAGATCCTCGGCGAAGGTGATGCTCTGTTCGGCTCGTGCCAGAGACCGCCGGGCCACCTCTCGCACGGCACGCTGCATGTGGCGATCCTCCACCACATCCGCCAGTTCCCCAAGGGCGATTTGCAGCGCCTCATGAACTTCCAGCGCATTCCCTGCATCGCGCGCCACGGGGTCGAAGGCACACCCGATCAACGCCTCCGCGTTCAGCGGACAGGCCCAGAGCCGGTCATTCTCCGGCTCGTCCATCGCACCGACCCGCGCGGGCGCCAGAACGCGCGCAAGCCGGTAGATCACGTCGATGGCCGTCCCGGGATCATTGACACCCGGCGACAGCGCCCGCACCGCAACCTCAGACAGGACGACAACGCCGAATACGGGATCCTCCTCAAAGCTGCGGTCGGCGCCCAGCGGCAGGCTTTCGCGCAGCACGGTTTCAGCTGTCAGGTCAAGCTCATCGGTTCCGGAGACATGGGCGATAACCTGCCCCTCCAGGACATATCCCCCGACAGGGACCGGCACATATACGCAAAGGTCGCGTTCTTCCGCCTCGCTCTGGATCGCATATTCGAACATCTGCTGAAGATAGCCGGACTTTGTCGCCCGAATCTTCAGCGCGCCCTCCGGCACCTGCGCACCGGACGGATCAAAGGGATGCGCCCCGTGACAAGGCGCCTGCGCCGCGCGCCGCACGGACGTCGCGGCCTCCGCCTCCAGCCGGGAGGCGGTGAATGTCAGGCTGCCCAGCCCTTCCAGATGCACGATCCACCGGATCAGCGACACGACCACCAAAACGACGACGCCAAGCGCCATCAGGAACAGCGCCACGATTTCGCGGTCATCGAACAGCCCGGCAGCGCGCATGACGATCCCCAGCAGCGAAAAGATGAACGCGCCAAGAAAATTCGACAGCACGCCCTGCGTGATCGTGTCCTGCCGCAACACCAGGTGACTGCGCGGCGTCCAGTTCGCCGCCGCCGCCTGCAGCGCGCCCGCCATGATGGTCAGCGAAAAGATCGTCACCGCCAGCATGGAGGAGGCCAGCGTCTGGAGAATAGTGTCGACCGATCCCGCACCGATCCGCTCACCCAGCCACGCCGGGGTCAGAGGCGCCAGGAAACGCGACAGCGCCAGAGCGACTAAGGTCAGAACCGCGACACCGATCACCCTGAAATGCATGCGTCGCGTTGCCTGCCGCAACCGCCTGAGAAGACTCTTCAACATCGACTTGCCTTGATCCCGACATCTGGTGTCGTTTGCAGGCGGTTGCCGCCAAGCGCCCGCTCTGAGACTGTGCCAGAGTTTTGACAGGAGGTCAGCCATGAAGTCCACCACCCGTGTCGTCGTGATCGGAGGCGGTGTCGTCGGCTGCTCCGTCCTCTACCACCTGACCAAACTTGGGTGGACAGACGTGATGTTGCTGGAACGCTCCGACCTCACATCGGGTTCCACTTGGCACGCGGCCGGTGGCTTTCACACGCTGAACGGCGACACCAACATGGCGGCACTGCAAGGCTATACGATCCGCCTCTATCGGGAGCTGGAGGAGCTGACAGGCATGTCCTGCGGCCTGCACCACGTGGGTGGCATAACCCTGGCTGACAACAAGGATCGCTACGACATGCTGCTCGCCGAGCGGGCCAAGCATCGCTACATGGGCCTCGACACCGAAATCATCGGCCCCGAGGACATCCGCAAGCTGGCGCCGATCGTGAACACGGAGGGCATTCTCGGCGCGCTTTACGACCCGCTTGACGGACACCTCGATCCGTCTGGAACGACCCACGCCTACGCCCGGGCGGCCCGATTGGGCGGGGCGGAAATTCATCTGCATACCAAGGCCTTGGAAACCAATCCTCGTGCGGACGGCACATGGGACGTTGTCACCGACAAGGGCAATATCCACACCGAGCATGTGGTCAACGCAGCCGGCCTCTGGGCGCGCGAGGTGGGCGCCATGGCAGGCGTCTATCTGCCGCTGCACCCGATGGAACACCAATACCTCGTGACCGAGGAAACCCCAGAGATTTACGAACGCGATGCAGAGCATCCGCATGTCATGGACCCGGCCGGCGAAAGCTATCTGCGTCAGGAAGGGCGCGGCCTGTGCATCGGCTTCTATGAACAACCCTGCCGGCCTTGGGCAGTCGAGGGAACGCCATGGAATTTCGGCCATGAGCTGCTACCAGATGACTTTGACAAAATCGAACAAAGTATTGATTTTGCGTATAAACGCTTTCCCGTTCTGGAACGCGCCGGGATCAAGTCCGTGATCCACGGGCCCTTCACCTTTGCGCCCGATGGCAACCCGCTGGTCGGCCCGATCCCGGGCTTGCGCGGCTACTGGTCTGCCTGCGGTGTCATGGCCGGCTTCAGTCAGGGCGGCGGGGTCGGCCTGATGCTGGCGCAATGGATGGTGGAGGGCGAATGCGAACGTGACACCGCGGCAATGGATGTCGCCCGCTTCGGTGACTGGATCTCGCCAGGGTATACTTTGCCGAAAGTCATTGAAAACTATCAGAAACGGTTCTCAGTCTCCTATCCAAACGAGGAACTGCCCGCCGCCCGGCCCAATCGCACGACGCCGATGTATGACATCTTTGACCGCATGGAGGCGGTCTGGGGGGCGCAATACGGGCTGGAAGTGGTGAACTATTTTGCCGCCGAGGGCGAACCGCGTTTCGAGACGCCCAGTTTTCGCCGTTCAAACGCGTTCGAGGCCACGGGCCGCGAGGTCAGGGCCGTGCGCGAGGCGGTCGGCATCAACGAAGTCCACAATTTTGGCAAATACCGGATCAGTGGCGCCCGTGCGCGCCCTTGGCTCGACCGGATCATGGCGGGCCGGATCCCCGAGACCGGGCGCATGTCGCTGACACCCATGTTGTCACCGGCCGGGCGGATCATCGGTGACTTCACCGTCAGTTGCCTAAGCGAGACAGAGTTCCGCCTTACCGCGTCTTACGGGGCGCAGGCCTACCACATGCGCTGGTTTCTCCAACATCAGGAAGATGGCGTAACCATCGAAAATAATAGTGATAAACAAACCGGCTTTCAGATTGCAGGACCGGAAGCACGGCGGATTCTGGGTGCCTGCACACGCACCGACATTTCCGCTATGCGCTTTTTGGATGTGCGCCGCATGACCGTTGGCATGACGGATTGCCTCGTGCAGCGCATCTCCTACACCGGGGATCTGGGCTACGAAATCTACTGCGACCCGATGGCACAACGCCAATTGTGGGACACGCTCTGGTCCGTCGGTGCGCCTTTGGGACTCAAACCCTTCGGGATGCGAGCCATGATGAGCCTGCGCCTCGACAAGTTCTTCGGCTCATGGGCGCGCGAGTTTTCACCCGACTACACCTGCGCAGAAACCGGCCTGGACCGCTTCATCGCCTGGTCCAAGGGGGATTTCATCGGACGCGCCGCCGCCGACGCCGAGCGTGCCGCACCGCCGCAACGCAAGCTCGCCGTCTTCGAGGTCGACGCCCATGACGCAGACGTCCACGCCTATGAACCGGTCTGGATCGACGGCCGCGTCGAAGGCTTCTGCACTTCGGGCGGATATTCTCACCTGACTGAAAGATCGATTGCCATGGCCCTGATTCCGCGAAGCAAAGCGAGGTCCGGACTAACCGTGGAGATCGAGATCCTCGGCCAGATGCGGCCTGCGCGCATGCTGTTGGAGCCGCTCTTTGACCCGGATGGCGCACGGATGCGGGCCTGAGCTGCAAGACACGCGCCGCGCCGCAGCATATGGGGTCTCCAACCGCGCCCTGCCCAATTTGGTGCGCGCTCCCCGCAAGAAATGCCACATTGTTGCGCAACCTGTGCTAACCTTTGCTCATGCTGGATATAGCGATTCTCATTCCCGCCGCGGGCGCATCTTCGCGGATGCGCGGTCGTGACAAGTTGACCGAAGAGGTCGATGGCACACCTTTGCTGCGGCGTCAGGCCCTGCGTGCGCGGGCGACCGGCGCGCATGTGGCGGTCACCCTGCCGGACCATGACCATCCCCGGGCCAAGACGCTGGCCGGTCTGGCGGTGCAACTTGTCTCCGTGCCCGATTCCGACCTCGGCATGTCCGCGTCCATCCGGCGCGGGGTTGGCCATTTGCCGCGCGGCATGAAAGCGGTCATCATCCTCCCGGCAGATATGCCGGAGATTGAAACATCCGACATCCAAAAGCTTATCGACGGTTTCAAGTCCATGCCCTTCCCGATGTTGCAACAAGCGACCGCCGCGGATGGAACGCCAGGACATCCCGTGCTTTTCCCGCAGGATTGTTTCATGTCGCTCCAGACCCTGACCGGTGACCGGGGCGCACGCGACGTGATCCGCGACAATGTCCATCGATTGCGCCTGGTTCCCCTTGCGGACCACCGCGCCCTGACCGACCTCGACACACCGGAAGCATGGCAAGAGTGGCGTCAGGCGCAGGACACCTGCCTGAGCAATTGACCGGCGGCCACACCGCGAAAAGCCGATGTCTTGACGGGTCAATGGCTTGCGGGACAGCTTGAATGCGGTATCCGCGCTGGCAAACAATGTCTCGACCTCATCCGGTCTTCCCTGGCATTGTGCCAGTCGATAGTCATCAAACCCCGTCTTGGAAATCGCTGTCGGATGTCATCGCGCCTCAAAATCCTGCACGGGTAAAAGGCCCACGATCCGTGATGCCATGGACCCGGTTCTGCCGGATCCCTGCTGTCAACGCAGGCCCGCCACGGGCCTTCTTCTCTCGCTAAATACCTCCGGGGGTGAGGCCGAAGGCCGAGGGGGGCAGAGCCCCCTTACCAAGGGTGCAGACGCGCGGCCACCACCCTGCCTCTTGCGGAGTCGACCTTGCCAGGTGCCGTCGGACCACGCATCATCTGCGGGCTTGAAAAGGACCGCTTTTCACGATCGCACCTCCAATCAAGACGTCTTGCCAATAATGACCGCGGTAAGACACAGCGGTCGAATGCCCGCTCCGTTCCCCGTTACTCCGTTGCCCGTGTCCCGGGCGGCTATACCGAAACAGCCTGCGTTTTTCGCGGCACAATGCCACATTCGGGGCGTCCCGCGCGGTCTTTTGCCCCCCTCGGGAAGCAGCGTGGCAAATGTATGCCTTGAGACTTGAGGCCCCAGCCGCCCCACCCCGGGGAAATCCGGCAGACTTGACAAGCCCCAAGCTGATCAGTCCAACATCCGGTCTTTCAGGAATTGACGGACATCCAGCACCGATTTCTCCTCCATGGAGACATAGACCAGCCCCATGTTCGTGCGTTCCGTGACCATTTCGCCCGGAAAGGGCAGATAGCTCAGCTCGCGCGAGCCAAAGGAGGGCGAGGCCGTCCCCACCTGCCATTCGGTGCGCAATTCGACATCGACCAGTTTCAGCGCGGTATCGCCCCCGGCCCCGGGGCGCTCAAATGGGACGCCGGCAAGCCGCAGGTAGCTTGTCTTGTCCGCCGCCTTGACAAATCCGTCGATGAACTGCGTGGCCAGCACCTGAAGCTCTGCCGCCGCATCCTCGGGCGGCAGGTGGCTGTGCAGGTGGTCGTGGCTGTGGTTGTGGCCGATATGGCCGTTGACGATATCATGTGGCATTTGACCACCTCTTGCCCTCGAATTCGCCATGCGGGATCGCCACAGGCTTGTCGATATGCCGCTTGTGCGCGCCCATCTTGCCCGAAGCCACCAGCGAGCCCAGAACATCGACGATCACGCGGGTGCCCATCAGCGCGGTGATGTCCGACACGTCGTAGGGCGGCGACACTTCGACCAGTTCCATCCCGCAGATCCCCTCTGCCGCCACCTTGGAAGCCAGCGCCAGTGCCTCTCGCGGCAGGAAACCGCCCGGTTCGGGCCAGCCGGTCCCGGGGACAAATCCGCAGTCGATGCTGTCGATGTCAAAGGACATGTAGACCATGTCCACCCCGTCCCAGGCCATCTCCAGCGCCATTTCGGCGGTCTTGTCGATGCCCATCTTTTCCATGTCACCCATCGTGATGATGTTGGTCTCGCGCTCGCGCGCGACCTTCACCCCCTCACGCGGGACCTGCCAGCCGCCGATGCCGACCTGCACAAGGTTCTTGGCGGGCACGTTGGGCATGTTGGTCGCGTGGAACCACGGCGTGGTGTGCATCCGTTCATCCAGATCCTTTTCCTGAATATCGGCGTGACGGTCGAAATGCACGATCCCGATCTTCTTCGACGTGCATTCCGCGATCCCGCGCAGGCAGGGAAAGCCGATGGAATGGTCGCCGCCGATCATGATGGGCAGCGAGCCGGAGGAAAACACATGGCTGACCGCGCGGCTGATCTGGTCAAAGCTTTTCTCGATGTTGGCCGGGATGGTGAACACGTCGCCCGCATCGCAGAGCGTCATCTGTTCGCGCAGATCGACGCCCATTTCATAGTTGTAGGGCGTGTAAAGCGCGGAGATCTTGCGCAGTCCCTGCGGGCCGAACCGCGTGCCGGGACGGTAGGTTGTGCCGCCGTCGAAAGGGATACCCAGAACGGTCGCATCGTAATGCTGCACCTCTGTCACGTCCTCTGCGTAGGGCGCCTTGAGAAAGGTGTTGATCCCCGCGTAATGGGGCAGTTCCCCGCGCGCGAAAGTTGGAATCGACTTGTCGTCGATGCTGTCGGCGCCGGTCAGACCCATGCGCAGCGCCCAGCGGCGTTCCTCGTCCCAGCGGGTTTCCGGGATGTCGGCCTCTGCCTGCATCGCCTTCCAGCCCCGCAGCTTGGTCAGGTCCGGGTGGTGGGGGCGGCGGTCGCGCATGGTATGGCAATTGGCAGCGTCCCGCGGGTGGTGCGAGCGGCTGCGCTCGGTCGGTCGGATCATTATGCTCGATCTCCTTTTCTAAGTGATGTCGGGCGGCAGGCCGGTCAGGTCTTCGTCAACGCGCATGCAGCACATTGGTCCGGTCGCGCAACGTCTGGAAGGGGATGCCATTGTCGCGGGCATCGAAATCATAGGTGATGGTGGCGGCGTTGGCCTCCGGGTTTGTCTCGTCCCAGACGGGTTTGTCGAAGGCCCAGACGCGGTCGCCCAGCTTGAACGCCTCTTCAAGGTCATGGGTGACCATGAACACGGTCATGCCCGTCTCATCGCGCAGTTCCTGAAGGAAATCATGCATCACCAGCTTGGTCCCCGGGTCAAGCGCGCCAAAGGGTTCGTCCAGCAAAAGCACCTTGGGATCGCCTGCCAGCGCCTGCGCGATGGCCAGCCGTTGCAACATGCCGCCCGACAGGTCGGCCGGATACTGCCCCGCCACATGGCCAAGGCCGATACGGTCCAGAGTGACGCGGGCCTTTGCCCGTTCCTCCTTGCGCGCGGCGCGGGACAGCCCGCCCCAGAAAGACCCATCGAACGCGCGCGGCGCCACCAGATTGTCGACGACCGTCTTGTGCGGAAAGACCGAATAGCGCTGAAAGACGATGCCATGATCGCGACCGGGCTCCTTGGCCATGGGCGCGCCATCGATGTGGATTTCACCCTTTGTCGGCAATTCCTGCGCCAGCAGCAACCGCAAGAAAGTGGACTTGCCACAGCCGGATGCGCCAACGATCGAGATGAACTGCCCCTTGGCGACGGATACGTTGATGTTCTCGATGATGGTGCGCTTGCCGTAGGCCTTGGCAACACCCTTGACCTCGACATAGCTCATATCGCCTCTCCATCCCAGGGAAAGGCGCGCTTGGCGATCTGACGCAGCGCCAGATCCAGCAGGAAGGCGAGAAAGGTAATCCAGAAGACGTAGGTCAGGATCACGTCCATCGCCAGATAGCGCCGCACCAGAAAGATACGGTAGCCCAACCCCTGATCGGAGGCGATGGCCTCCGCCGCGATGAGAAACAACCACGCCGGGCCAAGCGACAGGCGCACGGCGCCGATCAGGCGCGGCAGCACCTGCGGCAGCACGACATGCAGACCGATGGCCAGCGATGACGCGCCCAGCGTCTGCGCCTTGATGAATTGCTCGTTCGGCAGGTCAAAGACCCGCTGCGACATGTCCCGGATCAGGAAGGGCGCGATGCCGATGACGATCAGCGCCACCTTCGACGTCTCGCCCAGACCCAGCAGGATGAACAGGATGGGCAGGACCGCCAGCGGCGGCACCATCGAAAACACCGCCACAAAGGGCGCAAAGGGCGCGCGCATGTAGGGCAGCATCCCGATCAGGATGCCCATGACCAGCGCCATAGAGGCCGCGATGGCCACACCGATGGCCAGCCGCTGAAGGCTGGCCGCCGTGTCCAGCCAGAACAGGATCTCGCCTGAGCGGCGGTCCGGTTCGGTCAGCAGGCGTTCCGCGGTGGCAAGGATCGTCGTGGGCGCAGGCAGCAGCTTGTCCTGCGGGTTCACCGCAAGCCGCATCTCTGATCCGATCATGTAAAAGATCAATACCGCGATGAAGGGCAACGCGGCCAGCACGATGCCAAACAGGCGACCCGGTCTTCGGTTGATCCAGCGCATGGCACAGCCTCGGGTGAGAGACCCCGGGCTGTTGCGCCCGGGGCGGGTTGGGTTACAGGGCGCCGTCTGCGGCCATCTGCATGTAGGTCGTGTCGAAACGGA
>CAZRZN010000194.1:0-8603 GCA_964604565.1 uncultured Rhodobacterales bacterium
ACCTTTGCCTGCGCGCCGATCATCATCTTTCCGCGCTCTTCGAGGTTCCACAGCGCATAGGCCACCGCCTCGCCATTTTCCATCGAGATGAGCACGCCCGCACGACGGCCCGGGATCGGTCCCTTGTGCGGGGTCCAGCCGTGAAAGACACGGTTCAGGACGCCCGTGCCGCGTGTATCCGTGAGGAATTCGCCGTGATACCCGATCAGTCCGCGCGAAGGCACATGCGCGATGATCCGCGTCTTGCCCGCGCCGGCCGGTTTCATCTCGGCCAGTTCGCCCTTGCGCACGCCGGTCAGCTTTTCGATCACCGCGCCAGAATATTCGTCATCCACGTCGATCGTGGCCTCTTCGACCGGTTCCAGCATCACGCCGTCTTCTTCGCGCATGATCACCTGCGGGCGTGAGATCGACAATTCAAAGCCTTCTCGGCGCATGTTCTCGATCAACACGCCCATTTGCAGTTCGCCACGGCCCGATACCTCGAACGCTTCGCCGCCGGGGGTGTCCTTGATGCGGATGGCGACGTTGGATTCCGCCTCCTTGTAGAGACGGTCGCGGATCACGCGGCTTTGCACCTTCTTGCCGTCCCGTCCGGCCAGCGGGCTGTCGTTGATGCCGAAGGTCACGGTGATGGTCGGCGGGTCGATCGGTTGCGACGCGATCGGCTCATCGACAGCCAGCGCGCAGATCGTATCGGCCACGGTTGCCTTGGACATGCCGGCAAGGCTGACGATGTCGCCGGCCTGCGCCTCTTCGATGTCTTGCAGGTGAAGGCCGCGAAACGCCTGAATCTTCGCCACGCGGAATTGTTCGATCTTCTGGCCGATGCGGCTGATGGCCTGCACCGTGGCGCCCACCTTGATATGGCCGGATTCGACGCGGCCCGTCAGCAGCCGCCCGACAAAGGGGTCTGCCCCCAGTGTCGTGGCCAACATGCGGAAATCTTCGTTCATGCGCTTGATCTGCCGCGGCGCGGGGACGTGGTTGATGATCAGCTTAAAGAGCGCGTCGAGGTTCTTGCGCGGACCGTCGAGTTCCGGATCGCACCAGCCGGATCTGCCGGAGGCGTAGAGATGCGGGAAATCCAGCTGATCCTCGTCGGCGTCGAGATTGGCAAACAGGTCGAAACATTCGTCAAGCGCCCGGTCCGGCTCCGCGTCGGGCTTGTCGACCTTGTTCAGCACGACGATCGGGCGCAGCCCAAGGGCCAGCGCCTTTGATGTCACGAATTTCGTCTGCGGCATGGGCCCTTCGGCCGCGTCCACCAGCAGGACCACCCCGTCGACCATCGACAGGATGCGTTCCACCTCGGCGCCAAAGTCGGCGTGCCCGGGCGTGTCCACGATGTTGATGCGCGTGCCCTTCCATTCCACCGAGGTCGCCTTGGCCAGAATGGTGATCCCGCGTTCGCGTTCGAGGTCGTTGGAGTCCATGGCGCGTTCGGCCACGGCTTGATTGGCGCGGAAAGCGCCGGATTGTTTCAGCAGTTCGTCCACCAGCGTCGTCTTGCCGTGGTCGACGTGAGCAATGATCGCGACGTTGCGCAAATCCATGGGTCGATCCCTTTGTACGGAGTTGGCGCGGGCCTAGCCGGGACAGGCTGAAAAGACCAGACCAAATCTGCCGGAGGCGCTGTTCCGCCGCGATGCGTCCATCGGCAAGGGGAGGGAGGATCACACTTGGGCGAGGTGCGGGATGCAGGCGGCATCCTGCCCGAAACCTGCTGCCCCTGCGCGGTCATTGGCCGGTGACGCTGCGGCAACATGCGAAGACGGAACACTGCCGGAGCGCGGACGTTGAAGAGTGACAAGCAGGGGATACCTGCGGTGAACAACGTTGTCCCAAAGCTGGCCGACGTGAAGAGTAGAAAAGGAGACAGACATGAAATCGAGCATTCTTGCCATCGCGGCCACCGCAAGTCTTGCGGCCCTTCCGGTCTATGCGGGCAGCATGGACGAAGCGACGGTGGAGGCCGCGCCCGTGGCGCCGGTGGTGCCCGCAGCGACCCCGATGGGGGGTGACTGGACAGGCCCCTATGTCGGTCTCAGCTTTGGCAGTCTCCAGTCGCAGACCGGCGGGACCGATGCGAGCGGCGGCGTCTATGGCGTTTACGGCGGCTACGATTACGACTTCGGCAATTTCGTGCTTGGCGGGGAATTCGATTTTCAGGCGGGCGACGATTATGACCTCGCCGGGGTCGATGTGGACAACGTCATGCGCCTGAAGGCGCGCGCAGGTTACGATCTGGGCAATACGCTGCTCTATGGCACAGCCGGTGTCGCGCGCGTGGACACGTCGCTGGGCGATTCCACCGGACCGGTTGGCGGCGTCGGGATCGATTACAAGGTGACTGATCGTTTCTCCATCGGCGGTGAAGCCCTTGCTCATCGCTTTGAGGATGTCGGCGGCTCCGGCGTGGACGTCGATGCGCAGACCTATTCGCTCCGCGCGAGCTTTCGCTTCTGATCCGGACGAAATGCCGTCCGATGAGACGTGAGCCAACCCCTGGGGAGAGATCCCCGGGGGTTTTCGCGTCAGTGCGGCGTGGCGTTCGAGAAAAGATGGATCACAAGGATGCCGCCAAGGATCATGCACATGCCCGCAACGGCGGGAAAATCCAGCCGCTGACCAAAGACAATCAGCCCGATCACCGCGATGAACACGATGCCAAGCCCGGACCAGATCGCATAGGCGATCCCGACCGGAAAGAATTTCAATGCCGTGCCCAGAAGATAGAAGGCGGCCCCATAGGCAACGATCACGATCAGCGTCGGCAGGGTGCGGGTGAATTGCTGACTGGCCTGAAGGGCGGTCGTCCCGATGGTTTCGGCAAGCACGGCGAAGGCAAGGATCAGATAGGGCATGACAGAACTCTCTTGGGGGGTGCCCTTGGGCTACTTGGGTCCGAAGAGATCTGCAATTGTCCTTTTTCGGGGTGCCGCGCCGACATGGGTCTGGTGAAGCACCGTCCAACGTGCGCCTCTGATCTCTGCCGCGTCTGACGCTGTAGTGTCCTGCCTGCACCAAGTGTCGCGCGCGGGATATGACCATCGCACAACGCCGATCAGGCCGGCGCTGGAATGCCGGTTCAGGAACTTGTCAACTGATGGCAGGGGCGGGGGCCGGAACGATTGAGGCTTTGTGCAGATCGCGTCTTTGGAAAAAGGCTTTGGACAGGCCGGATAAAACAGGGATGAAAACCTGTCATCCCGGCTCGTTCAGCCACGATAAATCCGGTTCTATCGGTATCGGCCAATCCGGACGGCATCTCCGCATGTTCCGGATCGTGCCCCCATAATCCTGTCATGGGGGCAAGGCATCCTCGGCAAGGCCGATCACGCGTTGGGTGACTTAGGCTTCGGCGTCTTTCTCGGCCTGCAATTCGCTCACATCCTTGAACTTGATCGACTCGCCGCAGCCGCAAGCGTCCTCGACATTGGGGTTGCGGAACTTGAAGCCGGATTCAAGCAATGCCGTTTCATAGTCGATCTGCGTGCCGAAGAGGAACATCTGCGCGGTTGGCGCGATCAGCACGCGTGCGCCGTCCTGTTCCACCTCTTCGTCATGCTCTTGGGGCGTGTCGACGTAGTCCATGGTGTATTCCATGCCCGCGCAGCCACCCTTCTTGATGCCGATGCGCAGGCCGTGTCGGCCATCGCGCTGCATCAGTTTGCGAATCTGGGTGATCGCAGCGGGGGTCAGTGTGACAGCCTGTTTGCCGGGAATGCCGAACATGGGAACCTCTTTTTGCCTTACCCCAATCTAAGGGGTCTTGGCCGCAATCTCAAGGAGGGTCCGTGTGGCGTAGGAGGTGGCAAAGGCCCAGCCGAAGGAGGCCAGCGTCCCGATGATGACATATTCGCTCAACTTCTGGTCTTCGCGCGCGGTGTCAAACCGCAGGAGAGACTTTGCCGTGATCAGGAAGCCGATCCCGGCGGGCTGGTTGACCATGACGAGCATGAAGATCAGCGCGCGCTCCAACTGGCCGATCACGCGTCCGGCGTCGGTCAGTCCCTGTTGTTCGACTTCCCGCGCAAATCGCCGCGTGAGCAGGCCGACCGCAAAGCCCCCGGCCGTGACGGTCAGGATCAGGCCGGACAGGCCCAGCATAAGCGGCGTCAGATCCGGCATCCATTGACCCAGCAGCCCAAGGTCGGCCGCCCCGGGCCAGGTGCCCGCAATCGCGATGAGGCTGACCAGATGCAGGCCCTGATCGGCCACGAAGGCCGTGAAGCTGTCCCGCGCCCGCGCGGGAAGCGCGTAGACCTTGATCATGTCGATGATCAGATGCGCGAGCGCGGCAAACAACGCCACCTCCCACACGCCGCCCAGCGCACCGAGGCTCAGGACGAAAACGACGGCAATATGTGCCAGCAACACCAGCGGATTGCGTTTCCGGGCCACCATCCAGCCGGGTTGCAAAATGAAATCCGCTACCACATGCGCCAGCAGAAGAGCGGCGAAGCTGTGAAGCAAGGGGGCGGTCAGGGCAAGCATTCAGGCTTGCCTTTCAAAAAGGAAAGGGTTTCCGCTTGCCTCACATCGCCTCCATCTCGGCCATTGCGGCCTCCAGCGCGGGGTAGCCCGCGGCTCGCAGCGCCTGATCGACCGCTTGGCGTGAGACGCCGATCCGGGCCGCTGCGTCGCTGCGGGGTCCGGCACCGGGCGGCAGCACCTCGCAGAGTGCGCGCGCCTGCGCCTGCGTCCAGCCGCGCGTGATCTGGTCGGCCAGCACAAAACAAGCGGTTTTGGGGCCGCCCTCTGCATGGGAGATCAGCACTTGGGAGGGCAGGGCATCCAACAGCCGGCCTGACGCGATAAAGGCCGGTCCGTGCGCCGCGTTGAGATCCCCCTCCGCGGGCAGTGTGCCGTCGCCTTCGGCGATGGCAAACCGCGTCTCGCGCATCTTGTCCAGTCTGCGGACCGTGGCCACGACATAAAGGGCGGCCCGCAGCGCGTATTTCGGGGCATTCAGCGCAATCTGCCAGCCGTCTCCGCCTCTCCGAGCGAATCCGGATACCGGTCGATCTGAGTCATGAGGCCAGTCCGCCATGGCGGTGCCCGCGTCACACAGGCTCTCAATCGTCCGGTCAAGGTCGGCGGGAGACAGCGCGGCCGAATCGACGATATCACCGGTCAGAACAACCAACATATGCAAGCGTTAAGACTTGCATATGCAAAAAGCAAGCAAATTCGCTTGCCTTACATGAACCCCAGTTCCAGCCGCGCCTCGTCGGACATCATGTCCATACCCCACGGCGGCTCCCATGTCAGATCCACGTCGACATGTTTGACACCCGGCAAAGGCTCGATCGCTTCGGCGACCCATCCCGGCATCTCTCCGGCGACGGGGCAGCCCGGCGCGGTCAGCGTCATCATGATGCTCACCTCGGAGGCATCATTGATGTCGATCGTGTAGATCAGTCCCAGATCGTAGATATTGACCGGGATTTCCGGGTCGAAGACAGAGCGGCACGCCTCCACGATCGGCTCGTAAAGCGGATGGTCCGTGCTCGACGGCGCAATGAGAGGTGCGCCCTCCATCTGCGGGTTCGGCTGGGTCATGGCTATCCTCAAGTCCTCGCGTTGCCCCTCAGATATAGGCGAGCAGGATTGTCAGGTAAAGGCATCCCCGGCGTCATGGCCGAAAAACGGTGGCCCGGACGGGGCAGGCCGGTCAGGCTCCGTCCTCTTGATCGCGGATCCGCTTGACCGGGGTGGGGCGGACCTTTGCCTCGATATGATCGTAGAGTTTTTCGGCGATGTTCTTCTTGGTGGCTGTCTCGATCCCCTCGAGACCGGGGCTGGAGTTCACTTCGAGCACCTTGGGCCCGTTTTCGGAGCGCAGCAGATCCACCCCCGCAAGGTTCAGGCGAAAGGCCTTGGCCGCGCGCAGGGCGGCGTCCCGTTCCTCCCGCGAAATGCGCACCACCTGTGCGGAACCGCCGCGGTGCAGGTTGGACCGGAAATCGCCCTCCGCGCCTGTGCGCTTCATCGCGGCGACCACCTTGCCGCCCACCACGAGGCAGCGGATGTCCTCTCCCGCGGCTTCCTTGACGAAATCCTGCACGAGGAAATTCGCCTTCAGGCCCCGAAATGCGTCGATCACCGATTCCGCCGCCTTTTTGGTTTCGGCCAGCACGACACCCTTGCCCTGGGTCGATTCCAGCAGCTTGACGATCAGCGGCGCCGTGCCCACCAGCCGCATCAGGCTTTGCGTGTCCTTCGGAGAGGCGGCAAACGCCGTGTTGGGCATGCCGATCTTGTGCCGCGCCATCAACTGATGCGCGTAAAGCTTGTCACGGGAGGCGGCGATCCCTTCGGAGCCGTTCACGCAGAATGTCCCGATGGTTTCGAACTGACGGATCACGGCGGTTCCGTAAGCGGTGACAGACGCGCCGATGCGCGGGATGACCGCGTCGTAATGCGGCAGGCGCTTGCCGTCATAATGCACTTCGGGCGACAGGGCGTTGATCGCCATGTAACACCGCGTGGTGTCGATCACTTCGACCGTATGACCGCGCTTGTCGCCTTCCTCCACCAGTCGGCGGGTGGAATAATTGTCCTCGCGCGAAAGGACGGCAATGCGCAACGACCGGTTCGGCGCCGCATGGCGCACCCGGGCCGTCGTGTAGACGTCATAGCTCAGCCTTGGCTGCTGGAAACGGTCCGTGGCGACGATGGTGATGTGGTCCTTCAGCGCCTCGCGCCCCAACAGCATGCGCGAGTTCATGGTGGAGCGGTCGCTCAGCGTCAGTTCGATCCGCCAGCTTTCGTCGCCGACCCGCAGGGTCGAAGCGATCACGTAGCGGAATTCCGTTTCGCCGTTGGAGGAGGTCACGTGACGCCGATCCACGATCCGTGCCGAACAGGGAATGATGAGATCTTCACGTCCCGGCACCGGATGCACCGTGAAACGGACCTTCGGGGCGCTTGCAGAGCCGAAGGTCTCTATGTCGAACGCGTGTAGTGCCGAGGTGCGCGCCCCGGTATCGACCTTCGCGCGCAGGGCGGGAAGGCCAAGATCGGGCAGGGCAACCCATTCCTCCCAGCCAAAGCGGATCATGTCGGGGGTCGGATCGGGCGTTTCGGTCATATGGTCTTCCTTTGCAGCCTTTACGGGTATCAAGGAGAGGACGGGGCAACAAGGGGTGACGGCGGAACCGCAGCCGTGATTTGCCCGCTGCCCCGGAAAGATGCAGCCAAGGGTTCGCTCTGCCCGGCTTTCGGGATGCGGATCGATATCCGCCTCCGAGGTCTGTGAAACAGATGTCGCGGGTCCGCCGTTTATCACAGCTTTCGACAGGTCTGTGGCGGCTGACGCACCGGGTGGGTGACTTGATCAAGCTCTGAGAGCGCCTGACATGGGGCGCTGTTCCGCTGTCGGTGACGTCGTGAGGCGTGCAGGTGGCGCCGGCTCTCGCGTGTGATGCATTCCTGGGTAATTGTGTGCAACGGTGCACCAGTGCCGTTTGAATTCATTTAATTGTGCGAATTTTTATGATGGTTACTCTATTCTCTGATCAGACAGGAGACGCTGCGATGAGTTGGAATCCCGCACTCGACCCCCATTGCCCAACCGGCAACGAGGTGGACAGTATTGAAACCGTGATCGTGTCCCGGGCGCGTGACCTCGGTGGCTTCGAGGTGCGGCGCGCGCTGCCGGCGCCGCGACGTCAGATGGTTGGCCCTTTCATCTTTTTCGATCAGATGGGCCCTGCGGAATTTCTGCCCACCAAGGGCATGGATGTTCGTCCGCATCCCCATATCGGGCTGGCCACGATCAGCTATCTCTACCGCGGACGGATGCATCATCGCGACAGCCTTGGCACCGATCAATGGATCGAACCGGGTGCGGTGAACTGGATGGTGGCGGGGCGGGGCATCACCCATTCCGAAAGGACGGATGACGCCACGCAGGTCGATCCGATGCCCTTTTTCGGCATCCAGACATGGGTTGCCTTGCCCAAGGATCATGAGGATGCCCCGGCCGACTTCAGACATGCACCCAGTGACGCGCTGCCTGAACTGGATGGCGAAGGCAAACGCGTGCGCCTGATCCTCGGGGAGGCCTGGGGAGCCTCCGCGCCCGTGCAGACCGCGTCCGAAATGTTCTATGCCGATGCGATCTTGCAGCCCGGCGCGGCGATCCCTCTGCCCGACAATCACGAGGATCGAGGTGTCTACGTGGTCGAGGGGGAGATCGAGGTGGCCGGGGACCGGTTCGATGCGGGACGGATGATGGTGTTCCGTCCCGGTGACCGGGTTTCGCTGAAAGCAGGGCCGCAGGGGGCCCGCCTGATGCTTTTGGGCGGTGAGACGCTGGAAGGCCCGCGCTACATCTGGTGGAACTTTGTCGCCTCATCTCAGGAGCGCATTGCCGAGGCGAAAGAGGCTTGGCGCGAAGGGGACTGGCAAGGAGGCCGTTTTCACCTTCCGCCCGGAGACGACCGGGATTTCATCCCGCTGCCAGATCGCTGAGGGGGTCCCGCCAAGGTGCGGCACCTCGCTGACGAATGGATCTGCCGGTCAGGATGAGAGGGGGTCGCAAAGGTCTTGCCGGGCGGAACGGGCACAATCCCGTGGCGGGCCGCTGTTGA
>CAZRZN010000195.1:0-8518 GCA_964604565.1 uncultured Rhodobacterales bacterium
TCCTTTGCGACACGATACGTGGTCAAAGGAGCGGAACAAATCCGTGACAGATCCATGGAGCGTATACATCGCGGGCTGCTCAAGGATGACTTTGCCGCTGGTGTGAAAGTTGCATCTGTATCTCGATACGAAGAGCCGGTACTATCTCCTTTGCGCAGGAAATCCAAGAATTGCTAAGAGCGGCGGACGGTCTTGCAAACTCCAAGAACGACCAGATTGCCAAAGAGTGGGAGCGTTACCGTCCCATGCTTTACCTAGCCATCGATAGCGGTATGCGTGCGCAGGAGTATCTTGTCGTTGCATGATCGAGCTTTGATGATCGTGGTGTGCGCGTAGACCGCGCCCTTGACGCTGGCGGAAAAAAATATGGGGGCCCGGCATGATTTCCGGAACGGGCCAAGTGAAACTTCGGTGCGGGAAGTAAGCGATGCGCCGCGCCGATGCCTGTGCGCTCAGGCCCGTTTTTCGGGCGGCCAGGGACGGGTGTTTTCCGCCATGATCCAGGTCTGAACCCATTCGGGCAGCGGCGGCGATTCCGGCGCAACTCCAAGCGCGGCGGTGGCGCGATCCGTCGTCACGATTCCGTTCGCATCGGTCAGGGCGGTTCGCAGGATTGCCTGACCGGCGCAGTCGCCGTCCGTTTTCCACATGCTCTGATCGATATACAAGAACCGATTGTCCCAACCCAAAACCCGCGATTGCATCTCCACATTGTCGAAAAGTCGCACGCGGCGACGGTAGCGCACCACCGATCCGGCGACCGTCAGTCCCCAACCCTGCCGGCGCAGCATGTCAATCAGCCCTGTCCGCATGGCCAAAGGGATGCGTCCGAGGTCATAAATCGTCAAGGTGCGCCCGTTGTTGAGTTCCTTCCACGGGTCTAGGTCCCACGGAAGGCAGACATGGCGCGACACATGCGTATCGAAAAGCCCAAGCCGTGGCGCCCGACGGGCGCGGCGTGTGACGATGGCAAGGCGCAGAAACGGATACATCGGGGTCTCCTCTCAACCCCGTCTTGCTGCGGTGCGGCAACAGGGTCAACCACTATCCGGCGATAGACTTGTTCTTAACCCCGCCGCGGCATAGATACGGTGAAATCGTAGTGATCGAGAGGCCGCCGTAATGACATCGCTGTTCCAGATCCTGAACATGATCCTGAGCATCGTGGTCTTTGTGATCATTGCCCATGTGATCATGAGCTGGCTTATCAATTTTCAGGTCCTGAATTTGCGACAGCCGTTGGTGGCGCAGATATGGGAGGGTCTGAACCGCTTGCTCGACCCGATCTATTCGCGCATCCGAAGCGTCCTTCCCCAGATGGGGGGACTGGATCTTGCGCCGCTGGTGGCCCTGATCGCAGTTTATGCCTTGCAGATCATCCTGCAAAACAACGCGGGCTTCTTCCTCGGCTTTTGAAACAGGAGGGGGGCCCTGCCCCCAACGCGCGATGCGCGTTTCCCCCGGGATATTTCTTGCCCGAAGAAGCCTGTGCGCGTCGGGATGGCGGGCACAGGTCGTTCTCGCGCGGCAACCGATGCGTTCCGGTTTTCCCGAAGTGGTATGCGAACCCGTCCCTTGGGGCTTGATTTCCCAATTGCTGGTGTGAGACTGTCGAGAAAAGGGCAGATATAGATAATTTTGACAGGATTTCCGATGCCGCGCGATGCTGGGGCCGCCGAGGCGCTACTTGAGGACATTTTCGGATTTGACGCCTTTCGGCCCGGGCAGGGCGAGATCGTGGAGGCAGTGGCGGCAGGGGAAAACGTATTGGCGATCATGCCGACGGGCGGCGGAAAGTCGCTCTGTTTCCAGCTTCCCGCTTTGATGCGCGACGGGGTGACGGTGGTGATCTCTCCGCTGATCGCACTGATGCGTGACCAGGTCCGGGGCCTGCGCGAAGCAGGCGTGGCGGCGGGGGCCTTGACCTCCGGGAATACTGCCGAGGAAACCGATGCGGTCTGGGACATGCTGCACGGAGGAACGCTCAAACTTTTGTATCTGGCTCCGGAGCGGCTGGCCAACGCCGGAACGCAGCGTATGCTGGCGCAGGCCGGTGTATCGCTGATCGCGGTCGACGAGGCGCATTGCGTCAGCCAGTGGGGGCATGACTTCCGTCCGGATTATCTGCGGATCGGGGAATTGCGTCGCGTGCTGGATGTGCCGCTTGCGGCCTTTACCGCGACGGCGGATCAGGAAACTCAGGAAGAGATCGTCACCCGGCTTTTCGAGGGGGTTGTGCCGCGCAGTTTCCTGCGCGGTTTCGACAGGCCCAACATACATCTTGCCTTTCAACCGAAGGATGGACCGCGGCAGCAGATCCTGAGCTTTGCCGCCGCGCGCAAGGGGCAGTCCGGCATCGTCTACAGCGGCACCCGCGCCAAGACCGAAGCCCTCGCGCGAGCGCTGCGCGAAGAGGGGCATGCCGCCTGTCACTACCACGGCGGTATGGAGGCGGACGACCGGCGTCATGTCGAGGAACGCTTTGCCACCGAGGATGGGCTGATCGTGGTTGCGACGGTGGCCTTTGGCATGGGCGTGGACAAACCGGACATCCGTTGGGTCGCACATGCGGATCTGCCAAAATCCATCGAGGCCTACTACCAGGAGATCGGCCGCGCTGGCCGTGACGGGGCCCCTGCGGAGACGTTGACACTTTATGGTCCCGAGGACATCCGCCTGCGCCGCTCGCAGATCGACGAAGGGCTGGCGCCGCCGGAACGCCGCGCCGCCGACCACGGGCGGCTGAACGCGCTTTTGGGTCTGGCGGAGGCGCTGGGGTGCAGACGGCGGGATTTGCTGTCCTATTTCGGCGAAACGGCTGGGCCATGCGACAATTGCGATCTCTGTGACAGCCCGCCGGAGCGTTTCGACGGGACGGAGGCTGTGCGCAAGGCGCTTTCGGCGGCGTTGCGGACCGGTGAAAGCTTTGGCATGGGGCATCTCATCGACATTCTCATGGGCAAGGATACAGACAAGGTGCAGCAGCGTCGGCATGACGACCTGCCGACTTTTGGCGTCGGCCGGGATCTGTCCAAGGGGCAATGGCAGGCGGTGTTTCGCCAGATGATGGGGCGCGACCTGATGCGCCCGGATGCCGAGCGGCATGGCGCATTGGTCATGACGGACCGGGCGCGGCCCATCCTGCGTGGTGAACAGTCCATCGAACTGCGCAAGGATCTAATGGCCAAGGCGACGGAGCGACGCCCGGCCGTGAAGGCGCTTGTGAGCGAGGAACACGCACCGATGTTGTCCGCGCTGAAAGCCAAGCGGCGCGCGCTGGCCGAGGCGGCGCGTGTGCCCGCCTACGTGATCTTTCCCGACCGGACCCTGATCGAGATGGCAGAGACGCGGCCGGCCACCCTTGATGCGATGGCGCGGATCTCCGGCATCGGCGCGAAGAAGCTGGAGCGTTACGGCGCGGATTTCCTCGCCGTGCTGAACGAGTCTGCCGAAGATCTGCATCCACGGCGGCGCAAACTGGCCGTCAGCGGGGCCGGCGCGGTCTATGATGCCCTGATGGAGGCACAGGCCCCTTTGATGCGTGGCTTGGACGGAACGGAAAAACCGTTGTCATGCTCCGCCTCGTTGCTTGCCAAACTGGCGGAGGTGCGTCCTCGGGATAGACAGGCGCTGGAGCGTATCCTCGGAGCGAAGCGTGCGGATCGCTTTGGCGAGGTCTTTCTTGACGTTTTGCAGGATGCCGGATCGTAATCTCCGGCCTGCACGGAATGGAAACGGGAGGCCGGTTCGGGTTGGGCGGCAATATTGCGTGCCCGGTATGCAGCGCGTCCTTGCGTGACTTGCTGGACCTCGCTCCGTGGCCGTTCTAGTTCCTTCGACAGGGGTGACAACGATTCAGGAGGCGACGGATGCTCGTGGTGATTTCGCCGGCCAAGCGGCTGGACTGGCAGGAGCGGAAGGTCGGGATGACCTCGCCCGAATTCGAAGCGGATGCGCAGCGGCTGGCAAGGACGGCGCGCAATCTGACCCTTGGGGATCTGAAGTCCCTGATGGATCTGTCGGACGATCTCGCGCGCCTGAACCGCGATCGTTTTCGTGCCTTCAGCGACACTCCCGGTCCCGAGGATCTGCGTCCCGCGGCACTGGCCTTTGCCGGCGATACCTACCTTGGGTTGGAGGCCGGGTCGCTGGAGCCGGAGGAGATGGCGTGGGCACAGGACCACCTGCGCATCCTCTCCGGGCTTTACGGGCTGTTGCGCCCGCAAGACGCCATGCAGGCCTACAGGCTGGAGATGGGATCGAAGCTCAAGACCCGTCGTGGCGCGACCCTCTATGATTATTGGCGTGACCAGATCGCCAAGGCGCTGAACGCGCAGGCCGAAAAGCTGAATACCGATGTACTCGTGAACTGTGCGAGTCAGGAATATTTCGGTGCGGTGCCCGACAGTGCCCTCAAACTGCGCGTGATCACCCCGCAGTTCATGGAGGACAAGCCGGGTGGACCGAAGATTGTCAGCTTTTACGCCAAGCGGGCGCGAGGATCCATGGCACGCTTTGTCATCCAGCGGCGTCTGACCGATCCCGAAGGTTTGATGGATTTCGATCTTGGGGGCTACCGCTACCAGCCCGAGATGTCCGAACCCGACAGACCGGTCTTCCTGCGACCGGCGGAGGCGCAGTCCCTGTCCGCCTGATCGCCTGTCAGTTGGCGGCACGTTTCATATTTGCAGGTGCGTAAAGGTCGATCTTTTCGCCAAGCGCCGCCTTGCGCAGCGGTTTCGTCAGATAATCCGTCAGCCCGGCTTGCATGATGCTGTCACGGTCACCTGACATCGCATGCGCCGTGACCGCGATGATCGGCACATGGGGACCGGCCCCTTCGATCTGGCGGATCTCGCGTGTGGCCTGCTTTCCGTCCATTTGCGGCATCGAGATGTCCATGAAGATCATGTCGGGCCGTTTGGCCGAAAACTCGGCCACGGCCTCCAATCCGTTGTTGGCAAAGCGCAGCGATACGTTGAAATCCTTGGCCATCTTGCGAAAGACCAGCTGATTTGTCTTGTTGTCTTCGGCCACAAGAACATCCAGCAGCCCGTCGTCTTCCGGCAGGGTCGGTGCTTGGGGTTCGCTGGTGGCGGTCGCGGGTGGGCTGGCAACGGACAACCGGGTCGCACCGATCCGTTCCAGAGCGGAGAACAGCGACCGCCGGGGGATCGGTTTTTGCAGGACGGCGTCCACCTCCACTCCGTTTTGCGGTTTCACCTGAGCGGGATTATCAGCCATGATGATCATGCGGATTCCACGCCCTCCCTTGCAGAATTGCGCGACAAGATCCTGTGCGCTCATGTCGGGCAGGTCCTGTTCTATCAGCATCAGATCCGGGTTCCATGAAATCTGATCGAGCGCCTCGGCGCCCGTCTTGCAGAAGGCGGTTTCCAGTCCGAGGATCGCAAGCTGCTTGGACAGGATGTTGCGGTTCGTGCTGTGATCGTCGACGACCATGACGCGCCGCAGGTTTTCCGGCAGGAGGGCCGTCTCGAAGACCGCGGGTTCTTCGGCGGGCAACAGGATCCGCAGACCGAAACAGCTGCCCTTGCCAAGTTCGGAATCGACCCAGACCTCGCCCCCCATGAGTTCGACAAGCCGCCGCGTGATGGCCAGGCCAAGCCCCGTGCCCTCGAACTGGCGGTTGGCCTCATCCTCGACCTGATTGAATTCGCCAAAGATGTCGTCGACCTTTTCGGCCGGGATACCGATACCGGTATCCTCGACGGTGATGTGTATCGCTGAACTTCCGCCTGCCTCGGGCACCCCGACGACACGGACCAGAACGTGGCCCTGGACAGTGAATTTGACGGCATTTCCCAGCAGGTTTGTCAGGATCTGGCGCACCCTGCCCGCATCGCCGATGAACCGTGTCGGCAGGAACATGTCGTAGTCGATGAACAACGGGATGTCCTTGTCCCGTGCGGTGGGCTGCAACAACATGACGACTTCATGGACCGCGCGTTCCAGATCGAAGGGCTCAAGGTGCAGTTGCAGCTTGTCGGCTTCGATCTTCGAATAGTCGAGGATGTCGTTGATGATCACCAGCAGCGCCTCGCCAGAGCTGCGGATGGTCTCGGCGTAGAGTTGCTGTTCTTCGGAAAGCTCGGTGTCCATGATCAGATCGGCCATGCCGACCACCCCGTTCATCGGGGTCCGGATCTCGTGGCTCATGTTGGCAAGGAAGGCGGATTTGGCGCGGTTTGCCGCCTCGGCGCGGCTCATGGCTTCCTTGAGGCGCTTCTGGTTCTCCTTGATCTGGGTGATGTCCACCCGGAGGCCCACGCGGCCGCCGTCGCTGGTTTGCCTTTCATAGACGCGCAACCAGCGGCCGTCGCTCAACTGTTGTTCGATCTCTGACTCATTCCGGTTGCGATGCACCATAAGTCGCTTTTCCAGCCACTCCTCCTCGCGGCCGATGGCTTCGGTATACTGGCCGTGTTTCAGACCGTAGCGCAGGATCTCCTCGAAGGTGTTGCCGCGCTTCATGACGGGGGCGCTCACCTTGTAGATGTCCCGGTATTGACCGTTGCACATCAAAAGACGGTCGTCGGCATCATACATCACGAAACCGTCGGGCATTTCCTCCACCGCGGACCACATGCGCATGAGATCCGTGATGTCGACGCCCAGAGAGACGATGCCGCCGTCGGGCAGGCGCCGGTCGCGCAGCTTGATGAACCGGTTGTCCCAGAGCCGCAAAGTCTCGTTCGGGATCGGGTCCTGACGGTAGCGGTCCAACATCCGCGTGGTCCAGTCGTCGGGGCTTTCGCCCTGAAGGTTCACGATCCCTTCCTTGACCATCACGTCCAGCACATGGCTGTAGTGCACGCCCGGCGCAATGCTTTCGACACCCTCGAAGACATGCAGATAGGCCGGATTGGCCAGTTCCAGATGAAACTGCTCATCCCACATGGCAAATCCGTCGCGGATGGTTTCCAGCGCGCTCCAGAGCTGCTCGGTGACGACCTCGATCTTCTGCGTCGCCTCGCCAAGCTGGTGCATCACGCGCTGGTTCTCGTCGCGCACCACCTTGACCTCAGAGCGGGTCTCCTGGATCTCGTTGCGGAGTTGCAGCGCGTGACGTCCAAGCCTGCGGTTCGCCTCGTAGAGTTCCGCCTGCTTCTGTTCCAGCAATCGTTCCGCGGCGAGCCGTGCGCGCCTTTCGTCGGCCAGGCGATCGGCCAGGTTCATTAGGTGCCCTCCGACCCGAGTTCAGGTCACCTTTGCCCAATTCAGGTGAACATCCTGTTAAGCGGAGCCGCCTACGATGGGGGCATGGGTCAGGGATACCTGACCCCGTAGAATCCTTGTTTTGTGCCTGTCCGCATGGCACGCTTCCATTCATTGATCGGATAGGAGCTTTTTTATGCGACGTTTTGCATTGGGCCTCATGTTGGCCCTTGGATGTCTGTCTTCCGCTCAAGCGCAGGATGCCATGCCCGACCGGCGATTTGTGGTTACACGCGACATCGATTATGCCGGAAATGACATGCAGGCCCTGTTCGACACGACGCTCGATGCCTGTGAGAACGTCTGCCTGAACGCCGCTGAATGCGTGGCGTTCACCTTCAACAACCGCAGCAACGCCTGTTTTCCGAAATCCGAGGTGATCGACCGGACGTCTTATGAGGGGGCGATCTCCGCCCGGGTGGTCGAGACACCTCAAGAGGCCCTGACGCTGGCCGCGACGCGCCGTGCGGATCTGGATTTCCTTCGCTCCGAGGATCTGGACCGCGCGCGGGACGAGGCCATGGATATCGCTCTGCGTCACGCAGGCGGGCAATGGACGGAAACGGCCTTGCTGGATGCCGCGACCAAAGCCCGTGACGCCGGCAATCTGCGCGATGCGCTCCATTGGACCGGTGCCGCGCTGGCGCAAAGCGATTCCGCCGCGCTATGGCTGCAATATGGCCAGTGGGGCGCGGAATATGCCGCCACGGAGCAGGGCGCCGACGAACGCAAGCACCAGACGCGCGCATTTCTGGCGGCGATCAACGGGTATCTCCGGTCCGAAAGCGGGGACATGCGGATCAATGCCCTGCATGATCTGGCGCTGGCGTTGGAGCTCGGCGCGCGCGGCCGCGACATGATCCCGGCCCTGCGTCTGGCCGAAAGCCTTGGCGCGCGGTCGGAAATCTCCGAGCTTTTGGACGAGGCCATCGGCAAATACGGTTTCCGGGTCGAGGATCACGTGGTCGAGGCCGATAGCGCGTCACCGCGCATCTGCGCCAGCTTTACCGAGCCGCTGATCCGCGCCGGGCAGGACTATGGACCATACGTCAAGCTGCCCGATCAAAGACTGGCAGTCGTGCAGGATGATCAGCGGCTGTGCGTGACCGGGCTGGAACATGGCGCCCGCTATACCATCACATTCCGGTCGGGTCTGCCGGCTTGCTCGGGGGAGGCGTTGATCCGCGATGTGACGATAACCGCCTATGTGCGGGACCGAACGCCTGCGGTCAGCTTTCCGGGCCGCGCCTATGTGCTGCCGCGCACGGCGGATGCGGGC
>CAZRZN010000196.1:0-8396 GCA_964604565.1 uncultured Rhodobacterales bacterium
TCATGTGCAAGTTCCGCAACAACGGCCAGACCTGCGTCTGCGCCAACCGGATCTACGTCCAGGACGGTATCTATGATGCCTTTGCCGAGAAGCTGGCCGCGCGCGTGTCGGAGCTGAAAGTGGGCGATGGTCTGGACGACGGGACAGATCTGGGTCCGCTGATCTCCGAAGGGGCGATGGACAAGGTGCGCGACCATATCGCGGACGCCAAGGCCAAGGGTGGCAAGGTGATCCTTGGCGGCGGTGCCCATGAGGCCGGCGCGATGTTTCACGAACCGACCATCGTGACCGGCGCCACCAAGGACATGAAATTTGCGACCGAAGAAACCTTTGGCCCATTGGCCCCGCTTTTTCGGTTCAACGATGAGGATGAAGTTATCGAGATGGCCAACGACACGATTTTCGGCCTTGCCTCCTATTTCTATGCAAAGGACCTCAGCCGGGTTTATAAAGTGGCCGAGGCGCTGGAATACGGCATCGTCGGCGTGAACACCGGGATCATTTCGACCGAGGTCGCGCCCTTTGGCGGCGTGAAGCAATCCGGCCTTGGCCGGGAAGGCAGCCATCACGGGATAGAGGATTACCTTGAGATGAAATATGTCTGCATGAGCGTCTGACCGATGTCAGGCGGAACGGCGGATCCCGATGACGTATCCCCGGCCAAGATTGCAGCCTGGCGCGCCACAGCCCTGGGCGGTGACGGCACGCCATGGTTGCGCGCGGATCAGGCGCTGGTTCTGGCGCGGTCCGCACTGGCGCGTGGCGAAGGGGTCAGCATGATGGAGGCTGTGGCGCCCACCTTCAAGGAACCGCCGCGCGATGTGTCTTGGGAGATCATTGGCGCGGACCCGACCGGCGAAAACTGGGAGGATCACCACGATCCGCGTCGCGCATTCGCCTTGTTGCAGAGAAAGTTGCAGCAGGCGCGAAGGGACGGGGCGGTATTGCACTACAAGCTCTGGCTCGCGGCGGGCGAGACTTAGCAGGACGCTTACCCCAGGCGCGTTCTACCTGGCGCGCACCGGCGGCGACCTCCGCGACCGAAATCGTTGCGAAATCCGTCATCTTGCACAAGGCGCTGACAACGGGACGTGGCATCCCCACATGGATCCAAGGTCGGCACGAGGACGGGCAATTCCGACGCTCCCAAACGATTGATGAAACAACCCCATCGCGTCACTCGGCGCCTTTCCGCATACCACCGAAGACCTTGACCCGGGCGGAATGCGACAGAGTGGCGCCGCATCCAGGCTTGAAAAACCCTCGCACAGGCAGCACCATTGCTTTCGTGGCGATGGCGTCGCCGGCTCACGAAATCTCAACCTGTCCTGAACGCCGGGATCTTACTCTGTCCATGCCGGGCGGATGAGTGCCCGGCACCGCAGGAGGGGTTAAATGGAACGTCCACAGCAGTATCGCTTTCATCAGGGGGAGCGTGCTCTTCCCTTCACCGCCGATGAATATGACTCGCGCCTCAAGGGGTTGCGGGAGGTCATGGCGCAATCGCATCTCGACGCGGTTGTCTTCACCTCAATGCACAATATCGCCTATTACTCGGGGTTTCTTTATTGTGCCTTCGGACGCCCCTATGGGCTTGTTGTCACCGCAGACCAAAGCGTGACGATCAGCGCGGGCATCGACGCCGCGCAACCCTGGCGCCGGTGCCATGGCGACAACATCACTTACACGGACTGGGAACGGAACAATTTCTGGCGGGCGATCGCCTCGGTCACCGGCCACGACAAGGCGGTGGGCTATGAAGCCGACCACATGACCTTGTCGCAAAAGGCGCTGATGGACGATTTCTTGCGGCCGGAACGCGCCATCGACGTCGCCCCCGCCACAATGCGGCAGCGGATGCACAAATCTGACGCGGAAATCGCCCTGATCCGCGCCGGTGCGGCCGTGGCCGATGTGGGCGGCTACGCCATCCGGGACGCGATCAGGCCGGGCGTGCGCGAAATCGATGTGGCTATGGCAGGGCGCGACGCGATGGAACTGGAGATCGCCAAACGCTTTCCCGACGCGGAATACCGTGACACATGGGTCTGGTTCCAGTCGGGCATCAACACCGATGGGGCGCACAACCCGGTCACCGCCCGCGTGCTGCAACGGGGCGATATCCTGTCGCTCAATACCTTTCCGATGATCTCCGGCTATTACACGGCGCTGGAGCGCACTCTGTTCGTGCAAGAGGTGGACGACACCTCCCGCCAGCTCTGGGAGGCCAATGTCGCCGCGCATGAATACGGCCAGACCCTGTTGCAGCCCGGTGCCAGCTGCGCCGAGATCACCCAGAAGATCAACGATTTCTTCGCGGAGCGCGACCTGCTGCAATATCGCAGCTTCGGCTATGGACATTCCTTCGGCCTGCTGTCGCATTACTACGGCCGCGAAGCCGGACTGGAATTGCGCGAGGACATCGACACTGTGCTGGAACCGGGCATGGTGATCTCGATGGAACCCATGCTGACCATTCCCGAAGGCCAGCCCGGCGCGGGCGGCTACCGTGAGCATGATATCCTCGTGATCACCGATACCGGACACGAGAATATTACCGGCTATCCCTATGGGCCGGAGTTCAACGTGGTGGGCTGACGATCAATCTATCAATCCCGCGCGGGACATGCGCGCGGGATTGACGGAAACGCGCCGCTCCCCATCTTATGGCGCATGATCCTTTCGCTTCTCCTGCCGATCTGCCTGTTGGGCACTCTGGCCATTCTCGTGCCGCGTATGCTGGAGCGAGTCATGCCCGAAAGCCTCACCGGTATCGTTCTGACGGCCATCCTGTCCGCAGCGCTGCTGTGGGTGATTTCATCTGCCGGTTTCGGCATTCTGTATGCGTTGGAGGATGCGCGCGTGCTTGCACTCGTGGCCAATACCCCCTCTGCCGGGGTTGGCCATTTCTTGCGACTGGGTGCGAACGCGGCCCTGATCTGGGGGCCGGTGCTCTTGCTGGTGGTCACCACCTCCCCCCGACGCTGGAAATCCGCCATCTGGTGACAGATGGCACGCTTTTCCCGGACAACCGCGGGATTCCCCGTATTCTTCGTTGATTTTTTTGGTGGACCGTATCAGGTCATCCTAGAGGAGGACGGCGATGATTGCAATTGCACGGTTCCTGATCATGGCAGCGGTCGTACTCACGGTGGTCTACGGATCGCTGTGGTTCTACCTGCGCGCCAGGCGCCGCGACATGCTTGAGACAGATTGGGCCGCCGAGCCCGGCGAAACCAAGTCTCAGGAGGAGTATGTGCGCGACAATCTTGCAGAGTTCGACCGCCGCAGGCATCGGACACTGGTGGTTCTGGTCTATATCGTGCCACTGTGTCTTGTGACCCTGATCGTGTATCTGACCAATTTCCACTGAAAGGCGCCCGGGCATGAAATATGTGAAATGGACCTTTGTCGCCCTGTTCTGGACGCTTGTGTTTGCCTTTCTGCATTACACTCTGCCGCAGCACGATGTCGCCCGCATTACGGATACGCTGGAATCGCGGGTGAACCCGGGAGAGAACAGCTGGTTCTGGGCGCAGGCGGAAACGGGCAACGATCCGACCGCGCAACGCGATGTGTTCTTCATCCAGACCCGACGCGCGGACGACAGTGTCATGGTCTACCGCAACGAAGACACGGGGTGGGGTTGGCCGCCGTATTTCAAGTTCGATACGGCAAACCTGCAGGCAGAGGCGGCCGACCTTCGATCCACATCCGCGACCCCGCAATGGGTGGTCATCCGGCACTACGGCTGGCGCAACGAATTCATCAGCATCTACCCAAACGCGATTTCCATCCGGGAGGTGGATAGTCCGGATGTGACGATCATTCCTTGGCTGAACATCATCATCCTCGTGGCGCTGACAGCGGCAGGTTGGGCGCTGCGCGTGCGATGGATGCGGTTCTGGAGAAAGCGGGTCGATCCGGTGCTCGACGTTGCGGGAGACAAGCTGGACGACGGAAACGCCCGGCTGAAAGGACTTTTCCAACGCTCGAATTAAGGGGGAGCATTGGTCCGTAAGAATGTCAGCCTTTCGGTTTCACGCCTTGTGCCCTCAAGAGTGCGCTTAACCATATCTGGAAGAGGGGCTCTGCCCCTCGGCACGCTTCGATGTCCTGTAGGCAGAGGCTGGTTCTGAAAGCCTTTTGGATATCTCGTAAATTACGTTTCAACTTTGGCATTTCCTTTTCGATGAACCGCTTAGGAAAATATGAGACGTTCTGACCAATCTTGTGTTGGACTGCCCGAAAAGGCGGCTCTGGTGCTTCCCAGAACGCGGACTCTGAAAGCTTGGCGGGCCGGCCTCTGAACTTCGAAGAGATATCGACTTAACTGGATTTGGAAGCCGACAGTCGCGCATGGCTGCGAGGCGCAGCATCTCGTGCGGTTGATGATGACCGGTCTGCCTCGGGACGATTGATGGACGACTTGAACAATGCGTAGGTCCCGTGGAGGGGCCTTTGATGCTCTGGCAGCGCGAGAAACCCCGGGCGGGCCCGAGGGTATCGCACGTCGTGAAAAAGATTATGCCCTTGATCCGGCGATTTGGTCAGGTCAGGTAAATCACCAATGTCATGGAAGACAGGCGCGTATGATCTACAAATCGATCAAAGCCCGTAGGACGTGGCGTCCTGCGGAGGCAGCGGCCAATCCGGCCGGCTTTTTCCCTGATGGAATGAAAGCGTTGGATCGATCTTACCGTCACAGATAACCAAACGCAGGTTCTTTGGGATCTCTTCCCTTGCTTTCTCTTGAGATGATTGGATGCGGTCAAGGTCGGGCAGGGTGACCTCCGGTACCGCCGTCCGGCAAAGTTTCACCGCTCTATCTTCTGCCGCCTGCTCCTGACGCGAAACCCGTCTTGTGGTCAGCAAGACAGGTGAAAGAAACCAACCGAGGCTGCGTTGGATCGCGCGACCGGCTTTAGTTGCTGGCCGCCAGATGCGTGCGGACCGTGTGGGGCATGAGTGACCATTGCCTCGCCATGTCGTGATGGCTTTTGCGAGGTGCATGATCCTTGGCAATCTGCGCCTCACTCGACCACCTTGGCTGATTGGGTCATGTCTCAGCCGTGCGCACGAGGCTGATCAACCGTGCGTTTTCCAGTGCGATCACGCTTTGATCCGCAAAACCGCCCGCCAGCCTGAGCGTATCCTTTGAAAAGGGACGCACTGTCTGGCGATAAATGCAGAATGCGCCAACAAGACTTTCGGCCGCAAGCATCGGGATGGCCGCAAAGGACCGCGCGCCGCCAAGGTCGGCCGTCGCAAAACGCAAGGGATCGTTGGAACGGTAGATTGCCTCGGATTTCACGTCGATGATGTTCACCACCTGCCGGTGCGCAATCATGCGGCCCAGACCGGTTTGAGGACTGACCGTGAAGGTGCCATTGTCATCAAGCCATTCCTGAAACGTTTCAGGGATACCGAGAGCGAAACCGGCCCGGAACCGGCTGTTGCCGAGATAGTCGAACAGGATACCGAATTCCGCGTCACACATCTCGAGCGTGTAGTTCAGGACTCGCGGCATCACGACGTCCAGATCGCCCTGGCATGACCCGATGATCCTCAACACCTCGCTCAAGGCTTTTTCGCGGTTGATCGCCTCTTCGAGGCTCAGGGCAAGTTCGGAAATGATCGCGCTGAGTTCGGATTCGCTGCGCGGTTCGGGCCCATGCCCGTTCAGCCGTGTCGCCAATTCAAGCTTTGAGGATACCTGAAGCTTGCGATACACGGTCGCCAGATGTGTGCGCACTGTCGACGGTGCAAGACACAGCGCCTCTGCAATGTCTTGATAGCTCGCCCCTGACGCATAGGTTTGCGCGATTTGCTGCTCTCTCGGGCTAAGAATGCTTTGCTCAACCACGCGCCTCGGCTCCTGTGCTTCAAGTCCGGTAAAAACAGCCTGAGCCGTCTTGCGATGACGATGGGCCATCCAGATGCAGGAGGCGAATACTGCATGACTGAAACTTGATTTACTACATCTGCACGATGTCCCGACATGAAATCTGCCCGTAACCTCGATCTTGTCAACAAAATCTGAGGGATCGCACCATGTCACATTTCGAGACTGCCAAAGCTTTTTTCGACGCCTGTGAAACCGGCAAGGGCTGGGATACCTGCCAGACATGGTGCAAGGACGACGCTGGCTTTTCCTGCCAGGCAGATGCGCTGGCCGACACAAAGACGCTCTCTGACTACTGCGAGTGGATGAAGGGGCTGCTGACGCCGGTGCCGGATGGGCATTACGTGCTCAAGTGCTTTGCCCTGGACGCAGATCGGGGAACCGCCGTTGCCGCAGCGCAGTTCCACGGCACACAGACAGGCGAAGGGGGTCCGGTCGCCCCCACTGGCAATAGGGTTGTATCCGATTATGCCTATGTCATCGAATTCGACGGGGACAAGATCAGCCATTTGAACAAGATCTGGAATGACGTGCATGCGCTACGCGGCCTTGGATGGGCTTGATCCAGAACGGTTGTGCCGGGTGCAGGCGCCAAACTGCGTTTGGACCCGGCCCTTATCAAGAGGCCTTTCGGATTCAGGTGGCTAGCAAGGTCATCGACAGGGCGGCCCACGATGATCTGATGATCTATCAAGACAGGGTCATGGCGACGACTGCGGTCGGTGCGGGGTATCCTCGGGTCAATCCGCATAGGTTGCCAGGGCGTTGTTCTGGCCAGTGCGAAAGAGCTTCTTCCCCCGGCGGAGCACGTTGGTCAGGGCCAGACACAAGATCACCTCAATAGTTGCGGCACGCTGCGACAGAACCCCGACGCAGGGGGGCTGTAGCGCCTGTCCCTGAGGCCGGCGGCACGGTGCCGTGGGCCGGCATGCGCCCGCCGCTCCAAATGGACGAACGCCACCCGGGAAACGGATGGACAGTGCTTTAGGCCAACGCAATCAGGGGAGCAGGGGATATGTTGAAGTTCTTCGCAAGGATGGCGTCCGCTCTCAAGGATCGCCAAGACGAATGGTCGGTCATGAGAGTGTCAGATGCCGGTGCCGCCTGCATCACATGCGAGGTGACCTGATGCGCTGGCGAATCCTTGCATTGCTGTTTATCGCCCGGGTCGGTCTGGGCATTCAGTTCCAGACACTGGCCTCGGTTGGCGACAGTCTTACCGTTGCATTCGGTCTCGACTATGCTGGTGTCGGCCTGCTGATCGGACTTTTCATGCTGCCCGGACTGTTTCTTGCGCTTCCGGCTGGCTACCTGGGCCGCTATGTGTCCGACCGGCAGATGGTCGTGTCCGGACTTGGCGCCTTGGCGGTTGGCGGCCTCGTTTCGTCACTTGCGGTGGACAGCTGGACGATCGGCGTCGGTCGCCTGATCGCAGGGGCCGGTTTCCTGTCGACCATGGTATATTTCACAAAGATGGTTGCCGACTGGTTCGAAGGTCGGGAAATCGCGACCGCGATGAGCATTCTGGTCATGAGCTGGCCCTTCGGGATTGCCATGGGGCAGGTTGGCCATGCGTGGCTGGAGCAGACCTATGGTTGGCAGCTGCCCTTCCAAGTGGCCTCTGTCTATTGCCTGATCGCAGCTTTGGCCGTCTTCGCTTTCTACCGTCCGCCCCACGATCTGCCTGTCACGGGCAGTGCCGGGGTTGCGCGCATGACCCCGCGCGAATGGCGTCTTATTGTCTGCGCCGCTGGTGCTTGGGGTGTCTTCAACGCGGCCTATGTCACCTATCTGTCGTTTGGCCCCATACTCCTTCAAAGCATTGGAAAATCGGCGTTGGCGGCCGCAGGCATCATCAGCGTCGGAAGCTGGTTGATGATTGTCTCCGGTGCGATTTGCGGGCAAATCGCGGACAGGTTCGGCCGCCGCGAGGTGATCCTGACCATCTGCATGAGCGGCGCTGTCCTCTCGCTCCTGCTCCTCGGGTTGCCGGGCGCAAGCCTGACCGCGAGTCTCATGTTCGGCCTCGTCGGTATGGCGCCTGCCGGTGTGATCATGGCCATGGCCGGACAAGCCTTGCGACCGCAAGTGCGGGCCTTCGGCATGGGCATTTTCTTCACGATCTACTTCGCGATCATGATGGCGACCCCGCCGGTCGCCGGGGCGATCCTTGATCGGACCGGCCAGGAACAGGGACCTATCTTTCTTGCAATGGTATTGTTCGCCCTCGTACTGCCACTGTCGCTGGCTTTCCGCTACTTCAGATCGACGCCGGGATCAGCCGCCGTGACACTCCGCTGAGAAAAGCGTGCAAGATATTTTTTCCTCATAATCAATACTTTACACGTCGATCAAAGGGGAAATCATGCAACGCCACAGCAACGAGGCAGAGGCATTTCTCAGCACGAAACCGCACCACGGAGAGGCAAAGAGCCTGATGACCCCATATCGAGCAGCGCGGCAGCGGCTCATGACATGGAAAGCAAGTCAT
>CAZRZN010000197.1:0-1220 GCA_964604565.1 uncultured Rhodobacterales bacterium
GAAAGGCCACCCCCGCCCGCAAGCCCCCAGATCAGCAACGCTCCGAACAAGGCAACGCAGAACAGAACGACCGCCGCCGCCACGGGCGAGCCAAGCTCCACCCCGAGAGCCGCGTTCAGGGCCGCGAGAACGGGAATGCCGATCCCGGCGAGCATCATCACAAGCGCATAATGGGTCATCCGAGGAGCTTTCATGAAGGCAGGTAAAACGTGGCGCTCGCGGCGGCGACCGGGGCCTCGTCAGGCAACCGGATCAGCAGCGCCTCGGCAAATATCATGGCGCGTCCGGCCTTGATCACACGCGCGCTACAGCGCACGGCGTCGCCCCGCGCCGCGCTCAGGAAACGCGTCTCGAGGTTTGTGGTGGCCACCGGATGAAAGCTCCCCAGCTTTCCGGCGCAGGCAAACACCATCGCAGTATCGGCCAGAGTTGCCAGCGCCTGCCCGCAGACGATGCCGCCCATCCGGGCGATCTCGGCGCGCACCGGGATCTCGAGGATGGCCGCCTCCTGATCAATCGATGTCACTTCGGGATGCAATGCGAGGACCCAAGGTGCGAAATTTTCTTCCAAGAGGCGCTGCGCGGTGGCAGGATCAAGCATGACGGGCCTTCCGTGTTTTGTCGAGACTATGACCGGATGCGCTCTGACTGTCACGCCCCGCTTCCGGGACCCGGGATCCCGGGCCTGACAAGTGGCCAAGACAGGCACGCATGAGAAACGGAGCGAAACATGTTCAAGACACCCCTGACCTTGCTGGCGCTCGCGGCGACCACTGCCTGCACGCCCTTCTGGATCAAACGTGATGACCCGCCGGGCCGGGCATGGTTCAGTCCCTCGGTCGCGGCGCTGGAGGAAGAAACGGCGCATCCAGGTGCCGAGATCTATGCGGTGAACTGCGCGTATTGTCATGGCGACATGGGCCGCGGTGACGGCCAGTTCGCAGAGGATCTGCCCGTGGCGCCTGTCGATCTGACGCAACTCGCCCGGGCGCAAGACGGTCTCTTTCCGGCAGAACGGGTGATGGCGACCATCCACGGCGACCCCGGCATCTTCCATCGTGGCACGATGCCCGAATTCAGCAAGCAGTTCGCCGGACCGGTGGTCGAATGGCGCTCCCCCGAAGGCAGTCTGATCATGACGCCGAAAGGGCTGTTGGACATCGTCGCCTACGTCGAAAGCCTGCAAGCCCGGGAAGACCCAATAGCCCCGGTAGACCCGG
>CAZRZN010000197.1:1320-8387 GCA_964604565.1 uncultured Rhodobacterales bacterium
CCCGGTAGACCCGGAAGTGAGCCCCACAGAGGGATGACAAGACAGCAGGTCTTGTCTTTGCAAGGCCGGTTTGACAGGACGGAAAAAACGAAAAACATGAGGGCAGGAATGCGGATAACATGGATCGGGCCGATGGCGGCGGTGGTGCTGGCTGGCTGTGTCGAAACGGAGATGCCGGGACCCAAGGACGGACGCGCGCTCTTCATGGAGAATTGCGCGATCTGCCATGGGGAGAACGCCCGTGGAGATGGTCCGATGGCGCGGGCCATGACCAAGGCCCCCACGGACCTGACCCTGATAAAGCTGCGCAACGGGGACAGCTTTCCGCGCGCCAGGGTGATGTCGACAATTGATGGCTACGCCCGCACGGGTCCCTCAGCGCCGGACATGCCGGAGTTCGGGGCCTTGCTGGAGGGGGACCTCGTCCCCTACGACAGCGGTGACGGCAAGCCGACGCCCACCCCGCGAAAGCTGGTGGCCCTGGCGGAGTATCTCGAATCGATCCAGGCGGAGCGTTGACTCGGGCAACTCACGGTGGCGCCTCAGGGCCACCCCGGACAATCGCGGCCTGACAGATCCGTGGCGCCAGCGTGCGGGCCGCCGAGACGCCGGCGCTCATACAAAGCACTGCAACATTGAACCCCGCCAAACCCGCCATGCGCTAAACAACAATTCGCCGCCGGCAGCGCACGGGGGATCACAGCCGCAGATATGACCCATGCAGGACGCGGCCGCACCCGTCATCCGGCTTCTTCGGGCCATAAATATCCCGGGGGAGTCGCGCGTACAGCGCGGCGGGGGCAGAGCCCCCAACCGGAACGGTCTCCAGCATGGGAAGACGCAGGGGCCTTGGCCGCGACATCACCTGCGCCCCGCTCCCGCCGTCCCGCAATGGTCCCACCGGGGCAAAGGGGCATCCGGACGCCCTTGGTCCGCGGACGATTTCAAACCGAAACCGCCTTGCGCACCATGTCCCAGTACAGATCCTGAACCTCTTTCTGACAAAGGCGCCCACCGGGACGATACCATGTGGTGACGCCGGTCAACATGGCGATCACGGCCAGAGTGGTCAGCTTGGTGTCCGCGACATCAAAGACACCTTCCGCCCGGCCCGCCCGCAGGATCGACTCCAGCGCGTCCTCGTAGTCGCGCCGCAATCCTTCGACGACCCTGAAATTCGCGGGTTCAAGGTTGCGCAATTCCATATAGGCGATAAAGACCACATCCGGGCGCGTCATGTGGTAGCCGATGTGGAACCGCACGAAGGCCTCCAACCGGTCCCGCGCCAGCGCCGCCTGGGGCTGCTCTGCCCAGGATCCCAGCAAGTCGTCCATGTGCCCTTTCATCAGGCTGAACAAGAGCGCCTGTTTGTCCGGAGTGTAATTGTAAAGTGCCCCTGCCTGTAGCCCCACCTCGGATGCGATCTGGCGCATGGACACGGCAGCATAGCCACGCGCGGCGAACAGCCTCAGGGCCGCCTCGCGAATGCGCGGGCCGGTAATCTCGGAGTGGCTTCCCTGCGTGCGTGCCATGACATGCAGATTATCTGAACGGCCGTTCAGATCAACCCGGGTGCTTGCTTGCGCGGGCGGGCTGGGGCAAGACTTGGGCATGCGGTATGCCATGCGTGTCTTTCTCGGGTCCCTTTGCCTTGCCTTCGGTGGCGGATTGAGCGGTTGCGCGCAGTTTCCGGAGCTGGATGCCATGCAGACGCCGGGCGTGGAGGACGCGCCCTATCCGAAACTTCTCCCGCTCGACACGCTGCTGAACGGCCCTGCGCCACGGGCCTCGGAGGCCACGCTGGTGCAGGTGGAGGGGCGGCTGGCGGCGCTTCGCGCACGGGCAGATCGCCTGCAACAGGTTCCAGCCGACGGGCAGGACACCGACAGCCGCATGGCACGGCTGAGGCAGAAGGCCTCTGCTTTGCGGGCGCAATAGACCCCGGCTGCAAACGACTTCTGTGCGGGATTGGCCACAGGTGTGACGACAATCGAATTTCGGCTGCGGGATTTCGTGCGTTTCAACTTGTTGGCAGCCAATCAAAAAACCGGCCGCCCCGAGGGACGGCTGATTGATCACCTTGCATATTATTGGGGCTGTCTACAGGCTTTGTTGATGGCTTGGATGCCCCTCCTGACGGAGTCTTTATGTGCAAACGTGATGTTGTTGAGGGCATCACAGCAGGAGAGTGCATTCAGGCCATAAACAAAGCCGGTCAGGGGTGTTCCGGCTGTCAAAAGCCTCGACAACCCAGGAAAATCGGCTTCCGAGGAGGTTCCTCTGGATAGCCTTTCTTAACTTGTAGAATAGCCTTTTTCTTTCGAAAATCGCCAAACTTTGCTTGTCGGCATGACAGGGCCGGGGCACCCATCCTTTCGCGCAAGGGAGAGAGGGCGCCCTTCGCGACACCTTCCCGGTCAGGTCGTCTCCCTTGTTCGAAATAAGACGGACCACGACGGCAGGCGCCCCCTCGAAGACCCGTGGCCATGGCCCGGACAGAGAACAAGGCAGCATGAGTGCACAAGTCTTGGTCCGGCGGCCCGTTACGGGCAAGGCTTGGCGCGCGCGCCCTTGCCCCGCGTGCGGCTTGGCGATAACCGAAGGGGAAATCGACCATTCAAAAAGGAGCTTTCCCAATGGCCCAGCCTTTGCGTCTTGGTATCGCCGGTCTGGGGACCGTGGGCACCGGTGTGATCAAGATCGTCCAGCAGAAGGCCGCCTTGCTGGCTGAACGCTCGGGGCGTGATATCGGGATCTCTGCGGTATCTGCCCGCACGCGTGACATGGACCGCGGCGTCAGCCTCGCGTCCTACGTCTGGGAGGACGACCCTGTCGCGCTCGCGACCCGCGATGACGTCGATGTCTTTGTCGAGCTCATGGGCGGCAGCGACGGCCCGGCCAAGGCCGCCGTCGAGGCCGCGCTGAAAGCCGGAAAGCATGTTGTCACCGCCAACAAGGCGATGCTGGCCCATCACGGACAGGCGCTGGCGGCTCTGGCCGAAGCGAATGACGCGGTTCTGCGCTTCGAGGCGGCGGTGGCCGGCGGCATTCCGGTCATCAAGGCGCTGACCGAGGGTCTGGCCGGCAACGACATAGAGCGTGTCATGGGGGTGATGAATGGCACGTGCAATTACATCCTCACCCGGATGGAAGACGGCGGGCTAACCTATCAAGAGGCCTTCGACGAGGCTGACAAGCTTGGCTTTCTCGAAGCCGATCCAAATCTTGACGTCGGTGGCATCGATGCCGGTCACAAACTGGCCCTTCTTGCGGCGATCGCCTTTGGCACACAGGTCGATTTCAACGCGGTCGAGCTTGAGGGCATTGGCAGCATCACGATCGAAGATATCCACCACGCCGCGGACATGGGATTTCGGATCAAGCTTCTGGGTGTGGCGCGGATGACCAGCGGTGGGCTGGAACAAAGCATGGCACCCTGTCTGGTGCCTGCCGCCTCGCCGTTGGGGCAACTCGTGGGCGGTACGAACATGGTGGTGATGGAGGGCGATCAGGTGGGCCAGATCGTCATGCGCGGTGCGGGAGCTGGCGAAGGGCCGACGGCTTCGGCGGTGATGGGCGACGTGATGGATATTGCGCGTGGCTTGCGGGTTTCGACCTTTGGCCGCCCCGCCGGCGCGCTTGTCCCGCCGGTGGCGGCCAAGGTCTCGACCCCGGCACCCTATTATCTGCGCATGGCGCTGGCGGACAAGCCCGGGTCGCTGGCCAAGGTAGCCACCGCATTGGGAGAGGCGGAAGTCTCCATCAACCGGATGCGGCAGTACGATCATGTCGACGACAGCGCGCCCGTGCTGATCGTCACGCACAAGACGCCGCGCGTCGCGCTGGACCGGGCGCTGGCCACCATGGAGGGCAGCGGCGTGGTGTTGACACCGCCCGTCGTGCTGCGGATCGAGGAGGTCTGACGGACCCACGCCGATGCAGCGGAATTGCCCGGACGGCATGAGCACGAGCGCGAGCAGTCTTGCCCATGCAACGCGGTTGCGGCTACATCGTCCCGACTGAAGTTTTTTTGAGGAAGATCCATGTCCTCTCCCAACGATTTCAATGACCGGATGCTGTCGCTTGGGTTGGCACGCGTGGCCGAACAGGCCGCGATTGCCAGTGCCGACTGGATTGGCCGCGGCGACGAGAAGGCGGCTGATCAGGCGGCCGTGAATGCGATGCGCGAGCAGTTGAACAAGCTCGACATCAAGGGCGTCGTCGTGATCGGCGAAGGCGAGCGGGACGAAGCGCCGATGCTGTTCATCGGCGAGGAAGTGGGCAACGGAACGGGTCCGGGGGTCGATATCGCGCTGGACCCGCTCGAAGGCACGACCCTGACCGCCAAGGACATGCCCAACGCGCTGACGGTCATCGCCATGGGTCCGCGCGGATCGATGCTGCACGCGCCGGATGTCTACATGGACAAGCTGGCGATCGGACCGGGCTATCCCGACGGTATCGTCACCCTCGACATGCCGCCGGCGACACGTGTGTCCGCGCTGGCCTCCGCCAAGGGATGCCTGCCCGGCGATATCACGGTCTGCATTCTGGAACGTCCGCGCCATGAGGAGATGATCGCCGAAGTGCGCAGCACGGGTGCCTCGATACGCCTGATCACGGATGGCGACGTCGCGGGCGTCATGCATTGCGCCGAGCCGCTGATCACTGGAATCGACATGTACATGGGGTCCGGCGGGGCACCCGAAGGGGTTCTGGCCGCTGCGGCGTTGAAATGCATGGGAGGTCAGATCTACGGTCGGCTGATGTTTCGTAATGACGACGAGCGGGGCCGCGCGGACAAGGCAGGGATCACCGATCTGGACAAGGTCTACACCCGTGATGAAATGGTAATCGACAACGTGATCTTTGCAGCTACCGGCGTGACCAGCGGGTCGATGTTGCCGGGGATCAAGCGCGAGGTCGGCTGGGTGACGACGGAGACCCTGCTTATGCGGTCCAAGACGGGGTCGGTGCGGCGAATGGTCTATCGCAACCCCGTCCGGCACGGCGCCTGAACCGCGGGCATCGGTATCGGTCGGACGTCACCGCCAAGAGCCATCGGGGGCTCTGCCCCCGTCGCGGCAGGCCGCGACTCCCCCGAGAGTATTTTTGGAGAGAAGAAGCCGGGAGAGCGCGTGTCCTATCTGGGTGTCGAAAGCAGTCTGACCGGCCGGCGCTGGATCGGTCCCGACGCCGAGGTTGCGCGGCAGACCGAAGCGCTGGTGCAGCGGACCGGCTTGCCCCATGCCCTTTGCGGCGTGCTGGCGCGCCTTGGGGTGGAGGCGGATGCCTGCGCAGCCTATCTGGAACCGACGCTGCGCGCGCTGCTGCCCGATCCGCGCGGGCTGAAAGACATGGAGACCGCCGCCGCGCGGGTCTTGCAGGCGGTGAACCGGCGTGAACGGATTGCGGTGTTCGCCGATTACGACGTGGATGGGGGCGCATCGGCGGCGCTTTTGATCGACTGGTTGCGGCAGATGGGCCGGGAAGCGACGCTGTATATACCCGACCGGATCGACGAGGGATACGGACCCAATGTGCCAGCCATGCGGGCGCTGGCCGCGGAACACGATCTGATCCTCTGCGTGGACTGCGGGACACTGTCGCATGATCCGGTGGCTGCGGCACAGGGCACGGCGGACGTAATCGTGCTGGACCATCATCTGGGCGGCGAAACCCTGCCAGAGGCGCTGGCGGTGGTGAATCCCAACCGACAGGATGAGGATGGGTCGCTGGCGCATCTTTGCGCGGCGGCGGTGGTTTTTCTGATGCTGGTCGAGACCGGCAGGCAGCTGCGCGAGGCAGGCCGGACCGGTCCGGACCTCATGAGCGCGCTGGACCTTGTGGCCCTGGCCACGGTGGCGGATGTCGCGCCCTTGACAGGCGTCAATCGCGCACTGGTCCATCAGGGACTGAAGGTGATGGCCCGCCGCGCGCGGCCCGGCCTCGTGGCGTTGTCGGACGTGGCGCGGCTGGAGCGCGCGCCATCCGCCTATCATTTGGGTTATGTGCTTGGCCCGCGTGTCAACGCCGGCGGGCGGATTGGACAGGCAGACTTGGGCGCGCGGCTGCTGGCGACGCATTCGCTGCCGGAGGCGCACTCCATCGCCGAACGACTGGAGCAACTGAATACCGAGCGCCGCGAGATAGAGGCTGCCGTTCGTGCCGCTGCCATGGCGCAGGCGGAAGGCCGCGGACTGGCGGCGCCGCTGGTCTGGGCGGCCGGCGAGGGTTGGCATCCCGGTGTCGTCGGCATCGTTGCGGCGCGCCTCAAGGAACAGACCGGTCGGCCTGCGGTGGTCATCGGATTGGACGGGGATGAGGGCAAGGGGTCTGGCCGGTCGGTGCCCGGCGTGGATCTGGGGGCGGCCGTGCAGCGGCTGGCGGCCGAAGGACTGTTGAGCAAGGGCGGCGGGCACAAGATGGCAGCAGGCCTCACTGTTCGGCGGGAGATGATCGCGCCCGCCATGGCACGCCTTGAGGAGTTGCTGGCGCGTCAGGGTGCGGGGCATGGCGGCGTTTCAGACCTGCGTCTGGACGGCACGTTGATGCCCGGGGCGGCGACGGTCGACCTCGTCGAACAACTGGAACGCGCCGGGCCCTTCGGCGCGGCCGTACCCGGACCACGATTTGCCTTGCCAGATATGCAGATCCGCTATGCCCGGCGGGTTGGCGCCAGCCACCTCAAGCTGACAGTGTCGGACGGAATTGGCGCTTCGCTGGACGCGATACTCTTTTCGGCCTTCGATGGCCCTCTTGGTACGATGCTAGAGGAGCATCGGGACGCCCGATTCCATCTGGCTGGCAAGCTCGATGCGAACTTCTGGAAGGGCCGGACCACCGTCCAGCTTAGAATTGACGATGTCGCTCGGGCCTGAAGGCCGGAACGTCGGCTTCAAAACAATAGCTTGCGCCAGCGATCTTGTGGAAGTTGGAAAAACTGTCGAAAGGACACATTTTTGGCTTGCACCGACTGAGCCGTTTTTCTAGGTATCGCCTCACCAACAGTGTGGCCCGTTCGTCTATCGGTTAGGACGCCAGGTTTTCAACCTGGAAAGAGGGGT
>CAZRZN010000198.1:0-8365 GCA_964604565.1 uncultured Rhodobacterales bacterium
CGTTCGTGCCGCCGCCGCCCTCGTAGGAATTGTCAAGGTGGTAGTCCGAGATGCTGGAGAAGTCCCGGGTCATGAAGGCAAACGCCAGCGCGGCCACGCCAATGCCCGCCGCCAAGGCGATACCGCCATCCATCGCCCGCCGGCCACCAGAGCTTTCGACCGGGGTGGTCTTGGGGAGGAAATGCAGCGCCAGAAGCAGCAGCATGATCGTCACGGTTTCGACGGAAATCTGAGTGAGCGCGAGGTCCGGCGCCGAGAGATATACGAACCCGGCAGAGATCATAAGACCGATCACGCCGATCACGACCAGCGCCCGGAAGCGGTGATGGTGGTTGAAGACCACAAGCGCGGTCGCCCCCAGAAGCAGCACCCATCCAACCATTACGACGGGTGGGATCGGCAGCATTTCGCGGGTTGGCGGGGCGATACCGCCACCGTTGAAGGCCACGTAACCTGCCGCCACCGTCGCCGCGACAAAGATTGCGAGATAGCGGCTTATCGCGCCGTCGTGCAGGGCTTCTGATATGCCGCGGCTGATGCGCAGGCATGCAGCGATGAATCCGTCAAAAATCACCTTGGCCTCCGGACGCGGCGTTGCGATCCACAGCTTGTCCATGGGACGATGCAGCAGCAGCAGGACGATACCGCCAGCAACCGCAACGCCCGACATGTAGAGGGCGGGCGTCAGGCCATGCCACAGTTTCAGATGCACGTCCTGCTGCACGCCGGTCACCGCGCTTGCGGCCATGTTGACAGCCGGTTCCGCAAGGAACGGGGCGACGCCGATCATTACCACCAGCACGCAGAGGAAGGCGGGCGGCAGCCACATTCCCGCGGGCGGATCATGCGGTTTATGCGGATAATCATCGCGCACCGGTCCGCCGAACACATGGAAAATGAAGCGCAGGGAATAAGCCACCGAAAAGAGAGCGCCAAGCGTGGCCAGCGCGGGCACCAACCACGGGTTTTCCCACCAGACGGTGTGCGACGCTTCTTCCAGCATCTTTTCCTTGGAGATGAACCCGTTGAACAGCGGAATCCCCGCCATGGACAACGCGCCGATTGTGCCGATGGACGCCGTTATCGGCATCAGTTTGGCAAGACCGCCCAACCGCTTGATGTCTCGGGTATGCGCCTCATGGTCGACGATGCCCGCCGTCATGAAAAGTGCCGCCTTGAACGTCAGGTGGTTGATGATGTGGAACACCGCCGCCACCGCAGCCTTTTCGGTGCCAAAACCCAAAAGCATGGTCAACAGGCCCAGATGCGACACGGTGGAAAAGGCCAGCAACGCCTTCAGGTCATCCTTGAACAGCGCGATGATCGCGCCAAGGACCATCGTGATCAGACCGACCGTCGCGACAAGATAGAACCAGATATCCGTCCCGGACAGCGCGGGCCACATGCGGGCCATGAGGAAGATGCCTGCCTTCACCATGGTCGCCGAGTGCAGATAGGCCGAGACCGGCGTCGGTGCCGCCATGGCGTGCGGCAACCAGAAATGGAACGGGAATTGCGCGGATTTCGTGAAAGCGCCCAGCAAAATCAGGATCAGCGCGGGCACATACCACTCCGACGCCTTGATCGCATCGCCCGCGGCAAGGATGTCGGTCAGATTGTAGCTGCCCACGATATTGCCGAGGATCAGCATCCCGCCGATCATCGCCAGACCGCCGGCACCCGTCACGGCCAGCGCCATGCGTGCGCCCTGCCGGCCCTCCGGCAGATGTTTCCAATACCCGATCAGCAGGAACGAAGACAGCGACGTCAATTCCCAGAAAATCAGCAGGAGCAGGATGTTATCCGACAGAACGATGCCCAGCATCGCGCCCTGAAACAGCAGCAGATAAGTAAAGAATTGTCCCGCCGGATCCGAAGAAGACAGGTAGTAGCGCGCATAGAGGGTGATCAGCAGACCAACGCCGAGGATCATGAAGGCAAACATCAGCCCCAGACCGTCAAGGAAGAATGCCACATCCAGTCCCAGTTGGGGCAACCATGGGATGCTCATGGTGTAGACCTCGCCGGCCAATACGCCCGGTGTCAGCGTGCCCAGCATCACGATCGCCAGGATCGTCGGAACGGCGGTGAACACGGCGGTCGCCGTGCGCCCGGCCCGGATCATGACACCCGGTATGAGCGCCCCGAGAAAGGGCAGCATCGCGATGATGGGGAGAAGGCTGCTCTGGGTGGTCATTCAGATCTCCGCAGGGTCAAAAATTATGGATTTGTCCGAAAAGCTGGCCCGGATTGCAACGATGTTTGCGCGAAAAGCAGGCAAACGCCGCAAATGCACAACAGCGCGCGTAGTGTTTTGGCGGCTCAGAGGCCGTCAAACCGGTTCCACGGATCCCGGAGGCCACAGGGACAAAAGCGGAAAAGACCGAAAATGCCACGCTCAGCACGGATCCTGAATATCGATATCTGATCCGTCACGGTGTGGCTTGTCCCCTTGGTCTTATGCGTCTGACCGCGCATTGAGCGTTTATTTGGGTCTGAAGTCCCCATCCGCAAGCCCAAAGGCACCTTTTTCGGTCAGGTTTGCCGCTGACAACGCGCCGGAAAGGGTTTGCAAACGTCACAGACTGTCCGTGTCTGCGCTGTTGCGGAGATAATAGCCGCGATACCAATCGACGAACCGGGTCACGCCCTCGGACACCGGGGTCGCAGGTGTATAGCCGGTCAATTGCTGCAAGAGGCCCGCATCCGCCCATGTGGCGGGCACGTCTCCGGGTTGCATGGGCAACAGGTTGCGCTTGGCCGTCAGGCCGGTGGCCTGTTCGATGGCTGCGATGAAATCGGTCAGATGCACCGGTTTGGAATTGCCGATGTTCACGACGCGATAGGGCGCCACTGGCGACAGGCTGTCGCCTGCCGGGACGACACCATCCACGGGGCGCGTCGGCACCGCGTCGATCAGTCTTCGAATCCCTTCGATCAGATCGTCGACATAGGTGAAATCGCGCTGCATCTCGCCGTGATTGTAGACGTCGATCGGTGTGCGCTGAAGGATCGCCTTGGTGAATTTGAACAGCGCCATGTCGGGCCGTCCCCAAGGGCCGTAAACCGTGAAGAAACGGAACATCGTGGTCGGCAGATCGAAAAGATGCGCGTAGGAATGGGCCATCGCCTCGGTGGATTTCTTGGTCGCCGCGTAGAACGACATCTGATGGTCGGCTTGGTCCGTTTCCCGGTAGGGCATTGCCGTGTTCGCGCCGTAGGCAGAGGAGGTGGAGGCCAGCAGAAGATGGCGCGGCGGATGCGCGCGCGCCGCTTCCAGTATCTCGAATGTGCCGATGATGTTGGATTCGAGATAGGAGCGCGGGTTCTCTATCGAATAGCGGACACCCGCCTGCGCGGCAAAATGGATCACAACATCCGGCTTTTCGCGGTCAAACAGCGCCATCATGCGGCCGGGATCCTCGACGCGCCCGATTTCTGGGACAAAGTCACCCAGCGGGACCAACCGGGCATGCCGCGCCTCCTTCAGCGTGACATCGTAATAGTCCGTCATCGCGTCCAGACCGATCACCCGCCATCCGTCGCCCAGAAGGCGCGCACAGCAGTGATATCCGATAAAACCGGCAGAACCGGTGACCAGCGCGGTGGGCATGGGACGTTCCTTGTGTCCATTCGGGGCACGCGCCCTCCACCGTCCATGTGCCCGATATGTCGCGGGGCGTCTAGGGGAGGGCGGTCGCCACAGGGACAAGGACATGGCGGGCAATGCACGTCGGAACGGCGATGCCGCACGGCGTCTGATCCCGAAAGCGGCCTTCGTGCTTGGCAGGCGCTTTGAGTGGCGTGTCGCTCGCGCCGGCAGAAACGCTTGAAGCCCGAGAGACCCCGGCTAACTCCCAAGCAATGGAAAGTGCATTGATCATCGGTGACAGCGGCGGCATCGGCGGGGCCGTGGCGGAAAGATTACGCTCGCTCAACGTGGCCGTCACGGGCCTGTCGCGGTCGCGCGACGGGCTGGATGTAACGGATGAAGGGTCGATACGCGACGGCTTCAAACGGCTGGAAGCGCCCTTTGATCTGGTTTTTGTCGCAACGGGGGCGTTGGAGATCGACGGTTCCAAACCGGAGAAGACAATCAAATCGCTGAGTTCCAAGGCCTTGGCGGATCAGTATCTCTTGAACGCCATCGGGCCGATGCTGGTCCTGAAGCATGCCGTACCGTTTTTCCCGCGCCAAAGGCCGGCTGTCTTTGCGGCGCTCTCGGCACGGGTGGGGTCGATCGGGGACAACCGGTTGGGCGGCTGGTACAGCTACCGTGCTGCCAAGTCTGGCGTGAACCAACTGATGCATACCGCTTCGGTTGAATTGGCGCGCACGCACCGTCACCTTGCCTGTGTCTGTCTGCACCCCGGAACGGTCGAAACCGCCTTTACCCGCAAATACGCCAGCCGGTATCCGACGGTCACCGCACCAGAGGCGGCGGAGCGTTTGGTAAAGGTCATGCAGGGATTGACCGCCGAAGACACAGGCAGGTTCCTTGACTACGCCGGGCAGGAGATCCCCTGGTGAGCCGCCTTGTTCTTGTGTTGGGCGACCAGTTGAGCACGGGCTTGTCCGCGCTGCGGGAGGCGGACAAATCGCGCGATGTGATCGTGATGGCCGAAGTGGCGGATGAAACCACCTATGTGCCGCATCACCCCAAGAAGATCGCGCTGATCCTTGCTTCGATGCGGAAATTTGCCAAGAGCCTGCGCGAAGACGGCTGGCAGATACTCTACTCCAAGCTGGACGACAGCGAAAATGCCGGTTCGATCTGTGCCGAATTGTTGCGTCGGGCAGAGGAAACCGGCGCGACCGAGGTGCTCGCCACGGAACCGGGCGAATGGCGCCTTATCGAGGCGCTGAAAAGTTGTCCGCTGAAAGTGCGGATTCACGAGGACGACCGCTTCATTGCGTCACATTCGGATTTTGACAGGTGGGCCGAGGGGCGCAAGGCGCTGCGGATGGAGTATTTCTATCGCGACATGCGGCGCAAGACGGGCCTGTTGATGCAGGAGGACGCGCCCGCGGGCGGGCAATGGAATTTCGATCACGACAACCGCAAGCCTGCGCCGGGATCTGTGAGCCATGCACCGGTCTGGTTCGAGCCGGACAAGACCACCCAAGAGGTGCTTGATCTGGTGGAGGAGCGGTTTTCCAACAGTTTCGGGACGTTGCATCCTTTTGGATATGCGACGGACCGGGCGCAGGCATTGGCGGCGCTGACGCATTTCGTCGACCATGCCTTGTCCTCCTTCGGGGCGTATCAGGACGCGATTCTGGACGAGAACCGGTTCCTGTATCATTCGCTCTTGTCCGCCTATTTGAACATCGGCCTTCTAGGGCCGCTGGAAGTCTGTCAAGCGGTTGAAAACGCATATGAAAGAGGCGATGTTCCCATCAACTCCGCCGAAGGGTTCATTCGCCAGATCATCGGCTGGCGCGAATACATGCGGGGCATCTATTTTCATGACGGACCGGAGTACACTCAGCGCAACGCGCTGAACCACAAGAGAAAACTGCCTGATTTTTACTGGGGGGCGGAAACCGGGATGCGCTGCGTCTCAAAGGCGGTCGCGCAGACGCAGGCGGATGCCTATGCCCACCACATTCAGCGTTTGATGGTGACGGGAAATTTCGCCTTGCTGGCCGGGGTGGACCCGCATGCGCTGCACATGTGGTATCTGTCTGTCTATATTGACGCGTTCGAATGGGTCGAGGCGCCCAATACCATTGGCATGAGCCAATTTGCGGACGGCGGCATGATAGCCTCGAAACCCTATGTGTCCTCCGGGAATTACATCACCAAGATGTCGGATCACTGCAAGCGATGCAGTTACGATGTGAAAGCCAAGACTGGCGCCAAGGCGTGCCCTTTCAATCTGCTATACTGGCACTTCATGGACCGGCACAGAGACAGGTTCGAGGGCAATCCGCGCATGGCGCAAATGTATCGGACCTTTGACCGGATGGACGCGGACCGGCGTGAGACCGTGCTGCGTGAGGCGCAGGATTTTCTCGACAGGATGGACGCGGACGAAAGAGTCTGAGGCAGGCGGTTCGACAGGATCCGGCAGCAAGAAGTGCAGGTTGATTGCTTGTCCCGCAGAGATCGGCAGAAAGCCACCTACCGATCTCTGCGGGACCGACTGGGGGAAGACGCTCTTACGTGTAAGGTCCTTCCCGCGGCGCACATATTGGATGCAGCCGACTGAGGCAGCTCAAAAAGCCGGCACTTACCTGTTTGCCGGGGGGACTGTCAGGTTGGTTGTGGCAGGACAAGGCTGGCCAGAGCCCCTTGGCCACGGTTCCGATGGCCCGGTAGGGTCCCGGGAAGAGACGTTTGAGTGCCCGCGCGACACCGGCAGCCGTCAGTCTTCGGCGGGTGCAGGGTCGTCAGGCGGATCCTGGGTCGGCGCCTGATCCGGTGTGCCGCGCAAAGCGCCGCCCACCCACTCGCCAGAGGCCTCTTCGCCTGAGGCATAGCGCATGGTGCCCTGGCCCTGACGCTTGCCGTTCTCGAATGTGCCTTGGTAGATATCGCCATTGGCATAGACGGCCACACCCTCGCCGCTGATTTCACCGCGCACCCAGTTACCGTCATAGCGGAAGCCCGAAGGCATTTCGATCACACCCTTGCCGTGACGCTGGCCCTCGCGGAACTGACCTTCGTAGACCGTGCCGTCCGGGTAGGTGGCCCGTCCCTGACCGTGCCGCTGGCCGTCCTGCCACATACCCTCGTAGCGGTAGCCATCCGGGTAGGTCATGACGCCAAAGCCCTGGTTGCGCGCGTTTTCGAAATTTCCGTCGTAAACAAGTCCGTTGGGGTAGGTCGCCCGACCCTGCCCCTGGATCACGCCATCGACCCAGTCACCCTCGTAGGTGGCGCCGTCGGGATAGGTGATCCGGCCGGTTCCATTGGCGAGATCGCCCTGAAAGCTGCCTTCGTAGACCGACCCGTCGGGATAAGTGACCTTGCCCTCGCCCTCGATCTGGCCGCTGACCCAGTTGCCCTCGTAGCGGTAGCCATCCTCACCGATGAAAGTCCCCTGACCGTGCCGCTGATCGTTGTTGAATTCGCCCTCGTAGATATCGCCGTCGGCATAGGTCACCTTGCCGCGCCCTTCGCGCCGGCCATCGACCAAGGCACCCTCGTAGACGTCGCCGTTGGGCTGGATCAGCTTGCCGTTGCCATCGATCTGCCCCTCGCGCCAGGTGCCTTCGTAGATCAGGCCATCGGGCATGGTCAGCTTGCCGAAACCGTTGCGTTCGCCATCCGCCACGCGACCCTCGTAGACGGATTTGTCGGGATAGACGATCTCTGCGTTGCCCTCCTTGACGCCGTTCACCCACTGGCCATCGTAGACATAGCCGTTGGGCGCGGTCATCACGCCGGTGCCGTGGTGCAGCGCGTTGCGAAAGCTGCCCTCGTAGCGCACGCCGTTGGCATAGATGGCGATACCTTGCCCGGTGATCTTGCCGTCGAGCCAGCTGCCCTCATAGGTTCCGCCGTCGGCAAATATGATCTTGCCCATGCCTTCCGGCTTGCCCTTTGCGAAATCGCCCTCGTAGACGGATCCGTTGGGAAAGCGTGCGACGCCGTCTCCCTTGATCTCTCCCTCGACCCAGTCGCCGGTGTATTCATAGCCGTTGGGCAGGCGGTAGGTCCCTGTCCCGTGCTGCAATCCGTTCTGGAACGTGCCCTCGTAGACGCCCCCGTCGTCATACTGCTTGGTCACCACTTCCTCATCCTGCGCCAATGCGGCGCCGGCGATCGCAAGAGTGGCGACAAGAAGGAAACTGCCTGCGGATTTCATGCGCTTGCCCGTCGTTGGTGTCATGGATCGTCCATCCCAGCGGAACGTAATGGAGGCGGCGCATCGGGGCAATGTCTTTTGGCCCCGGCGCCGGATGACCGGTTTCGGATGGGGGGATTCGAGTATTTGGAGAGAGAAGAAGCGGGCAGGCGCGGCTTCCCCTCGGGCGTGGGTCTGCTATGTGGGCGGAGAAGCGAAGGAAAGGGCAGTGCGATGGGCGACAGGTTTCGCGTGACACTGGCGCAGTTGAACCCGGTGGTTGGGGATCTGGCGGGCAACGCTGCGCAGGCAAGACGTGCCTGGGAACAGGGGCGCGCGGAAGAGGCCGACCTTGTGGCGCTGCCGGAAATGTTCATCACCGGCTACAACGCGCAGGATCTGGTGAGGAAGCCGGCCTTTTATACCGCGGCCATGCAGGCCGTCGATGCGCTGGCTGCCGACTGTGCCGATGGTCCGGCGCTGGCGATCGGCGGCCCCTACGTGGAAGGGACCGAGCTTTACAACGCCTATTTCATCTGTAGCCGCCTACGCGCTGGGCGGTTCGGTGG
>CAZRZN010000199.1:0-8282 GCA_964604565.1 uncultured Rhodobacterales bacterium
CCGAAACACCCTCGCGCGACACACCCAAACCGGCGACGGAACAGGCGCTGGCCGCATTCCGCGCGCATGTTGAAAAGACCTCCGACTATGTCGGCACAAGGTTCGCGAGCGAGGCACGCGCCATGCACCTCGGCGACGCACCGGAGCGCCCGATCTGGGGCGAGGCTCGGCAAGAAGAAGCCAAGGCCCTGATTGACGACGGAATTTCCATTGCGCCCCTGCCGTTCACGCCCACGCGAAAAACCAATTGACCGGACGGGTATCTCCGTTTGTGGCGCGTCTGATCCATAGACATCGGCAGCCAGCATGCAGGTTCTGATCACCGGATCCAATCGTGGCATCGGCGCCGCGCTTGGCGACATGCTCGCCGCCCGCGGCGACACGGTGTTCCGCACAGCCCGCAACCACGCCGAAGACTTCACTTTGGACGTGACAGATCCTGCCTCGCATCGGGCCTTGGCCAGTCGTCTGGACGGCCAGCGTCTCGACACGCTGGTCTGCAACGCAGGGGTATTTCACGACAAGGGCCACAAACTGCAGGATGGCTACCCGCCGCAGATGTGGGCGGATACATTCGCCGTAAATGTCACCGGCGTGTTCCTGACCGTTCAGGCGCTGTTGCCCAACCTCCGGCGTTCGGACGCCCCGCGCATCGTCATCATTTCCTCGCAAATGGCATCCGACACTCTCGCCCCTGGTGGCAGTTACATCTACCGGGCATCCAAGGCAGCCGCGCTGAACCTCGGACGAAATCTCGCCGCCGATCTGAAACCTGAAGGGATCGCCGTCGGCATCTACCATCCCGGGTGGGTCCGCACGGACATGGGCGGCACCACCGCCGATATCGATACCGCGGAAGCGGCGCGCGGCATGATGGCCCGGATCGATGCCCTGTCTCCGCAAACAAGCGGATGCTTCGAGACCTGGGATGGGCGCCCCCATCCCTATTGAGCATCTCCCTTCCCGCGACACTCCAATCCGACCCGTCGCAACTCCGGAGGATTTCCCTGCGGCATTCGTAGCGGCATGGGACAGGCGAAGAGGCGCGGAAATCGCGGCTCTCTTCACCGAGGATGCCGATTTCGTCAATGTCACCGGACTCTGGTGGCATGGGCGCGAGGCGATCGCAAAGCCGCATGACTACGCGTTGAGAACGTTTTTCGCAGAGACGCGTCTGCGGATCGGCCGGACGGAGGTGCGGCGGATTGGCCCGGATGTGGCGGTCTTGCGCTGCCGCGTCACGCTCGCGGGACAGATCGCACCCGATGGAACAACCGCGGACAAACGCCAGACAATCTTCACCTTCGTGCTGCATGGACAGAAAGACGGCTGGCTGGCCGTCAGCGCCCAGAACACCGAAGTCTTGCCCGGCAAGGAAACCCATGTGAACGTCGACGGCCTGAGCGCCGTCAACTACCGCGCCACCGATGCGTAACCCTCGCGGACGGCCTTGACGCCGGTGGCTTCTTCTCTCCCGAAATACTCCGGGGGTGAATGCGCCGCAGGCGCAAAGGGGGCAGAGCCCCCTTTTTCCACCCTGCGAATGCTCGCCAAAGCGCCCTTGCGCCCCCCCAATCCGCAGCGTAAATCCGCAGCATCTGAAGGGGAACGCCCATGCCCGTGCTCGTGATGAAATTTGGCGGCACTTCGGTCGCCACGCTGGACCGCATCCGTCGCGCTGCCAAACGCGTGGGCGTCGAGGTCTCCAAGGGCTACGACGTCATTGTCATCGTCTCGGCCATGTCGGGAGAGACAAACAAGCTCGTCTCGCATGTGGAGGAAACGTCCCCGTTTTTCGATGCGCGCGAATATGATGCGGTGGTCAGTTCCGGAGAGAACGTCACAGCCGGTCTGATGGCGCTGACCTTGCAGGAAATGGACGTGCCGGCGCGCAGTTGGCAAGGCTGGCAAGTGCCCGTCCTGACCACTGACGCCCATTCCCAGGCCCGGATCGAAGATATCCCGGCCGACAATATCAATCGCAAGTTCCGCGAAGGAATGCGCGTCGCCGTGGTCGCGGGATTTCAGGGAATATCCCCCGAGGGCCGCATCACCACGCTTGGCCGGGGTGGATCGGACACCACTGCCGTTGCCTTTGCGGCCGCCTTTGGCGCCGAAAGATGCGACATATACACAGACGTGGACGGGGTCTACACCACCGACCCGCGCATCTGCGAAAAGGCCCGCAAGCTGGACCGCATCGCCTTCGAGGAAATGCTGGAGCTGGCGTCGCTCGGCGCCAAAGTGCTTCAGACCCGCTCCGTCGAACTGGCGATGCGCTACAAGGTGAAACTGCGGGTTCTCAGCAGCTTTGAGGAAATGGACGATGCGGCCGGCACCCTGGTCTGCGACGAGGAGGACATCATGGAAAAAAATGTTGTGGCCGGTGTGGCCCATTCCCGGGACGAGGCGAAGATGACCCTGGTGTCGGTCGCCGACCGGCCCGGGATTGCGGCGGCGATCTTCACGCCTCTCGCCGAGGCCGGTGTCAATGTCGACATGATCGTCCAGAACATCTCGGAGGAGGGCCGCACGGACATGACCTTTTCCTGCCCGACCAATCAGGTGGCTCGCGCCGAAAAGGCGATGGAAGAGGCCAAGGGCCGTGGTGAGATCAACTTTCACGGGATCGTCGCGGACAGGAACGTGGCCAAGGTTTCGGTCGTGGGCATCGGCATGCGGTCGGCCGCGGGCGTGGCAGCGAAGATGTTCCGGGTGCTCGCCGATGACGGTATCAACATCAAGGTGATCACCACCTCCGAGATCAAGATTTCTGTTCTGATCGACCGAAAGTACATGGAACTGGCCGTGCAGGCGCTGCACGACGCCTTCGAACTGGAAAAAGCGGCCTGAGACCAACGCAGCCTGAAACGAAAGCGGGCTGACGGACACGGCCCGAGCCGCTGGCCCCGCACATCCACGCAGCAGACCCGCCTGAACATGGCATCCTGGACCCGGCACGCCAGTATCGGCATCCTGCGGCCGGGCCGCCCCTGACCATGGGCTAGAAATCTCCCGGACGGTGATCGATCGCGCGAATTTCCCAAGGTTTCCTGCACGCAATTCCCGCATGACGGGAACAATTCTCCGCAGCTTGGCAAAAGCCGTTTCCAAAGCGCGGCAGGATACTCTATTTGTTCCCTTCGCACTCAACGAGACTTGCGGGCATAGCCATGGCGTCAAACACCGAATCAGAAAGCCGTAAGCTGCTCGGGCGCTTGCGCGATACTATGGCGGAGGACGCAGCCGGACAGGCCCGGCTGGACAAGATCACACATCTCACCGCCGATTCCATGGGCACGGAGGTCTGTTCGATCTACCTGTTCCGCGACCCCGAAACGTTGGAACTCTGCGCCACCCAAGGCCTCAATCCCGAAGCCGTCCACCAGACCCGCATGAAACTTGGCGAAGGTCTGGTCGGACGGGTCGCGCGCAGCGGCAAGATCGTCAACACGGCAAATGCCCCTGCGGAACGCGGTTTCCGCTACATGGCGGAGACCGGAGAGGAAATCTATTCCAGCTTTCTCGGCGTCCCGATCCAGCGGCTCGGCTCGAAACTGGGTGTGCTGGTTGTCCAGTCAAAGCAGGTCCGCGAATTCACCTCCGACGAACTCTATGCGCTTGAGGTCGTCGCCATGGTGCTGGCGGAAATGACGGAACTTGGCGCCTTCGTCGGCGAGGGCGCGGCACTGGAGGCACGTCATACGCAGGCCATGCTGTTCCGGGGCGGCACCGGGCAGGAAGGCAGCGCAATGGGCCATGTCTGGCTGCATGAGCCCCGCGTCGTCGTGACCAACCCGGTGGCCGACGATCCGGAAAAGGAAAGCAAACGCCTGCAGGACGCCATCGACACGTTGCGCGTCAGCGTGGACCAGATGTTGGCCGGGGCGACGGTGGATGCAGACCACGCGCAGGTTCTGGAAACCTATCGCATGTTCGCCAATTCCAAGGGCTGGCTGCGGCGCATGGCAGAGGACATCGCCCGGGGCCTGTCGGCGGAGGCGGCGGTCGAAAAGGAACAAAGCACGGCCCGCGCCCGCATGTCCCAGGTGACGGACGCCTATCTGCGCGAACGGCTGCACGACCTGGACGACCTGTCCAACCGTCTTTTGCGCATTCTCACCGGGCAAGGCCATCAAACCGGCGCCGAAATGCCGGAGGATCCGATCCTCATCGCCCGCAACATCGGTCCCGGCGATCTTTTGGAATACAACCGCAAGCTCAAGGGCGTGGTCCTGGAAGAAGGATCTGTCGGCAGCCATGCGGCAATCGTCGCCCGTGCACTGGCCATTCCGCTGGTCATCAACGCCGAGCGGATCACCAACGAGGCGCTGAACGGCGACCAGATCCTTGTCGATGGCGATCAGGGCATCGTGCACCTGCGCCCTGACGAAACGGTGGTCAATGCCTTCGGCGACAAGCTGGCCATGCAGGCCGAGGCGCAGGAGCGCTACGCCTCGATCCGTGACACCGACTGCGTCTCGCCGGACGGGCACCGCATCACGTTGCTCATGAATGCGGGACTGATGGCGGACCTGCCCTCGCTCAAGGGGTCCGGTGCCGAAGGCGTCGGCCTTTTTCGCACCGAATTGCAGTTCCTAGTGCGCAACAAGATGCCCCGGCGGACCGAGCTCGCCGAGCTTTACGCCCGTGTGCTGGACGCGGCAGGCGGCAAGCGCGTCGTGTTCCGAACGCTGGACATCGGGTCGGACAAGGTGCTGCCCTACATGAAGCCGCATGACGAACCCAACCCAGCACTTGGCTGGCGGGCGATCCGGGTCGCGCTGGACCGCCCCGGCGTGATGCGGATGCAATTGCAGGCGCTGGTTCGCGCCGCCAACGGGCGTCCCCTGTCGATCATGTTCCCCTTCATCGCACAATACGAGGAATACGCCCGCGCCCGCGACGAGATGGACAAGGTGTTGGCCCGGGAACGCCGGCTGGGTCATGTGGTGCCCGAGAAGCTGGAAATCGGCACCATGCTGGAAACGCCCTCGCTTGCCTTCGCCTCTGGACGCTTCTTTGATGAGGTGGAATTCCTGTCCATTGGCGGCAACGATCTGAAGCAGTTCTTCTTTGCCGCAGACCGCGAGAACGAACGCGTGCGCCGGCGCTACGACACGTTGAACGTTTCTTTCCTGACCTTTCTCGAAGGGATCGTGAACCGCTGTGCGGAAGCCGAAACGCCGCTCAGCTTTTGCGGGGAGGATGCCGGACGCCCGGTCGAGGCGCTTTGCCTTGCGGCGATGGGTCTGCGGACGCTGTCGATGCGACCGGCTTCGATCGGGCCGGTCAAGAGCCTGTTGATGCGCTATCCTCTGAAAGAGGTTCGCGACGTGATCGAAGAAGCCCGCCACCGCGGCGAACAATCCGTTCGGCAGTCCGTCATGGAATACCTGCGCGAGACCGGCTGATCATCAGGTCGGAGCCGCCCTGACAGGGTCGTGAGTTGACGGGGGATACGCGACCCTACAAAATCGGTCCTCGTCGTATCGACGCCTCTCCGAGTGCAACAAGAAGGATCCTTTATGAAACAGCTTCTCATGTCCGGGGCTCTCTGCGTCCTCGCCGTCGCGGGGTTTGCCCATTCGGGTGTTCAGAATGAGGCCGTTCTGGAGCGCATGGACGCGATGAAAACCACTGGGGACGCCCTGAAGGTCATTGGCAACATGGCAAAGGGCACCACCACGTTCGACGCGGCCGCAGCCCGGATGGCCGCCGAAGAGATCGCGCGCGAGGCTGATCGAACGCCCGATCTGTTCGAGGCACGGGAGACCGATCCGAAATCGGAGGCCAAGCCGGCCATCTGGAAAAATTTCGAAGACTTCACCGCCAAGGCAGAAACTCTGGAAACCGTGGCGCAGGATGTATCCACATCGCTGGAAACCCGTGCGGATCTCGGCCCCGCGATGGCCAGCCTCGGCGAAGCCTGCAAGTCCTGCCACACCTCTTATCGCGAATAACCCGATGATGACCCGAGGTGCCCACATGCCAAAAATCGACCGGCGCACATTGCTGACGGCAGGTCTGGCTGCCGCCGCCTGCCCGAGGATCGCCCTCGCCGCCCAGCCCTTTGCGCTGCGCGCAGAGCCGGTCGTGGCCCAGATCCTGGATGAGGGCGATGGCCCCACGCCCATGTTTGGCTTCAACGGGACCACCCCGGGTCCGGAACTGCGGGTCCGCGCCGGCGAGCGGCTGCGCGTCGCCTTCGACAACGCGCTGGCGGATCCCACGGCACTGCACTGGCACGGCATTCGCATCGACAACGCGATGGACGGTGTGCCCGGTCTGACGCAGGAGGCGGTCGGCGCCGGTGACAGTTTCGCCTATGATTTCGTGGCCCCGGATGCCGGCACCTACTGGTATCATTCGCATCATCAGTCATGGGAACAGGTCGCGCGCGGGCTTTATGGTCCGCTTGTCGTTGAAGAGACCACACCGCCCGATGTCGATCACGACATTATCGTGATCGTCGATGACTGGCGCCTTGAACCAACGGGCGAGATGATGGGCGGCTTCGGCAACATGCACGATTTTGCCCATGCAGGACGCTTGGGCAATTTTGCCCGCGTGCTGCCCTCGGTCGCCGACGTGCCACGCGGCAGCCGGGTGAGACTGCGCCTGATCAACACGGCGACGGCACGCATCTTTCCCGTCGCGCTTTCCGGTCTCGACGGAAGAATCGTGGCATTGGACGGGCGCCCCCTGCCCGCCCCGCGGGCCCTTGAGGAGCTGGTCCTTGCCCCGGCGCAGCGCATCGACCTGATCGGCGATGTCACCGATGATCTTCGTTTTGACTTTCCGACGAATGACGCGGCCCATGAGATGGGCCGGATCACCGCGACCGGCGACGGGTCCGCCACGCGCGGGGCCATCGCCGCGCTGCCGGCGGGATACCGCCCGACACCGGACGGCGCGCCACGTGCCCTCACGCTGCGGATGGAAGGCGGCGCCATGGGGGGACGGCACGCAGGGGACGACGTCTGGGCCTTCAACGGAACATCGGGCCTGTCCGACGCGCCCTTTGCCAGTTTTGCAAGGGGGGAAAACGCCCGGATCACATTGGTCAATGACACTTCCTTTCCCCATGGCATCCACATGCACGGCCATCACTTCTACGAACTGGCAGAGGACGGCACAGCCGGAGATCTCCGTGACACGACGCTGCTGATGGCGCGGGAAACACGCGATATTCTCTGTGTTTTCGACAACCCGGGGAAATGGCTGTTGCATTGCCACATGCTGGGCCATCAGGCGTCAGGCATGAAAACATGGGTGGAGGTCGCATGAAACCGCTTGCCCTAATCCTTGGCATCGCCGCATTCCCCGCATTGGCCGCTCATGAACTTGATGGCCGCGATCTGGCCGAAGGCCAAAACCTCTATGCCCAGCACTGCGCAAGCTGCCATGGTGCCGCGCTGCAAGGTCAGGAGGATTGGCAGACACCTGGAGATGACGGCGTTTACCCGGCGCCGCCACATGACGAGACCGGCCATACCTGGCACCATTCGAACAAGGATCTCTTCGAATATACGCAGCTTGGCGGACAGGCGATTGCCGAGCAGCTGGGCCTCAAGAGCTTTGCCAGCGGGATGCCCGGCTTTGGCGAGACCCTCAGCGACGAAGAAATCTGGGAGATCCTTGCATTCATCCAATCCAGATGGCCCGCGCGCCAGCAGGAGCTTCAGCACAGCCGAAATGCGCCTCACGACTGAAAACGGGGCAGGACGCCGTTCAGATCGGGCTGATACGCCTCCGGACCTCACATGCCGGGTTGTCCAATGGCGGGAACCCGCAGGCTGAATTTCCCTGAAAATTCGCGCCATCCCCTGCGGTGCCGGGATAGCCGTTCCTCAGCGGCGCTTTTTTCTTGGTCCGCACCTGCGCGAAAGGTGAAATCACTGTCGGATGCGACCGGGCGATCACAAGCATGGTCCAAGTGCCCCAAAATGTCATACGGCGCAGTGACTTTTGCCATCGTCCATTGGCCCGGCAATTTGTCTTTGGCGCATCGCGCAACCGCCCCCACGCGCAATCCGCGCAGTTGGTCGGGGGCATGGTGCAAGGACGAAATGTTCGCCCGCGGGTCTGAAAAATATTTGGTCCCTCACAAACCCATGCGGCAGATGTCCCGCCCGCGACACCGCTACAGGCGCGAACAAGTCTGCCCTGTGAAAAAGGTTCGTCGGCGTTGTCCGGACGAAAAACCCGGTCGCAGCCTTCGGCTTACGACCGGGTTCCAGGACTGTCTACACGAAATCGCCCCTACCATTCTGGCCAGA
>CAZRZN010000200.1:0-8280 GCA_964604565.1 uncultured Rhodobacterales bacterium
GGTGCGCCGCGCGGCAAGTCGATCCGGAGTTGCCCCGTTCCCGCGCCCCGCACCATGCCCTGCGGCAGCGTAATCCCCAGCGCCGCAAGGGTCTGCGGCGTCAGCGTCACATCGGCGACGACCGCGCCCCCCGATCCTTGCAAAGGGCGCTCCCACCTCCCCGTCGCAGGGACGCCGTCGACCTGCACCACACCCTCGATCGCGACGGCCCTGCCCGTCAGGGTCAGATCGAGGCGCTCGGCGGTCAGCGGCTTGCCCGGGATCGCCGTCGGCGCGTCGACGTCCTCGACGTCGCGCAGCGTGCCGCGCAGATCCAGCCCGACCTGCGGCAGCTTGAGGTTCTCGATCAGCGGCACAGCGATGCTCCCGCTGACCTGTGCCGCGCCGGTGGCCACGTCCACGGTGCGTCCGGCCTTGTCGAGGATGCGCCACTGGTCGTTGTTCAGGTAGGCCAGCGCGGCGGTGATGCTGCTGTCCGCCTTCAGGCGGATCTCGCCCACGGTTTCCTGCGCCTTGAGATCTGCAATCACGAATTCGGTGCCCGCGACGTCGATCGGCCCGCCTCCGGCGTCGATGAGACCGGAGGCCAGACGCAATCCCAGCCGTCCGTCGTAAATGGTGACGCGCCCGGCCGCGTCCGTCAGCCCGGGCAGGCGCGGGTTGTAGGTCGACACGCCATCGGTAAAGGAAAAGTCCAGAAGGTTGCGCGGCTCCGGCGCGCCGGGTTCCAGCCGCAGGCCGAAATTCACATCCTCGATCTGCCCGCTGCGAATGTTGTTCACCACCCAGCGGCGCACGTTGGGCATCAGCGCGGCCGGCCAGAAGCTGACGACCTGCGCAGGATCGGTGCGCGCCAGATAAGTGTCGAGCGACAGCCGCCAGCCATCGGCTTCGGCGGACACCGTGCCCCGGGCGGTCAGCGGATAGGCCGGATCGGTCACCCGCAACTCCCCCAGCGTCATCCGGAACGGGTCCAGCCGCAGCTTGAAGGCCATGTCGGCGCCCGAAACCGACAGCGACCGGTCCAGCAGGGCGCCCTTCGCAAGCGACATTCCCGACAGCGCAAACTGTCCCGTCAGCCCGTCGGGCCAGCCATCCTCGATCCCGTTCAGCCGCGCGGTGCCCCGCGCCTCGATCGTGCCCAGCGGCGAGGCGACGCGGATCTGGTCGAAGCGCAGAAGCCCCTCGTCGGGAACATAGGAAAAGTCGGTTTCGGCGGAATCGAAATGCACCGCCCGCGTCGCCCGCGTCGGCTGCAGGACGCCCGCCCCGATCCGCAGGGAGGCCTGCATGGGTTGCAGGGCGCCGGACCCGTCCACCGACGAGCGCAACGCGCCGGAGATCGGTGCATCCAGCTCCTTGAGCCAGGCGAGCGCCGGGCTTTGCGTGGCGATGTCGCGCGAGGAAAAATCGCCGAGGGTCACGCCAAACGCGAGACTGCGCTGGCCGATCGGACTGGCGGCGTCGATCTCCACCGTGGCCACGCCGTCCCCCCCGGCCAACAGCGCCACGTCCCCGGTCAGCCGCAGGCTGCCGTCCTCACGCGCCAGCCGCAACCGCCCGCCATCGGCCGTCCATCCACGCTGCGCGCGCTGATCTTCGTAGCGCAGGGTCAGCGCGTCCGCCTCGAAAAACGCCAGACCCGCGAGGCGCGGATCGGCAAAGGCCGCGTCCACCCGTTCAATGATCTGGCCCACATCCGGCACAGCGGTGTCCTGTGCAAAGGCATCGCCAAGCGCCAGTCCAAGGCGCCCGTCGACCCCGCGCCGCAGGGTCAGAAACCCGCCAGAGACCTGCGCCTCGCGCAGTTCGATCTGGCCGCCCAGAAGGGCGCGGGGGGAAATCCCCACCTCGATGTCCGAAAGTTGCGCCACCGGATCACCCCCGGCATTGCGGATGTCCACATCCCACAGGATGATCCGCGCGAGGCCGCTGCGCTGAACCAGCAGGCTCATCCGCCCGAAATCGACCCGGATGCCCGGCAGGCTTTCGGCGATCCGCGCCTCGATCCGGTCCCGCACCCAGTCCGGCGCGTCGACCGGGCGGCCTATCATGGAGACGGCGCCAAAGGCCGCCGCCCCGATCAGCAGCAGCATCAGGCCGCCCACGATGCGCCCGTGCCTGCGCCTGCGCCGCCCCTGCCGGGGGGGCGCGCCATCGGCCTCCTGCATTTCCTGCCGTCCGCTCACTGGAAGCCAGCTTTCAATGTCTTATCCTATGCCTCATTGGCGACACCATAACGCAACACAGACGAGGAGACACCCATGACCGACGCCGCACTGGAGCCTGCCCCGGATTTCACCCTGCCCTCGACCTCGGGCGAGGTCACGCTTTCATCGCTGAAAGGATCGCCGGTGGTGCTGTTTTTCTATCCGCGCGACGACACCTCCGGCTGCACCAAGGAAAACGAGGCCTTCACAGCCCTGCTGCCCGACTTCGAGGCGCTGGGGGTCAAGGTCTTCGGCATTTCCAAGGACAGCATCGCCAGCCACGAGAAATTCATGGCCAAGAAGGACCTGACCGTGCCGCTGCTGTCGGACGAGGAGTCCGACGTCTGCGAGAAATTCGACACGTGGAAGGAAAAATCCATGTATGGCAAGAAGTTCATGGGGATCGAGCGATCGACCTTCCTGATCGATGCAGAAGGGCGGATCGCGCAGGTCTGGCGCAAGGTCAAGGTCCCCGGTCATGCAGAGGCGGTGCTGGAAGCGGCAAAGGCGCTTTGACGTCGCGCGCGCAGGGGGCTCTGCCCCCGCCGCGCCTCCGGCGCGACTCCCCCGGGATATTTGAGGCCCGAAGAAAGCCGGAGGGGGCGTCCCGCGGCACTTGCCCCCTCCGGGTGCCGCGTGGCAGACACCGGCGATGAACACCCTTTGCGACATGGCGGTCGATGTGCTGACCACTGCGGACGGTCGCGAGAAGACCGTCAAATCCCTCGCCCACGCGGCGCGATGGGCGGAGGCGCGCGCGGCGGGGGAGACATTTCCGGTCGGGCGGGCCGCCCCGCCCCTGCGCCCGGCGCGCCCCGAACATCCCGCCTTGCTGGACCCGCGCAATGTGCCCAAGCGCAAGCCGGGCAGCCCGCAGGGCCGGATCGCGCTTTTGCATGCGGTCGCGCATATCGAACTGAACGCGGTGGACCTGCACTGGGACATCATCGCGCGCTTTGCCGAGACGCCGATGCCGGCCGGATTTCATGACGACTGGGTCCGGGCGGCGGCGGACGAGAGCAAGCATTTCAACCTGATGTGCGATTGCCTCGAAGAGCGCGGCAGCCATTATGGCGCCCTGCCCGCCCATGCGGGCATGTGGCGGGCCGCAGAGGACACCGCGACGGATTTCATGGGACGGCTTGCGGTGGTGCCCATGGTGCTGGAGGCGCGCGGGCTGGATGTGACCCCCGGCATGATCGAGGTCTTTCGCAAGGTGGGCGACGGCAGCGCGGTCGCGGCGCTGGAGACCATCTACGCGGAGGAGGTGAGCCATGTGGCATACGGCGCGAAATGGTTTCATTTCCTCTGTGGACGCCACGACACAGATCCAATTGTTGCGTTTCACAGTCTTGTGAGGACCTACTTCAAAGGGGCGCTCAAACCGCCCTTCAACGAGGAAAAACGTGCCGAGGCCGGGCTGCCGCCGGATTTCTACTGGCCCCTTGCAGACCAGATCCCGGCGCGAAGCCGTTGAATCGGCGGATTTTTGCCATTTCGGCCCCGATCCGCCCATGTGGCCGAATCGCAACGCTTAAAATCTTGCGGAGGGGCGAAAAACTGCGCTAAGCCCGATCGGACGGTCGGTTTTTGTGGGGACAGGACAGGCCGGAGTTTGGACGGGACCAGGGGACAGTCACGTGAGATCACGTCTGACAATCAGAACACATGCGCTCATCGAGCGGTTTTTTCCGGAACGCAGGCTCTTTCTGAGGTCCGACACGGACACAAGGTTCATCCGGCTGACCTCCGAGACGCAGGCGATCGCCTTTGTCGGGGCGGTGACCTTTGTCGGCTGGACGATCGTCGCCACCTCCATCCTGATGATGGATTCGATCGGCGCGGGAAATTTCCGCGATCAGGCCCAACGGGACCAGATCACCTACCAGCAGCGGCTGAACACCCTTTCGGCGGAACGCGACGCGCGCGCCGCGGAGGCACTGGCCGCGCAGGACAGGTTCAACGCGGCGCTGCGGCAGATCTCCGTGATGCAGACGGAATTGCTCGATTCCGAAGTGCGCCGGCGGGAACTGGAGACCGGCATCGACGTGATCCAGGCCACACTGCGCGACGTGATGAAGGCGCGCGATGCCGCCGACCGGAGCCTTGCCGCGCTGGAGGCCGAACTCCGCGGCGAGGTTGCGACCGCGCGGGCGGGCGGGGATGACGCCACGCTGACCCTGCTGAACGACGCGCTGGCCCGCACCGCCGAGGAGCGCGACAAGGTCGTTGCTGACGCGCAACTGTCACTGATCCGCGCCGCCGAGATGCAGGCCGAGATCGAGATCATGGAAGACAAGAACGACCGGATCTTCCGCCAGCTCGAAGAGGCGATGACCGTCTCCATGATGCCACTGGACAAGATGTTCGAGAAGGCCGGCATGGACCCCGACGACATCATCGGCGAAGTGCGCAAGGGATATTCCGGTCAGGGTGGCCCGCTGATGCCGCTGTCCTTTTCGACCCGTGGCGAGGAACCCGGCCCGGATACGCTGCGCGCAAACCGCATCCTGAACCAGATGGACCGGCTGAACATGTACCGGATCGCCGCGCAAAAGGCGCCCTTTGCCTCGCCGCTGAAGGATTCGTTCCGCTTTACCTCGGGCTTCGGCTACCGCTGGGGGCGCCTGCACGCCGGGACCGATTTCGCGGCGCCGCATGGCACGGCGATCTACTCCACCGCAGAGGGCGTCGTGATCCACGCGGGATGGCAGTCCGGCTATGGCAGGCTGGTCAAGATCCAGCATCAGTTCGGCATCGAGACGCGCTATGCGCACTTGTCCAAAATCCGGGTCAAAGTCGGGGATAGGGTCTCGCGTGGGGAACGGATCGGTGATATGGGGAACACTGGTCGGTCGACCGGGACGCATCTGCACTACGAAGTCCGAGTCGGCGGCGAACCCGTCAATCCGATGATCTATATCAAGGCTGCGAACGATGTTTTCTAAGAGCAAGATCAATGAGCCCGGCCCAAGGGCCGATGAGGCGTCCAAACCGGCCATGTCCGATTCGTCGAAGTCCACCGGAAATGAATACAAGCCGGCGTCGCCCCCCAAGGCGAAACCGCCCGCCTCTGTCCTGAGTCAGGATCTTCACGTCACCGGCAACATCAAGACAACCGGCGACATTCAGGTCGAAGGCACGATCGAGGGCGACATCCGCGCGCATCTGCTGACCATCGGCGAAAGCGCGACCATCAAGGGTGAGGTGATCGCGGACGATGTGGTCGTCAACGGCCGGATTGTCGGCCGGGTGCGGGGACTGAAGGTCCGCCTGACCGCCACCGCGCGGGTCGAGGGGGACATCATTCACAAGACCATCGCAATCGAATCCGGCGCGCATTTCGAGGGCTCCGTGCAGCGTCAGGATGACCCGCTGAATGGCGGCAAGCGTCCGGCAGCGGGCCAGCCGCAACCGCAAAAGGCGGCGCAGCAGGCGGCCCCCGCGCCAGCCAAGGCCGAAGGCGAATAACCTTCGCCCCGTCGGGACCGTATGTCACAAAGGCCTCGCCATCCGCGGGGCCTTTTGCTTTGATACCTCATGATTTCATGATGAACGGCGCCCCGATGAAAGGATGCAGATGAAACGCGTGATCCTCGCTCTTGGCCTTATGGTCTGCCCCCATCTGTTGCCCGCCGCAGAGATCACGCTGATCGACGATCGCGCGCATGACTGCATCGCGGAACTCTCCGGCTCCATCGCCGAAGGCGACAGCGCCCGCCTTCTGGCGGTCATGGCGCAGGCGGCCGAAACCTCCCGTTTTGCGGAGGACATCTACATGGGCGCGCCCTTCGACGACGGGGCACTGAACTTCACCAGCTATGCGCCGATCAACCTTTGCCTGAACAGCCCCGGCGGCAATCTGGCAGAGGCGGTCGCCCTGACAGAGGTCGTGCACGGTCATCTCGGCACCGTGATCCGCGCGGGGGACACCTGCGAATCCGCCTGCGCGCTGGTCTTCATGGCGGGCGCGCACAACACCCAGACCGATGCGGGCATCGTCGTGACCCGCTATCTGCATGTGGACGGCAAACTTGGCTTTCACGCGCCCAGCCTGTCGGTGCCGGAGGGCCGGTATGATGCCAGCACCGTGGCGCGCGCCTACCAGATCTCCGTCGCCGCGACCGAAATGATCTTTCGCAATCTGGTGAAATTCCGGTTTCCCGCCTCGCTGGCCGCGCGGATGCACCAGATCCCCCCGGACGAGATGTTCTACGTGAGCACCGTGCGCGAGGCCGCGCGCTGGGGCATTTCGGTGATCGGCGTCGCCCCGCCCGATGTCACCTCGGACGCGGTCTTGCGGACCGCCTGCACCAATATCTATCGCCGGGCGCAGGATGCCTACACAAGCGATCCCGACGCATGGTTCACCGGCATGCCTCCTCCCACCCCGTTGCGCCGTCAATCTGACGGCCGCTTCCGCTACGAAGGGTTCGGGATGGAGGCCACGGGCTTTTGCGCCGGCTATGTGGCCGACCGCGCCCGGCAACCCGACTACGCCAGCCAGACCCGCGCCGCCGCGCTGGCCGGTGAGGTCTGGGGCCACGCCAGCCTGATCGAGGCGGAGCCGCTTCTGGGCTATACGCTGTTGGAAAACTTCATGGGCTATCCGCATCGGCTGCGCCTGACCGCCCTGCCGCGGGACGGCCGTGGCCCGCTGGCGGATCGTCCCGGCACATGCCATGTCTTCGATTCGCTACAGGCGCCGGTGGACATGTCCCCTTGCACCGAGAGCCGGACACTCGGCCCGGATGGACGGCTGGTGGCAGTGCATGTCTGGCCCTCGGGCGCGCGGACAACGGTGGAAACGATCGGCGCACAACTGCGAATCAACGGTGTGGAGGCTTATGAAACGCAGGTGCGCGCGCTCGGTCAGGATACGCCCTGCGTCTTCAATACGGGGTCATCGAACACATTCTGTTTTGTCGCGCAGTGACCCATCGGGGTCGCCCGCGCAGGTGGCGCCCTGTTCACGCGGCCACGGCGCCGATCATCCGGCCCTCGCCGGGCGTTGATCCGCGCCTGACCCTGCGCGCGTGCGAACCTGCGGCCCCCCTGCCGATCCGCTCGCCTCATTCCACCGCTTGCCCCTGACGCCCGTTTCGGCAAAAGATCCGCGCATCATGCCAGCGGAGAACCCCATGCGCATCGCGCCACTTTGGCTGCTCGTCACGCTGCAAGCGACCGTCTCGGCCGCCTCTCTGGTCGTGGAAATCGTCGCGGGCCGCATGTTGGCGCCCTATGTCGGCATGTCTCTCTATACCTGGACGTCGGTGATCGCCGTGGTGCTGGCCGGGTTTTCCGTCGGACACTGGTGGGGCGGCCGGCTGGCGGAACGTCCCGTCCCCCGCGCGCTGACCGCGACGGGCTGGGCGCTGCTGGCCGCCGCTGCGACCACCGCGCTCGCCGGGCTTGCGCTGCGGGCGGCCGCCGGGCCGGTGCTGACCGCGCTGCCGCATCCGGTGGGCGGGATCACCGCGCTGACGCTTGCGGCGTTTTTCCTGCCGTCGGTTTTCGCGGGCATTCCGGCGCCGGTCCTGACACAGGTCTCGTTGATCGGCACCGCGCGGCAGGGCCATGCGCTGGGGGCGATGTTCGCGGCGGGGGCGGTCGGCGCCATCTTCGGCACGCTGCTGGCGGGCTTCGTGTTCATATCATGGCTGGGCAGCGTCTGGACGCTGGCGGTGGTGACGGCGGTCTATCTCGCCGGCGCGGCGTTGTGCCTTGTCCTCGCCCGGCGCTTTGGCGCGGTGCAGGCCACGACGCTGGCCGGGATTGCCGCGCTCGCGCTTTACGCGGCGACCAGTCCCGGCCCCTGCACCATCGAAAGCCGGTATTTCTGCCTCAAGACCGTGGATGTCTCCGCCGATCCCGCGCGCCCGACCCGGGCCATGGTGATCGACCACATGGTGCATGGCATTTCCGCCGAGGACGCGCCGGAGGTGATGTTCACCGACCATGCCGCCATGCTGGACGCGCTTGCGCGGCTGCGCGCGCCGGACACAGCGTTTTCCAGCTTTCTCATCGGTGGCGGCAATTACGCCCTGCCCCGGGCCTTTGCCAGCCGCGG
>CAZRZN010000201.1:0-8267 GCA_964604565.1 uncultured Rhodobacterales bacterium
GGATAGCGACCGCGCATACATCGCATCGTAGCGCGCTGCGTCCACGTTGGCGTTCGCCGTGATTTCGGTTGATGGCGGATAAACGCGCTCGCCTGATGCGGGTTTCGTCTGGTCGGTCATGAAGGCTCCCCCTCTCCAAAACTATCTGGATGGCGCGCATTCCGGATGCGGCGCCAGTCTCAGGGCGGACCATACACCAGATGGAAAATAACTGAATAACACCTTTGAAATAAATGATTTAGATGTAAATTATTTGCAGTGTGAGCTTGAAAATCGTAAACAAATTTGCGCTCTTTCGGCTAAGCCCCTTGTTTGCAACGATCTGCGGCAGGCGTCCGGGAGTCCGCAAATCATCGGGCATCGGGCCGAAGCTGCGTGGAACGCAAAGCCCGGCAGGTGTGACAAAACGATGCGGCATGCGGTTGTATACCAACCGTTAGCGCTCGCTCCGCCGAATCCACATTCTGACCGTATTGGCCTTGAACACGCGGGGGTTTCCATTACCCTCGCGCCGGGGCGGAGGATACCGCTGCAAAAAGATGATCAGGGAGGACGCCATGTCCAGCATAACTGCAAAACTGCTGCTGAGCGCAGTCGCCGCGACACTCGTGACAGAGGCTGCGGCCACCGAATGGAATGTATCGGTCTGGGGATCGCGCCGCGCCTTTACAGAGCACATTCACAAGCTTGCCGAACTGGTCGAGGAAAAGACCGGCGGCGAGTTCACCATGAATATCTCCTACGGCGGTTTGTCGAAGAACACCGAAAACCTCGACGGTATCTCCATCGGTGCCTTCGAGATGGCGCAGTTCTGCGCGGGGTATCATCCGGACAAGAACCGCGCGATCACCGTGCTGGAGCTGCCGTTCCTCGGCGTCGGCAATCTGGATGAGGAAGTCGCGGTCAGCCACGCGATCTACGGGCATCCCGCCGTGGCAGAGGAAATGGCGCAATGGAACGCCAAGATGGTCATGACCTCGCCTATGCCCCAATATAATCTGGTCGGCACCGGGGATGCGCGTGACGAGCTCGAGGATTTCGACGGCATGCGCGTGCGGGCGACCGGTGGATTGGGCAAGGCATTCGCCGCGGTGGGCGGCGTTCCCACCTCCGTCACGTCCTCCGAGGCCTATCAGGCGATGCAGAGCGGGGTGGTCGACACCGTGGCCTTTGCCCAACATGCGCATCTGTCCTTCGGCACGATCAATCAGGCCGATTGGTGGACGGCAAACCTGAACCCCGGCACGGTCAATTGCCCGGTGGTGGTGAACATCGACGCCTATGAGGCGCTGTCCGACGAGGAACGGACCGCGTTCGACGATTCCGTGGATGAGGCAATTGATTACTACCTTGAGAACTACGGCGCGCTGCTCAAGCGCTGGGATGAGGTTCTTGCGGAAAAGGAAGTCGAAAAGGTCATGATCTCCGATGCCGAACTCTCGCGGTTCCGCGAGGTCGCCGGTCAGCCGATCCACACCGAATGGATCAACAGCATGAGCGCGCAGGGCATGCCAGCGCAGGAGCTGTATGATCTGGTTTTCTCCACGCTTGAAGAGGTTCGCGCCTCCAACTGATGCGGGTCAGGGGCATGCCGCGGCATGCCCCTTTTCCTGTGTCGGCGCGGCCGCGGGTTTCCTGCGATGCGCGGACCTTCAAACTCTTTGAACAGCGACCCCCGCGGCCTGCCGTGTCTGGGGATGGAGGATTGTGATGGCCGGTCACGCGGCGCTCCTTGAAGACAGCAGTCTGCTCTCTCGGCTCGACCGGGCGCTTGCGCGGCTGGAGTGGAGCATGGCTTTCGTATCGGGCCTCGGGGCTTTTTCCCTGATGTGTCTGGCGGTGGTTTCGGTCTTCGGGCGCAACCTGTTCAACGAACCCCTGCGCGGATATGTCGACTGGATCGAGGCGGCGATGCCGCTGATCGCGATCTTCGGCATTTCCTACGTGCAGCGGACGGGCGGGCATATCCGCATGGACATCGTCGTGGGCGCGCTCAAGGGGCGGGCCCTCTGGCTCGCCGAATTCCTGACGACATTCTTTGTCCTGATCCTGATGGCCCTGCTGGTCTGGGGCACATGGGCGCATTTCCAACGCAGTTTCGATTTCGGCGCGCCGAACTGGAGCCGTGACAGCTCCATCGACATCGGGTTGCCGATCTGGCCCGCAAAGCTGGTTGTCCCGGTTGCCTTTTCGGTCATCTGCCTTCGGCTTGCGTTGCAACTTTGGGGCTATGGGCGGGCACTTGTATTGGGCCTGTCGGAACCGGTGGCCGTGCCGCTGGTGCAATCGGCGGCCGAGCAGGCGCTGGCCGAAGCGGACCAGGTGCGGGGACACGACTGATGACATCGATCGAAATCGGCCTCTGGGTCACCGGCGGACTGCTGGTTCTTGTGGTTCTGGGGATGCGCGTGGCCTTTGCCGCCGCCTTTGCCGGGCTTGTCGGACTGATCTGGATCTTCTGGTCCAAGCGTGACTACGACCCCGAAATGTTCGGCTGGGCGCTTGGCGTTGCGGTCAAGACGGCGGGACAGGTGCCGCACGGCAAGGTTGCCAGTCAGGCGCTGAGCCTGATCCCCACCTTCATCCTGATCGGGTATTTGGCCTATTACGCGGGCCTGACGCGCGCGCTGTTCGAGGCGGCCAAGCGCTGGATCGCCTGGGTGCCGGGCGGGCTGGCGGTGTCGACCGTTTTCGCCACGGCGGGGTTTGCGGCGGTTTCGGGCGCGTCGGTGGCCACGGCGGCTGTCTTTGCCCGCATCGCCATCCCCGAGATGCTCAAGGTCGGCTATGACAAGCGTTTCGCAGCGGGCGTCGTGGCGGCGGGTGGCACGCTGGCCTCGCTGATCCCGCCCTCTGCCATTCTGGTGATCTACGCGATCATCGTCGAGCAGGACGTTGGCAAGCTGCTGCTGGCCGGGTTCATTCCGGGTGTGTTTTCGGCGCTGGTCTATGCGTTGTTGATCATCACGCTGGCGCTGACGCTGAAGAATTTCGGCCCGCCCGTGACCGGGTTCACTTGGCGTCAGCGCTTTGCCAGCCTGCCGCCGGCGCTGCCCATCGTGGCGGTGGTGGTGATCATCATCTTCTTTGTCTACAACCCTTTCGGCGGTGACAGCTGGGGCACCCCGACCGAAGGCGGCGCGATTGGCGCCTTCATCGTATTCCTCATGGCGCTCTTTCGCGGTATGCGCCTGCCGGAATTGAAGGATGCCTTGGTGGAGACGGCCAAACTGTCGATCATGATCTTCACCATCATCTGGGGTGTTCTGATCTACGTCCGGTTCCTGGGCTTTGCGGATCTGCCTTCGGCCTTTTCCGACTGGATCACCAGCCTGCCGTATTCGCCCATGCTGATCCTTGTGTGCATCCTGCTGGCCTACGCGGTGCTGGGGATGTTCATGGATGCCATCGGGATGCTGCTTCTGACCTTGCCGGTGGTCTATCCGGCGATCATGGCGCTGAACGGCGGCGAATTCGTGGCCGCGGAAGAAAGCGCCTTTGGCATGTCCGGGCCGATGTGTGCGATCTGGTTCGGCATTCTCGTGGTCAAGATGGCGGAATTCTGTCTGATCACGCCGCCGATCGGGCTGAACTGCTTTGTCGTGGCCGGTGTGCGCCCGGAGGTGTCCGTGCAGGACGTGTTCCGGGGCGTGATGCCCTTCTTCATCGCGGACGGGATCACCATTGCGCTGCTGGTGTCCTTCCCGATGATCGTGCTGTGGCTGCCGTCCCTCGCCTGACAACGGCGGGGGCTGGGCCGGGCAAAGGCCGCGTCATGCGCGGCCTTTGTCTGTGGCAACCGGGCCGGGATCAGGGGCGGCTCCGTCCGCCGCCATGACCGGCGCCCTGACCCCCGTGACCCCCCGCCGCGCCCTCACGGGCCGTGCCCTGTCCGGAGGGTGATCTGTCTGACCCGCCCAGCTTGCCATTTGCGTTGCGGCCCATGACGCCGCGCATTTCAGTTTCGCCCGGGGTGCCGATGCTTTTGGCCTGATTGGCGTCGTGGAATTTTTCCAGGACCACGTCATCCTCGCCTGCCCAGGGGTTGTTGTGCGCGGCCTGCACCGTTCCGGCTGTCATCACGGCGGTGGCCAGAAATATCGCCAACTGGATCTTGGGGGTCATTGAACTGCTCCATTTTCGATTTGCGGTTGTCTGTCTGCACCGCTTACTTGTATTCCAGTTCTCATATGTAACAATAGTTGAATGTGTCGAAAGCAATCTTTCTCCGCGCTGAACGTCGCCGCGATAGCGCACCCTTGGGCACCGCGGGATTTCGCCACGACCCCTGTGCGGTGCCGCGTCATTGTCATCAATCGACAGGAATGGCGTGGGCGTCTCAGGCGGCTTTGGCCAGTTCCGCGTGCGTGGCCTTGGCCAAACGCCGGACCCCCTCGGCCAGAACTTCGGGCGGGTTCAGGGTGAAATTGACCCGGATCGCCCGGCGGTCGCTGCCCATCGGGTCAAATACGCTGGAGGGTGAGACGCAGACACCGTGGGCCAGGCCCGTCTTCATCAGACCGTCGGTGTCCAGCGATGGGTCCTTGGCCACCGCCCAGACGAACATGCCGCCGGACGGCACCTCCCAGTCGAAGAGGTCCGAAAGGGTCTCCGACATGGCCGCGCAAAGCGCATCGCGACGCTCCCGGTAGAGATCGAGGATCCCGGGCAGAATGCGTTCCGCGACCCCCTTTTCCAAAGCGTCGAGCGCAATCCGCTGGGTCAGGCCGCTGGTGAACATGTCCGACCCCTGTTTGGCGGTGGTCATCGCGGCGATCACCTCCGGCGCGGCAATCACCCATCCCACGCGCAAGCCCGGGGCCACCTGTTTTGAAAAGGTGCCAAGGTAGATCACAGGCCCATCATAGACCGGCGCGCCCGTGGCCGAGAGCGTCAGCATGTGGGGCAGGGGCGTTGTGTCGTAATAAAGCTTGCCATAGGGGTCATCCTCGACCAGCCATGTGCCCGTTTCCTCTGCCGCCGCGACAAGCGCGCGGCGCTGCGCCAGCGGCACCAGCCGTCCGGAGGGGTTGGAAAAATTCGGCACCGTGTAGGCGAACTGTGCGCCTTGCATCCCGGCCCCGGGGTCGAAATCATTGCCTTCCATTCGCATCGGCCGATACTGCGGCATCCGCGGCTTCCACGCGTCCAGGGCGCCCAGGTAGGCTGGCGCCTGCGTCGCGATCAGTGCTCCCTTGTCCAGAAGCACCTTGCCCAGAAGGTCCAGCGCCTGCATCCCGCCCGTAGTGATCAACACGTTGTCGCGTGTCAGGTTCAGATTGCCCGTGCTGTAATCCGCGGCGATCCTGTCGCGCAGGTCCGGCAATCCGTCGATCGGCGAGTAGGCCAGCGTATCGCCGGGGTGATCCGCCACAGCCCTTTTGGCGAATGCCGACAGATCGGCGACCGGCCATGTCAACGGATCTGGCAGTCCTCCGGCCAGATTGACCAGATCGGGGATCTGTCCGGCGGACAGAAATGTCTGCGTGACATCGTTGGTATCATTCAGCCAGCTGGCAAATGCGGGGCGTCTGGGCATGGTGCGGTTGTTCCTCCTGAACTGTCGATACAGCGGCGGGTTCTACCCGAAGCGTTCCGGGAAATACACGCCCCAGTTTTGCCCGGCCTTCCGCCCGCGACGCAAACGCGAAAAACAATGCTCGAGATATCGGGTCTCGCGCGGGGGGCTGTCGAAACACAGCCTGGGCCCGCCCCAAGGGCAACAAGCATGTCAGGCGCGGCTGCCAGAAAAAGGCTTGCATCGGCGTCAATATTTCCATATTTCCGGAAATATGGAAAAAAAGTCACTTTCTGCCCTGTCTGCCCTTGCCCATCCTCGCCGGTTGGCGGTTTTTCGCCTGTTGATGCGGCGCTTTCCCGATGCGGTTCCGGCGGGGGAGATCGCGCAGGCACTTGATCTGCCGCCCTCGTCGCTGTCGGTGGCGCTGGGCCAGCTGCGCGGCGCCGGATTGGTGACGCAACGGCGCGACGGGACATCGCTGCTTTATGCCGCCGATACCGAGGGCGCAGGCCGGCTGATCGCCTATCTGGGCGCCGATTGCTGCCGGGGCCGTCCGGATGTCTGCTTGCCGATGTCGCGGGGGCGGTCCGGACACCGGTTCAACGTGCTGTTTCTGTGCACCGGCAACTCCGCCCGGTCGCTCATGGCGGAGGCGCTGTTGCGCAAACTCGCCGGTGACCGCTTTGCCGCGTATTCCGCCGGAACGCGGCCCGCAAGCGCACCGAACCCCGATGCGCTGCAACTGCTGCGCGACAAGGATCATGACCTGTCGTTCCTGCGCACCAAGGACCTGTCGGAGTTTCGCGGGCCGGAGGCGCCGGTCATGGACTTCGTCTTTACCGTCTGCGACCGCGCCGCCAATGAGGAATGCCCCCCTTGGCCGGGTCAGCCGATGACCGGTCACTGGGGCCAGCCGGACCCGGTCCGCGCCGCGGGTTCTGAGGCAGAGCGTCGGCTTGCCTTTCAGCAGGTCTATGGCGCGTTGAAAAACAGGATTCAGGCCTTTGCCGCGCTGCCTGTGGAAACGCTCGACCGGACGCGGCTTCAGGCCCGAATAGACACCCTTGCCCGAATGGAAGACATTGCATGACCACCTATGCCATCAACGGTCTCGGCCGCATCGGAAAACTCATCGTCAGACCCATGCTGGAGGCGGGGGACAGGATCGCCTTTGTCAACGACGCGGTTGGCGATCCGGCGATGCATGCCCATCTGCTGGAATTTGACAGCGTGCATAGCCGCTGGGATGCGCGGTTTTCGCATGACGCGGACAGTGTGACCATCGACGGCAATCGCATTCCCGTTCACCGGAGCCGCGATCTGAGCGACCTTCCGCTGGAGGGCGTGGACGTGATGATCGACTGCACCGGTCATTTCAAAACGGCCGAGCGCATCGCGCCCTATTTCGGGCGTGGCGTGAAAAAGGTGGTCGTCTCCGCCCCGGTCAAGGACAGCGGCGCGGCCAACATCGTCTATGGCGTCAATCATGACACCTACGATCCCGCGCGGCACGACATCGTCACGGCCGCCTCCTGCACGACCAACTGCCTTGCGCCGGTGGTCAAGGTCATCCACGAAAACATCGGCATAAGACATGGGTCGATCACCACGATCCACGACGTCACCAACACCCAGACGATCGTGGATCGCCCGGCCAAGGATCTGCGTCGCGCGCGGTCCGCGCTGAATTCGCTGATCCCCACGACCACAGGCTCCGCCACGGCCATCACGCTGATCTATCCGGAGCTTGAGGGCCGTCTGAACGGCCATGCCGTGCGGGTGCCGCTGCTGAACGCTTCGTTGACAGACTGCGTGTTCGAAGTGGACAGTCCCACGACTGCCGAAGAGGTCAACGCCCTGTTCAAGGCCGCCGCAGAGGGTCCGCTGAAAGGCATCCTGGGCTATGAGGAACGCCCGCTCGTCTCCGCCGACTATACCAACGATCCGCGTTCCGCGATTGTCGATGCGCCATCGACCATGGTGGTCAACGGCACGCAGGTGAAGGTTTACGCCTGGTATGACAACGAATGGGGCTACGCGCACCGGCTGGTGGATGTGGCGCATATGGTCGGGGCGTCGCTTTAGGCCCGATGTGTAACTTTTCCGCCCGAAAATGACCAAGCGAAGATGCGCCGGGCGGCGTATCGCCGGGGCCAGCGGTTCCACCATCCCGAGATGCGTATTGTGACCTGTCGCCGGGATCACGGTGCCAGCGCGACAACAGATGAGAGGCCCAGACAGTGACAGCCGATTCCACCGCCGACCGCCCCGAGGGCCTGTCCGCCTATATCGCCGTCACCGCCGCGTATTGGGCCTTCATGCTGACGGACGGCGCCTTGCGGATGCTGGTGCTGCTGCATTTTCACACGCTTGGCTTTTCGCCGGTGCAACTGGCCTATCTGTTTCTGTTGTATGAGGTCGCGGGGATCCTGACCAATCTTTCGGCGGGCTGGATCGCGGCGCGATTTGGCCTGACGTCGACGCTATACGCGGGTCTGGCGTTGCAGGTCGGCGCGCTGATCGCCTTGGCGCAGCTTGATCCGGGGTGGAGCCTGACAGCCTCCGTCATCTTTGTCATGTCGGTGCAGGGTCTGTCCGGCGTGGCCAAGGACCTGTCAAAGATGTCCGCCAAATCGGCGGTCAAGCTGCTGGCACCCAAGGGGCAGGGCGGCCTGTTCCGCTGGGTCGCGGTGTTGACCGGATCCAAGAACGCGGTAAAGGGCGCCGGCTTTCTGCTGGGGGCGAT
>CAZRZN010000202.1:0-8210 GCA_964604565.1 uncultured Rhodobacterales bacterium
TGACCGGCTGGCGGTGCTGGACTGGCGCGCGGGCGCCTTCGTGCTGGTGGTGATCCTGATTGCGCGCCCGCTGCCGGTGCTGGCGGCGCTGGCCTTTACCAATATCGAATGGCGCGAACGGATCCTCGTGGCCTTCACCGGGCCGCGCGGCGTTGTGCTGGTCGCGGTGGCGGGTCTTTTCGGTGAGCGTTTGGGGGTGCTGGGTGTGCCGGATGCCGACCGGATCGCGCCGCTGGCTTTCGCGTTGGTGGCGGCGACGGTGGTGCTGCACGGCTTCACGCTGGCGCCCATGGCAAGGATGCTGGGGCTGACCGCCTCGCGCCTGCCGGGGGTGCTGATCCTTGGCGGATCGCCCTGGGCGGTGGAGCTGGGCGCGGCGCTGAAGAAGATGGATCTGCCGGTGATCATCGCCGATCCCAACAACGCGCATCTGCGCACGGCGCGGGACAGGGGGATCGATACGTTCTACGGCGACATCCTGTCAGAGGCGGCGGAGGATCGCGTGGATCTGGTGATCTACGAAAAGCTGATCTGCGCCAGCGACAACGATGCCTACAACACGCTTGTCGCGACCGACCTTGCCCCGGAGTTTGGCCGTGAAAACGTCTTTCAGATCAAGCGCGTGCGCGAAACCAGCAGCCGCCATTCCCTGCCCGTAACGCTGGGCGGGCAGGGCTTCGGCCCGGATGAGACATTTCTGGAGGCCAATGCCGCCATCGCAAAGGGATGCGAGTTCCGGGTCACGCGCCTGTCCGATGAATTCACGCTGGATCAGTGGCGCGAGGCGCAACCGGGCGCGCTGGCGCTGGCGGAACTGGCGCCCAACGGCGCATTGCGCCTGCTGGGACCGGAGGACGATCTGCGCGGCGGGCCGGACACCCGCATCCTCAGCCGCGTGACCAAACGCCCGGAGCGCGACCTGCCCTGAGCCATCCGGTGCCATTTGACCCGGCGGGCCAAAGTGGTAGAGACCAGCCAACCGCGTTGGAGCCTTTGAAATGAACCTGTTTTCCGATATCCGCGCCCTGGTGCTGGACGCCATCGCCGCCTTGCAGGCCGAGGGCGCTCTGCCCGAGGGACTGAACACCGATCCGGTGACCACCGAACCGCCCCGCGACCCGCTGCATGGCGACATGGCGACCAATGCCGCCATGGTGCTCGCCAAGCCCGCCAAGGCCAAGCCGCGCGACATCGCCGAGGCACTGGCAACGAAATTGCGCGCCGATCCCCGCATCGCCAGCGCCGAGGTGGCGGGGCCGGGGTTCCTCAACCTGCGGCTGGCGGTGACCGTCTGGCAGGCGCTGCCGCGGACCATCCTCACGGCGGGCACGCAATACGGCCGGTCCGACATGGGGCAGGGGCAAAAGGTCAACGTGGAATATGTCTCGGCCAACCCGACGGGGCCGATGCATGTGGGCCATATGCGCGGCGCGGTCGTGGGCGATGCCATGGCGTCGCTGCTGGCCTATGCCGGCTATGAGGTGACGCGGGAATACTACATCAACGACGGTGGCGCGCAGGTCGATGTTCTGGCCCGGTCGGTTTACCTCCGGTATCTTGAGGCACATGGCCAGAAGGTCGAATTTGTCGACGGCACCTATCCGGGCGATTACCTGATCAAGGTCGGCGAGGACCTCAAGGCAAAGGTCGGCGATGCCTATATGGACCAGCCCGAGGACGTCTGGCTGGCAGAGGTGCGGGCCTTCTCGACCGATGCGATGATGGGGTTGATCCGCGCGGACCTTGCATCGCTTGGCGTGCACATGGACCGGTTCTTTTCCGAGAAGTCGCTCTATGGCACCGGCCTGATCGAGGCGGCCATCGACAGCCTGCGGGCCAAGGGTTTGATCTATCGCGGCGTGCTGGAACCGCCCAAGGGCAAGACGCCCGAGGACTGGGAACCGCGCGAACAGACCCTGTTCAAAAGCACAGAACACGGCGATGACGTCGACCGCCCGATCATGAAATCGGACGAAAGCTGGACCTATTTCGCCCCGGACATCGCCTATCACTATGACAAGATCGAACGCGGCTACGACCTGCTGATCGACATTTTCGGCGCGGACCACGGCGGCTATGTCAAGCGGATGAAGGCGGCGGTCTCCGCGCTCTCTGACGGGCGCGTGCCGCTGGACATCAAGCTGCTGCAACTGGTCAAGCTCTACAAGAACGGCGAACCGTTCAAGATGTCGAAACGCGCGGGCACCTTTGTCACGCTGAGCGATGTGGTGGACATGGTCGGCCCTGACGTGGCGCGCTTTCACATGCTGACCCGCAAGAGCGATGCAGCGCTGGATTTCGATTTCGACAAGGTGGTCGAGCAGTCCAAGGAAAACCCGGTCTTCTACGTGCAATATGCCCATGCGCGGATCTGTTCGGTCCTGCGCAAGGCGGCAGAGGCGGGGGTGGACCTCAGCGATGCGACACTGGCACAAGCGGATCTATCGGGTATGACGGATCCGGCGGAACTGGCGCTGGCCGGAAAACTGGCCGAATGGCCGCGTCTGGTGGAGATTGCCGCCCGCACGCATGAACCGCACCGCGTCGCCACCTACCTGTCGGAACTGGCCGCCGACCTGCACGGATTGTGGAATCGCGGCAATGACGCGCCCGAATTGCGGTTCATTCAGGACGATCCTGCCACGACGCAAGCGAAAATTGCCCTCGCACGTGCCACCGCGGTTGTGATTTCCGCCGGTCTTGGTATCCTTGGCGTTACCCCGTTGGAAGAAATGCGCTGACAAACAGGCGCCTCTGACGGGGTTCGAGTTGAGCAGCGAACCACCTTGGCGGCCATGCACCGTCCGGGGATCAAGAGGCAGTAATGGCGGATTTCACCTATCAGGGGGCCGACACGGCCCCGGTTTCGGTAAGGATGGCCTCTCTGGCCAATTGGGCGGGCGCTGGACTATCCCTTGCGCTGATCATCGGCATCGCGATCTGGGGCTACCGGGTCGTGGTCCGCGACGTGAGCGGCGTGCCTGTCGTGGAGGCGCTTTCCGGCCCGATGCGGGTCGCGCCCGACGATCCGGGCGGGACGCTGGCGGATCATCAGGGGCTGGCGGTCAACGCGGTGGCCGGGCAGGGCGCCGCGGCGGATCCGGTGGATCGGCTGGTTCTGGCGCCTCGGCCCGCGGGCCTTCAGGCGGATGACGTGGCGCAGGGCGCGATGGTGCCGGTGACCGAGACACCCGAATTTCCCGCCTCGCTGGCGCGCAACGCGGAGATCATGGAGCCGGTCGCCGCATCAGAACCGATCCCCGAAAGCCCGGAGCCGGGGTCCGAGGATCCGTTGATGGCCATGGCGGCAAAGATCGCCGCACAGTCCAAGCCGCTCACCCCGCTCCGGGAGGGGACGGAGGACGATGTGCTGGCCGCGCTGGCCGCCGCGATGACCGAGGACGACGCCCCAGAAGCCACCCCGGCACGCTATACAGGGCCCGGGCTGGCCCGGTCGTTGCGTCCGCAGGTGCGCCCCACCGGGCTTGCCGACGCGCCAAGAGCGTCAAGGCCGGCCGTCGCGCTGGAGACATCGGTCAAGGAGATCGACCCCGAGACGCTGCCAGAGGGCACGCGGCTGGCGCAGATCGGCGCGTTCGACAGCGCCGAGGCGGCGCGCGCGGAATGGCAACGCCTTGACGGTCAGTTCGGCGATTACCTCGACGGCAAGGACCGCGTCATAGAACGGGCGACCTCCGGCGGTCACATCTTTTACCGGCTGCGCGCGCATGGGTTCGAGGATCTCTCCGACGCGCGGCGTTTTTGTGCCGCCTTTGCATCGCAGGGGGTCGACTGCATTCCCGCGGTGGCCCGATGACGCCCTTCGGCGCTGCGATCTTCGGCTGCGCCGGTCCGGTTCTTTCGAAATCGGAAATCTCTTTCTTTTCAGAGGCGAGGCCCTTCGGCTTTATCCTCTTCAATCGCAATTTGCAGACCGCCGAGCAGATCCGTGCGCTGTGCGCGGATCTGCGTGCGGCAGCGGGGCATGACGCGCCGATCTTCATCGATCAGGAGGGCGGGCGCGTCCAGCGTCTGCGCCCGCCGCTCGCCCGGGCCTGGCGCCCGCCGCTGGACGATGCCGCCTGCGCCGATCCCCGGCGGGCCTTCTACCTGCGCGCGCGGCTCATCGCGCAGGATCTGCGCGCCCTTGGGATCGACGGCAATTGCATTCCGACGCTGGACATCGCGCGTCCCGAAACCCATGCGGTGCTGCGCAACCGTTGTTATGGCACGGATCGTGAAACGGTCGTCGCCCATGGCCGCGCGGTGGTGCGGGGCTGTCTCGACGGCGGCGTGCTTCCGGTGATGAAACATCTTCCGGGGCATGGGTTCGGCACGCTCGACAGTCACCTTGACCTGCCGCGCGTCGGCGCGCCGCGCACCGTGCTGGAGGCCGAGGATTTCGCGGTCTTCCGGGACTTTGCCGATCTTCCGCTGGCCATGTCCGCGCATCTGGTCTTTGAGGCGATCGACCCGCGTCCGGCGACGATCTCCCCTGTCATGATCCGGTTGATCCGTGAACAGATCGGCTTTGGCGGGTTGCTGATGACCGACGATATTTCCATGCAGGCGCTGTCCGGCACGGTGGCCGAACGGGCGGAGGCCGCCCGCACGGCGGGCTGCGATCTGGTGCTGCATTGCAACGGCGATCTGGCCGAGATGCAGGCGGTGCGCGACACGGTTGGCCCGCTGGATAGCTGGGCGCAGGCGCGGGCCGACGTTGCGCTGACCCTGCGCGGCCGCCCCGAAGAGCCGGCAGAGACTGCGGCGCTGGTGGCCGAAGCGATGCATCTTGGCGCCATGCTGCCCGACACGGATCCCGCCTGACATGACCCAGCCGGAGCCGCCAGAAACGGTCCAGATCTCCGTCTCAGAGCGTCTTGCCGCCGAGGCGCTGGTAGTGGATGTGGACGGGTTCGAGGGGCCGTTGGATCTGCTGTTGAACATGGCGCGCACGCAAAAGGTCGACCTGCGGAAGATCTCGATCCTCGACCTCGCGCAGCAATACCTGGTCTTTGTCGAGAAGGCCAAGGAACTGCGGATCGAGCTGGCCGCGGATTACCTCGTCATGGCGGCCTGGCTGGCCTTTTTGAAATCGCGGCTGCTGTTGCCACCCGACCCCGCCGAAGAGGGACCCTCGGGCGAGGATCTGGCCGCGCATCTGGCATTTCAGCTGGAACGCCTTCAGGCGATGCGCGATGTGGCGGCCCGACTGATGGCGCGCGACCGGCTGGGGCGGGATTTCTTCGCCCGGGGCGTGCCCGAACAGATGGAACGGGTGCGCCGCGTGGCCTATACGGCAACCTTGCTGGATCTGATGCAGGGCTACGCGCGGCTGCGCACCCGCGACGAATTCCGGCCCTTCGTGATGGATCGCGACAGCGTGTTCACGATGGAAGAGGCGCTGGAGCGGCTGCGCGGGATGATCGGCTTTGCCGGTCAGTGGATCGACCTGCAAAGCTATCTGCCGGACGGCTGGGTGGAGGATCCGGTCAGGTGGCGGTCGGCCACGGCGGCGACCTTTGCCGCCTCTCTGGAACTGGTCAAGGAGGGCAAGGCGCAGTTGAAGCAATCCGGCACCTTCGAGCCGATCCTGCTGCGCCGGGTGGACAGACGCGATGAGCAGTGAAACCGAGAGCCCCGGGGCCGGGCCGGACGAGCCCCCGCGCGAGAGCCTGTTCGAGGCGCCGCCCATCGGCGAGCAGGAGCGGATGATCGAGGCCATCCTCTTTGCCAGCGCCGAACCGGTGACGGTCAGGGAGTTGAACGACCGGATGCCGCATGGCTGCGATGCCGCCGAGGCGCTGGTGCATCTGCGCAAGCGCTACGAGGGCCGCGGCGTGCATCTGGTGCGGGTGGGCGATGCCTGGGCAATCCGCACGGCGCCGGATCTTGGCTTTCTCATGCAGCGGGAAACGGTGGAGACCCGCAAGCTGAGCCGCGCCGCGATCGAGACGCTGGCGATCATTGCCTATCACCAGCCGGTCACCCGGGCCGAGATCGAGGAGATCCGCGGCGTGTCGGTGTCCCGCGGCACGGTCGACCAGTTGCTGGAGATGGAGTGGATCCGTTTCGGGCGGCGCCGGATGACGCCGGGCCGGCCGGTTACTTTCGTGGTGACGGAGGCCTTTCTCGATCATTTCGGCCTCGAATCCGCGCGCGATCTGCCCGGGTTGGCAGATCTGCGGGCCGCAGGTTTGTTGGAAAGCCGGCCCTCCCCCCTCGGCACGCCGCAGGCGGGCGAGGGAGATCTGGACGCGGAGGACGCACCGGACGAGGGCCAGAGCGAGCTGTTCGAAGACTGATTGCCGCCGCCATGACGGCCTGCCTGATCGTGTCTGCGGCGATGACGTGCCCCGGCTTGCTTCGGGCCGATCTCACGAGATCCGTCCACCGGAGGCTGGCCGGGTGGGCACGGTGGGAGGGGGCTGCGCCCCCTCGGCCTTCGGCTTCACCCCGCGAGTATTTCCGGAGAGAAGAAGCCCGGACGCGGTCGTCGCACCCGTTCTGGTGTCTGGCGGGGTTGCCGATCATTGCGGAGGCGGCATGCCATCCTGGTCAGGTGTCTTGGAAATGCTTGCTGAGTTTCAGGCCCTGACCCTGATAATTGGAGGCGATGCCTGCGCCATAGAGTTGATCGGGCTGTTCGGACATGCGTTCGTAGACCAGACGGCCGACGATCTGGCCGTGTTCGAGCACGAAGGGGGCCTCGTGGCAGCGGACCTCCAGCACGCCGCGCGCGCCGGCACCGCCGGCCGGTGCGTGGCCGAAGCCGGGATCGAAGAAACCAGCATAATGGACCCGAAACTCTCCGACCATGGCAAGGTAGGGGGCCATTTCCGCTGCATAACCCGGTGGGATATGCACCGCCTCGCGGCTGACGAGGATGTAGAATGCGCCCGGATCCAGAATCAGCTGGCCGGTGGTCGCGCGCAGCTCGTCCCAGTATGCCAGCGGGTCGTAGGCGCCGATCCGGTCGAGGTCGATCACGCCGGTATGGGGGCGCGCGCGATAGCCCACCAGACCGCTGGCACCGGGTTGCAGGTCCACCGAAAAGCCAAGGCCTTCGTCGATCAGCGGCGGGCCGCCGCCGACCAATGTCTCGCTGGCATGCAGGTGGCGGAGTTCCGCGTCGGAGAGGATCGAGCGGCCCTTGCGAAAGCGGATCTGGTTCAGCCGCATGCCCGGCCGGACCAGAACGGAAAAGGAGCGCGGACAGATCTCTGCGTAGAGCGGGCCGCGGTAGCCGGGGCCGATCCGGTCGAATTCCACGCCGCCGTCGGTGATGACACGGGTCAGCAGGTCGAGGCGGCCTGTCGAGCTTTTGGCGTTGGCAATGGCCTGAATGTCCGCGGGCAGGGAAAGCCGTTCCATCAGCGGCACGAGGTAGACGCAGCCCTTTTCCAGAACCGCGCCCTGGTCCAGGTCGATCCTGTGCATCTCGAACTCGGCGATCCGGTCGGCGACGCTGCGGCCGTGGCCCGCGAGAAACGAGGCGCGGACGCGATACGCGACGGGGCCCAGCCGCAGATCCAGGCTTGCGGGTTGCAATTGGCCTTCGACAAAGGGCGCCTCTGCGAGGATGGCGCCCTTGCCGATGAGGCGGTCTATCTGTTGGCTGGCCAGAACCCCGGTCATTGCGTTCCCCCGTTTTGCCCGTCTTAGCAAGCACGTCACCCGAGGGGGAGGCCAAAATGAAAGGGGGTCAGTCGGGCGGGGGCCATGGCGTTGATCCGATGCGAATTTGCAAGTCCCGGGAGCAGGTGCATCCTTGCCCCGGCCCCCCCCCAAGGCGGGCCGGAACCCCGGGGGGAGGGCGACAGAGCTTGAAAACGGCGGTGATGCCGGTTGGCAGGCCGAACGCCCGTGGCACGGTTCCGAAAAGTGAGACGTCATCCTGCGGGATTGCCCGTAACGCTTTGAAGCGAGCCGGGTCGACGCTCATGGATCCGAGGTGTTGTTCGAGCCAGTCCGACCGCGCGTTCAGGATTTGCGCAGGGGTCCCCAATCGGCATCGACCCTTGAGCATGGGGCGTGCGGATACGCGCATCCGGACGGACCGGGTTACGGTGTCCCTGGGGCGGCGTGCAAACAGCGCCTACCGCACCTTGACTTCAGGAATTATCGGAGGTTGCAAACCACCACCCAAGCGGTGGATTTGGTCGGGCTAGCAGGACTCGAACCTGCGACCTTCCGTCCCCCAGACGGAC
>CAZRZN010000203.1:0-8209 GCA_964604565.1 uncultured Rhodobacterales bacterium
CCCGTCACGCGGCGCGTGCCAGGTCATATCCTTGTCCACCCAGATCAGCAGAGACACCCGCTTGCGCAACGACGCGTTGTAGCTGGACCAGTTCGTCGTACGATAGCGGGCAGGACATGGCTTGCTCATGCAGCCCGTCTAACGGCATGGATTCGCGAAGTGAATCCTCTGGCGTCAGAGATATGCAACAACGCCCCACAGAGCCCGCCAATAAAATATGCGTCGCCCAGCTTGACTGGATGAATTATCAGGCAGGATATGAAAATGACTGGATATTTAGTCAAGTGACTTGACTTTGCCGTATCTCAGCGGCAACGGTGAAGTTAAGGAGACGTTAACACGTCAAATTGGAACTTAGGTTGGATAGGATTTTCCAGTTGTTGACGAGGAAAAGCCTTATTCGTTTCCTGGAGTTGATAACAAGAATTCCAATTGCTCAAAAGGGCATTGGAGTAGCACCGATTTTTTAAAAAAACGGAGGGAAATTATGACAACGCAATATGGCTGGGAGCCCTATCTGAGCGATAGGGATAAAGAACACGACAAAATATGGGGCAAGAAAGAGTTGTACGGCTTTGGAAATCGTCCCGCTTTGCTTCTGATCGATATATATTACAGCGTTCTCGGGTTGAAGCGCGAACCGATCTTCGAGTCGATGAAAACCTGGCCGTCGAGCACAGGCTTGGAAGGCTGGGAAGCGGTGGACAAGACCGCTGAATTGCTGGCCGTGGCGCGCGAATGCGGTATTCCGGTAATCCACATCAAGGGATTGCAGTCCGGGATTAAGCCTTGGGTCCACCGTCATCGCGGCCCGTCCAAGCTTTCTCCCGAGATGCAGAAGAAGGGCACCCAGATCGTTGATGAAGTTGCCCCTGTCGACGGCGAAGTGGTCATCGAAAAGACCGCTCCCAGCGCCTTTCAGGGCACACCACTGGACTTTCATCTGACTGCGATGGGCATCGATACCCTGATCTGCTGCGGCGAGACCACGAGCGGCTGCGTGCGCTCCAGTGTCGTAGACGGTGCGACCCACCGGTACCGCATGGGCGTCGTGTCGGAATGCGTCTTCGATCGGACCGAGGCCTCTCATTACATGAACCTCTACGACATGCATCAGAAGTATTCGGATGTGATCTCGCTGGACATGGCCAAGGGCTATCTGCGCGAAAAAGCCACGATCGATACCAGCACCTTCGCACAGAGCAAGACGGGCTGAGCGCCCCTTCCTCCCAAGAAATAGAGCGTCGCCCGGCAGGGCGGCACCCTCGCCGTAACAGCTCGCAGACAGGATGCCTCACATGATCAAGATGAACCGCCGCACTTTCACGTCGCTTCTCGCGGCAACAGCTACATTTCCTGCCATCGGACATGCCGCAACGGATGGCGGCAAATCCTTGACGATCCGGTTTTATGACGATCCCGCCGGCTATGACCCGGCGAACATCTTCCGTATCGAGAACGAGAACCTCGCCTTCAATATTTTCAGCGGGCTGACCACCTATGACAGCACCACCGGCGAGATCATTCCTGATCTGGCTGTGTCCTGGGAAACAGAAGATGCCAAGGTCTGGACGTTCAAGCTGCGTGAAGGCGTGAAGTTCCAGAAGGGCTATGGCGACTTCACCGCCGAGGATGTGATCTACAGCTATAACCGGATTCTCGATCCCGAGACCGCCTCGCCCTATGCCGGCGAGATGAGCGGCATCGTCAGCATGGAGGCACCCGATCCCTACACCGTAATCATCACGTTGGACCGTCCGAACGGCAACTTCCTGCATACGGTAGCCAACTACCATCAGGGGCAGATCGTAAAGAAAAAAGCCATCGAGGACGCCGGTGACAGGGTCCGCTGGGAACCGGTCGGCACCGGCCCGTACTACATGGATTTCATCGATGTCACCTCGCAGATCGTCCTGAAGCGCCATGATGAGTATTACAAGGGTCCAGCGCCGATCGAGACACTGACGTTCAACATTATCAAGGACGAAGCCACGGCGACCATTGCGCTGCGCAACGGCGAAGTGGACCTGGTGATGCGCTCGAACCGGGAAGAAAACCTGCAGATCCTGAAATCGGAAGGCTTCAAGATGAACACGGTGCAGGATTATGCCGTTGTGCTGAAGGTCTTCAACACGGACTTCGGTCCCTTCTCGAACAAGCTGGTGCGTCAGGCCGTGGCCCATGCCATCGACTATGGCGCGATCACAAATGCCATCTCACCCAGTCTCACGCATGGGCACAACTCGATGCTGTTGCCATGGATGTCGGTCTATACCGACGATGTGCCAGCCTACGACTACGATCCTGCCAAGGCCAAGGCTCTGCTGGCCGAGGCTGGCTATGCCGATGGCTTCACCTTCAAGAACCTCGGGACCTCGGCCCAGGGCGTGACAGAGCTGCAGCAGTTTGAGATCGACTTCCTCAGCCAGGTTGGCATCAACATGGAGATGGATCTGGTCGATACGCCGACTTTCAACCAGCGGCGCAACGCGGGCGAGTTCGAGATGGCAACGCGGCTCCTGCCAGCCATAAATCCGGACATGATCCTATTCAATTTCCTGCATCCGGACAACAAGGTGCCCGGTGGTCTGAACGGGGCGCGGTATGACAACCCCGAAGTCACGACGATGCTGGAATCCGCGCGCGCGGAACCAGACGCGGACAAGGCCTTCGAGATGTACAAGACCGTGCAGCAGATCGTGCTCGACGACCTGCCTTACCTGCCCGCCTACGCCAACAACGTCTACTGGCCCGGCAAGCAGGAGGTCACTGGCGTGCAGCCCAACTATCTGGCGCAGGTTAACTTCTTCGAAGTCGACATTCAGGTCGCATAGGGAACGCGCCGGCCATGATTGAATATACCCTCAAAAAACTCGCCCAGCTTCTGATCACTATTTTCGGGGTGGTGACGCTTGTGTTCTTCACCTTGCGTCTGATCCCGGGCGATGCGGCGTCTGCCATGGCCGGCGACACCTTGTCCGGCGACGCGCTGGAAAACCTTCGCGAACAGATGGGCCTGAACGAGCCCATCCTGTCGCAATATATCGATTATCTGGTCAGCCTGATCTCGCTGGATTTCGGCACGACCATCACCACACGCCTGCCCGTGGCAGAGCTGCTGCTCAAGGCGCTCCCGATCACCATGACGATCGCGTTGTTGACCATTCTGTTTGCGATCGTCCTCTCGATCCCGCTGGGGACCGTTGCGGCCTTCATGGCCCACCGGGGGCGCACGGGACTGGACAACCTGATCACCGGTTTCGCGATGATCATTGATCTGATGCCATCCTTCTGGACCGCGCTTGTGTTCCTGCTTTTGTTCTCGCTGACATTGGGGTGGTTTCCCGCCAGCGGCATGATCTCATTCGACGATCCCATGGCCTTTCTGTCGCGGATCGCGCTGCCAGTCCTGGTGCTGTCTGTGACGCAGGTCGCCACGATGGCACGGATCACCCGAACCTCGGTGCTGGAAATCCTGAACGAGGATTATGTCCGCACCGCCCGCGCGATGGGCTGGTCGGAATTCAGAGTGCTGTTCCGCCACGCGCTGAAGAACGCCGCCCTGCCGATTGCGACCGTGGTTGGACTGTCCTTTGGCAACCTGTTGAACGGTACCGTCATCGTCGAGTTCATCTTTACCATTCCCGGGATCGGCAACCTGCTGATCAACGGGATCAACAGTCGTGACTACCAGATGGTTCAGACGCTGATCGTCTTCTACGCCCTGCTGTTCGTGACGATCAATTTCCTGACCGATCTGATTTACCGCGGACTCGATCCGCGGGTGAAATTCTGACCGAGAGAGCACGCGCATGTCACAAGAAACGCTGAACATTCCAGGGCGACAGATGCGGAGCCTCCAGCCGATCGTGGCGGGGTTACGAAACTCCAAACTCATGGCAAACAAGAAGGCGCGGCTCGCGTTGGTCATCCTGCTGCCCATATTGTTCCTGACAGCAATCGCCCCGCTTCTGCCGTTGCAGGCCCCGCTTGAGACCAACCTACGGGCGATGATGCAGCCACCGTCCTTCGAACATCCCTTCGGCACCGACAAGATGGGCCGCGACATCCTCAGCCGAACGCTGGAGGGGGTAAAGGTCTCGCTCTTTGTCGGGTTCAGCGTCGCCGCCATCGCCCTTGTAGCAGGCATGATCTTTGGCACGCTGGCCGGGTTCTTCGGTGGTGTGATCGACCGGCTCATCATGACGGTGGTGGATATCTTTCTGGCCTTTCCGTCGCTGCTTCTGGCCATCGGACTGGTCGCAGTGGTCGGGACAGGGCTGGTGCCTGTGATCCTTGCGATTTCCATGGCCGATGTGCCGCGCTTCATCCGCTTGCAGCGCAGTCAGGTTCTCAGCCTGCGCAGCCGGGCCTTCATAGATGCCGCGCGCACGGTCCATGCCTCGCAGGCCTGGATGATGCGTCGGCATATCGCGCCAAACACCATCGCGCCCATGCTGGTCGCAGGCAGTATCGCTGCGGCCAACGCAATACTGGTCGAGGCCAGCCTGAGCTTTCTGGGTCTTGGCATCATGCCCCCCGCCCCCTCTCTGGGCAACATTATCCGCGACGGTCAGATGTACCTGCAGCAGGCTTGGTGGATCTCCACTCTGCCCGGTCTTGTGATCCTGCTGATCGCAATCAGCCTGCATTTCCTGTCGGACGGGGTACGCGAAGCGCTCGACCCTCGGTCGCGCGGATAAGGAAAGAAACCAGCCATGAATTTTCAGCCCCCCCAGTCCGGCACGCTTCTGGATGTCCAGGATCTTTGCACTGAATTCCGCACCGATGGTGGCACCGTCAAGGCGGTCAACAAGGTCTCGTTCCGCGTCGACAAAGGCGAGCGTGTCGCCATCGTCGGGGAAAGCGGCTCCGGCAAAAGTGCGATGGCTATGTCGCTGCTGCGGCTTCTTGCCCATCCAGGTAAGGTCACCGGCGGCAGGGTGATGCTGGAAGACCGCGACCTCAGCCTGTTGAGCGAACGGCAGTTGAATACCATTCGCGGCCGCGAGGTTGGGACGGTGTTCCAGGATCCAATGTCTTCGCTGGATCCGGTGATGCGCGTCAGCAAGCAAATGGTGGAGCCGATCATGCGCAACCTGGGCATTTCCAAGGAAAAGGCCCGGGCCCAAGCAGTGCGCTGGCTGGACAAGGTCGGCATCCCGGAACCCGAACTGCGCATCGACGCCTTTCCCTTTGAGATGAGCGGGGGGATGCGACAGAGGGTCATGATCGCCATGGCCCTGTCGTGCCATCCCCGACTGATCATCGCGGATGAGCCGACGACCGCGCTGGATGTTACAATCCAAGCGCAGATCGTGGCGATGCTCAAGGATCTGACAACCGAGGCCGGCGCGGCGATGCTGTTCATCACCCATGACTTGGGGCTTGTGGCGCGATTTGCTGACAAGGTTGCCGTGATGTACGCGGGCCAGATCGTCGAATTCGGGCCAGTCGGTGGCATCTTTTCGGAACCGCAACATCCCTACACGCAAAGTCTGCTGCGCACGATCCCCAGCCCCGGGATGCTGAAAGAAACGCGCTTGCCCCAGATCCCTGGCTTGCCGCCAGACATGCGCAAGCCGATGACAGGCTGCCCGTTCCGCGAGCGTTGCGCCGCCGCGCAGCCCGACTGCGCCAGCAAGATGCCGCCCCTTACCCCCCGCGCTAAGGGCCACACCGCCGCGTGCTGGGTGCCCGAGGGGCTTGGAGAGAGCAATTTGAAGCCAGAATCCCGCAGCGTCCCCAAAAACGCGACTCCGCTGGACCGGGAACGGCATGTCACGGTCGAGATCAACAATCTGGTGAAGCATTTCACCTCCAACTCAATGCTGTTTCCGTCCAAGCGATCGGTGGTGAAGGCGGTCAACGGGATCAACCTGCGCGTGCTGAAGGGAGAGACCCTTGGCATCGTCGGGGAAAGCGGCTGTGGCAAAAGCACCGTCGCCCGGATGTTGCTAGGGCTCGAAGCGTCCACCTCTGGCGAGATCTTCACCGACGGTCTTGCACAGATGGTGTTTCAGGACCCGTCGTCCTCGTTCAATCCCAAGATGAAGATTGCCGACATCATCGAAGAACCTCTGATGGTCAAGAACTGGGGCGACCGAGACAGCCGCGCCAAGCGGGTGGGGGAACTGATCGACCAGGTCGGGCTGGAGCCGACGCATCTGACGCGCTATCCCAACCAGCTGAGCGGCGGTCAAAGACAGCGCGTCGCTGTGGCCCGTGCGCTGGCGCTGAAGCCGTCGGTGGTCGTGGCGGACGAGCCGACCTCGGCGCTGGATGTGTCTGTGCGGGCGCAGATCATCAATCTGCTGGCCGATCTGAAACAGGATCTGGGCATCAGCTTTGTCTTCATCTCGCATGACCTTTTGACCGTGCGCTACATCGCTGACCGGATCGCGGTGATGTATCTGGGCGAGGTGGTCGAATACGGCCCAGCCGAGGATGTCTTTTCGCGCCCGGTCCATCCTTACACCCGGGCGCTTATCGACGCTGTGCCGATCCCCGACCCCAAGCTTGAAGCCGGCCGCCAGAGCACGCCCCTGACGGGCGAACTGCCCAGCCCTCTGAACATCCCCAAGGGATGTTCCTTTGTCACCCGCTGCCCGATGGCGACAGAGATTTGTCACGCGGAAAAGCCCGTGCTTCAAAAACACCGCAAATCCAGAGAGGCGGCTTGCCACCATGCAATCTGACAAGTTCGCCCATTTCGGGGTGATCGGTGGCGGTGTGTTCTTCACCGTCATGGGTCTCGCCAACCCATTTTTCACGCTTTACGCCGCCGAGCTTGGCGCATCAGAGCTTTCCATCGGCCTGATGGTAACGCTGAAGGCGCTGCTGCCGATCTTCATCGCAATGCCGGTGGGCCAGCTCATCGACAGCGTCGGCCCAATGCGGATGCTGCAATACGGATCCTGGATCTTGCTGGCGTCGCTGCTTTGCATGGTCTTCGCCGACGGGTTGGCCCTGCTGGCCGCCTCGCAGGTTTTGCTGGGTGCCTGCGTGATCGTCATGGCGTCGTCGTTTCAGGTTCTGGTGGCCAAGGGCGATAAGGACAGCCGCAATACGGCGATCAAGAAGTATTCCATGTGGATGTCGGGTGGCACTATGCTGGGGCCGTTGTTGGGCGGGCTGATCGCCTCCCAATACGCAGCTCCGGTGGACGGCTATCACATGGCCTTTGTCGCTTCGACCATGGTCACGGGTATCTTTATGGCTGTCCTGGCCTGGATCAGCCAGAGCTATCCGCACCCCAAGGTCGGGGAGATCGAGGTGAGCCCGGCGGATGTGTTCAGCCCAAAGGGTGTGATCACAAGTTACAAGAGCGGGATCGGACTGGCCCGCCTGCGGCCGGTGCAGTTTGGCCTGACGGCGACCTTTTTGGTGATGTTCATCCAGTCGCTGTATTTGAGCTTTTTGCCGCTTTACTTGTCGCAGAACGGCTATGCGACGATGCTGATCGCCACCGTGGTCTCGATCAAGGGCTTTGCCGGAATGATGTCGCGGCTGCTGCTCGACGTGCTGATGCGGCGCTATACGCTAGAATCTATCTTGACGACGGCGGGGACGGTCGCGGCGGTCTGTGTCGTGATCACCCCACTGGCCGTGCAATCGCCGGTAACGATGATCCTAGTCGCCTTGGTTCTGGGTGGCGCCGTAGGAGTGAACCTGCCCGTCAGCATTATGATTATGGTCGAGGCAGTGGGCGACGGGCAGCGCGGCAAACTGATGGGCCTGCGGCTGTTGTCGAACCGTTTTTCACAGATCATCAGTCCGGCCATGTTCGGCCTGCTGGGCACGCTGTTCGGCCTAACCTCGGCCTTCTACAGCAGCGGAGTAGTTCTGGTGGTGGTCGTGGCGGGATTTGCCACCTGGTCGCGACGCACGTGGAAGCTGAACACCTGGGGCAAGACCCGAGAACCGGCGGAATAACACGCATGACAACGCAAGCCGATCCCTCCTTGCCGGCCCCCTCGGCAACCTGGACAGAAGTCCTGAATGACACCCCCGCTTTCGCAGTGATCCTTGTGACCGTGGCCGCGCATATGGCGCTGTTCGGGATGCTGACACCGGTGATGGCTGTCTATGCTCAGGGCTTCGGCATTCCGGGCTGGCAGATCGGCCTGATGATAACCGTCTTTGCGGTAGGCCGACTGGCGGCGGATCTTCCCGCAGGGCATCTGGCTGACCGGATGGGCCTGCCGGT
>CAZRZN010000204.1:0-8154 GCA_964604565.1 uncultured Rhodobacterales bacterium
GTCCGCGCCGCGTCGATCGCTGCGATCACCGCCTTGACCGACTCCGGTCCGGCATCGAGGATCATCGCATCCGCCGGGCAGGCGTCCGCCGCGACGACCTCATGCGCCGCGCCTTCCTTGAACTCGCGCGCCACCACGACGTCCGTCGGAAGCAGGATGCGGCACCCTGCCTTATCCGCCTTGTTGAGGATCTCCCGCGCGGTGTCGGTCATGTCATGCTCGGCCAGCGATTTGCCCACGTCGATGCCCTGCGCCGCGAGAAACGTGTTGGCCATGCCGCCACCGATCACCAGCATGTCGACCCTTTCGACAAGGTTGCCCAGCAGATCCAGCTTGGTGGAGACCTTGGCGCCGCCCACCACCGCAAGGACCGGACGATCCGGCGTGCCAAGGGCACCTTCCAGCGCCTCCAGCTCTGCCTGCATCAGGCGTCCGGCACAGGCGGGCAGGGCATGCGCCAGCCCGCAGGTGGAGGCATGCGCACGGTGCGCCGCCGAAAAGGCATCGGAACAGAACACATCCCCCAGCGCCGCCATCCCGGCAACCAGATCCGGGTCGTTCTTTTCCTCGCCGGCGTGAAAGCGGGTGTTTTCCAGCAGTGCGATCTGGTTCTCGCCAAGGCTGTCGACCACGGCCGCCGCCGCCGGACCGATGCAATCGGCGGCAAAGACCACCTCGACGCCCAGCACTTCTTCCATGGTCGGGATCAGTGCCTGAAGGCTCAGGTCCGCGCGCCGCTCCCCCTTGGGACGGCCGAAATGCGCCAGCAGCACCGGCTTGCCGCCCTTGTCGAGAATGTTCTGAACCGTCGCCGCGATCCGTTCGATCCGGGTCGCATCGGTCACGGTGCCATCTTTCATGGGCACGTTGATATCGACGCGGGTCAGCACGCGCTTGCCCTTCAGGTCGATGTCGTCAAGGGTTTTCCAGGCCATCCGTCACTCTCCGGTCCCATGCGGTTCCCGGCCCACTAGCCCCGAAGGCCGCCTGAGGTCAACGGCGTCTTGGCTTCCCGGACAGCACAGGCTACCTGTCTGCCCAGTTTATCGAAGCGGAGAGAACAATGGCCGACATCAAGGACCCGGAAAACACCATCCTCATGGAACTCAAGGACGGGACCGTCATCATCGAGCTTCTGCCCGATGTGGCCCCCGGCCATGCGGAGCGGATGAAGGAGCTGGCCCGTGCCGGATCCTATGACAACGTGTGTTTTCATCGGGTCATCGACGGGTTCATGGCGCAGACCGGCGACGTGGCCCACGGCAACATGGAATCGGATTTCAACCTGCGGCGCGCGGGCACTGGCGGGTCCGACCTGCCGAACCTGAAGGCCGAATTTTCCAAGCTGCCGCATGATCGCGGCACGCTGGGTGCGGCGCGCAGCCAGAATCCGGACAGTGCGAATTCGCAGTTCTTCATCAATTTCAGCGACAACCATTTCCTGAACGGGCAATACACGGTCTATGGCCGCGTGATCTCGGGGATGGCGCATGTCGATGCGATCACCAAGGGGGAGCCGCCCGCCGCGCCCGATCGCATGATCTCGGTGAAGGTCGCCGCCGATGTCACAGACTAGGTTCGCCTTCATCGCGCTGGCGGTGGTGCTCGCAGGGGCCGGGATCTATGCGATCCTGCGCCCCGGCAGCGGCCCGGCGCCTGCAACTGCGCCCACCGAGGTGACCGCTGCGCCAGAGGCGGCGCCAGAGTCGGAGCCATTGGCGCCCGGCGCGGATCTGGGTCTGCGGATCGAGGTCGCGGGCGAGGCCAATGGCACGATCACTGTCGACCTGTTCGAGGATGTGGCGCCGGGGCATGCGGCGCAGATCGCCGCGCTGGCGCGCGAGGGGGCCTATGACAACGTGGTGTTCCACCGGGTCATCGACGGCTTCATGGCGCAGACCGGCGACGTGGAGTTCGGGCGTACCGATGCGGAGGATTTTGACATGCGCCGCGCGGGCATGGGCGGATCGGCGTTGCCCGATCTGGAGGCGGAATTCTCCGAGATCCCGTTTGACCGGGGAGTCGTCGGCATGGCCCGGTCGCAGGATCCCGACAGCGCAAATTCGCAGTTCTTCATCATGTTCGCACCGGGGCACTTCCTGAACAATCAGTATACGGTCGTCGGGCGCGTGACCGACGGGATGGAGGTGGTCGATGCGATCAAGCGCGGCGACCAGAACGCCAATGGCGCCGTGCTGGGCGAGCCTGACCGCATGGTCGACGTCACCGTGACCGAGTGACCGGCGCTCCCGCGCGCTCACAAGCGCGTGGGAAAGGCTGTGCAGAAGCCGGCCAACAGGGCATCCTGTGAAAAACCACAGGAGGATATCCCATGCGACCGATCGCGTTCCTTGCTTCCATATTCATTTCCGCCCTGCTGGTTGCGGGACCGGTGGTGGCCAATCCCGCCTCGTGGCAATCGGAATGGCCAGACACGGATTTCGACAAGACCAATGTGAAAAACTGGTCCGAGATTATTTCCGGCGGCCCGCCCAAGGACGGCATCCCGGCGCTGTCGGATCCCCAGTTCATCGACGTGGATCAGGAAAAGCGCGTTGCCCCGGTCGAGCCGGTGATCACCGTCGAGATCGAAGGCGAGCGCCCGCGCGCCTATCCGATCCGATACCTGACATGGCATGAGATCGTGAACGACCGTATCGGCGGTGTGCCGGTGGCGGTGACCTTCTGCCCGCTGTGCAACTCGGCGCTGACCTTCGACCGGCGGGTCGACGGACAGGTGTTGAATTTCGGCGTTTCGGGCAAGCTGCGCAATTCGGACATGATCATGTTCGACCGCGAGAGCCAGAGCTGGTGGCAACAGGCCGTGGGCGAGGGCATCGTTGGCGACATGACGGGGGTGGAGCTCAAGACCCTGCCCAGCTGGATGGAAAGCTTTGCCCAGTTTCGCGACCGCAATCCAGACGGTGTCGTGATGGCCGAACCGGCGTGGAACCGGCCCTACGGCCAGAACCCCTACCGCAACTACGACAGCTCGAAGCGGCCGTTTCTTTACTCCGGCGAACTGCCGCCGCATGACGTGCCGCCCCTGATGCGGGTCGTGCGCGTGGGCGACCGGGCCTGGCCGATGGACCGGCTGGCCGCCGAAAAGGAGATCCGCGAGGCCGGCGTGGTGATCAACTGGCAGGCAGGTCAGGCTTCCGCGCTGGATGCAGGCACCATCGCAGGCGGGCGCGACGTCGGATCCGTGCGCGTGCGCGATTCCGGCGGCAGGGATCTGCCGCATGACGTGATGTTCGCCTTTGCCTTCCACGCCTTCTGGCCGGAGGGGGACTGGATGCTGGCCAACTGAGCGGCAGGCGGTGCGCGTCAACCCTGCAACCAGCGCGGCAAACGCCGCGCGAGGGGGGCCAGCGCACCCATGTGCAGCCATGTGCCGCCCAGCACATGGGGCAACGCGCCTGTGCCGAGTTTGAAATGTGCAAGGCCCGCGGCATCCTGGGTGTTTACGATACCAAGGTCGAGGCAATCGTGCCCCTGCGCCGCAAGGTCCTGCATCGCCCGCCAAAGCAACAGGTTCATCGCGTGATGCTGTCGGCCCGCAGGCGTGGTGACGCCGATCTGCCATGTGGCCATGCGCCCGTGCCGCAGCATCAGGATCGCGGCCAGCGGATCATCACCCTTGCGCGCCTCGAATACCCGCGCCTGCCCGGGGTTCGTGACGGCATATGCGGCCCATAGACGAGGCGGCAGGCCGTTATAGCGACGGAGCTTTGCCTGCGCGGCTTCTGCGTCCAGCAGCCAGTGATCGGATGTCAGTGGACCTTCAATAACCTGCAACCCGGACGTCTCGGCCCGGTTGAGCCGGTTGCGCCATTTCTGCCGCATCGCGCCGCGCATCTCTGCCGGATCGCCCAGCCGCAGCAGCGCGAGACTGGCAGGCGTCATCAGCGGCCAGAACCCGGCCTCGCGGAGCGCCGCGCTCTCCATCCCGTCCGCATTCAGCAGCAGGGGCCTGCCGTCATGCCAGCGCTGCCAACTGTTGATCCATTCGTGCAGATCCTCCGCCCCGGCAGCGACCGGCCCCCGCGACACGAGGTCGATTCGTCCAAGCGGCCCGAATTTTCGGGACTGGATCTGCCACCACAGCCGGACGCGCTGCCCCGCTTTTTCGGTGCAGCGTTGCAGGGGCCGCCCTATCGCCGCGCAGGCGCGGGCGAACTCGGTGGACTGGGGCAATGGCAGGCAAAGCGACTCGGTCATATGCGCCATTAACCGAATTGAAAGTTTCGATGCTGTTAACTCCGGGCATGAACCAGAAAACTTTGCGCCCTTCGCGGCCCCGCCCAACCGCAGCCGTCATGGCCCGCCCGCGCCCCACTGCGGCGACGGCATTGCTTCTCGCGGTGCTGTTGTCGATGCCATTCGCCGCCTTGAGCCTGCTTCAGATCCTGTTCTGAAGCCCGTCGCGCAGGCGGCACGGCGCCCGCGCCACCCGGCGGTGGCGCTGGTGCGTTTTGTCCTGCGTATGCCGATGCGCTAATCGGCCAATTTCACAAGGGCGTGCCGCTTCTTGCCGGCACTCAGCTTGACCGGCGTGCTCAGGGCGGCCGCGTCAAGGATCAGGCCGCTGTCGGTCAGCGGCTGATCCTGCAATCGCGCGCCATTCTCGGCGATCAGGCGCTTGGCGTCCTTGCCGGACTTCGACAGGCCTGACCGGACGAACAGCTGGACGATGGACAGGCCGTCGCCAATGTCCGCCGCGCTCAGCGCCAGCGTTGGCAGGTCCTCCCCGATACCGCCCCTTTCGAAGACGTCGCGCGCCGTGGCCTCCGCCGCCGCCGCCGCCTCTGCCCCATGGCAGAGTGTCGTGACCGCATTGGCCAGCGCGATCTTGGCTTCGTTGATCTCGGATCCCGCAAGCGCGCCAAGCCGGGCGCAGTCATCCAACGGCAATTCCGTATAGAGTTTGAGAAAGCGGCCGACATCGGCATCCGTCGTGTTGCGCCAGAACTGCCAGAACTCATAGGGGGAGCGCATGTCCGCGTTCAGCCAGACCGCGCCGTCGAGGGATTTTCCCATCTTCTTGCCGTCCGACGTGGTCAGCAAAGGCGTCGTCAGACCGTAGATCTCATGATCCAGCACCCGCCGCGTCAGGTCGATACCATTGACGATATTGCCCCATTGGTCTGATCCGCCCATCTGCAAAAGACAGTTGTAGCGGCGGTTCAATTCAAGGAAATCATAGGCTTGAAGGATCATGTAGTTGAATTCGAGAAAGGACAGAGATTGTTCCCGATCCAGCCGGGACTTGACCGATTCGAACGAAAGCATCCGGTTCACCGAGAAGTGTCGCCCGATGTCCCGGAGAAACTCGAGGTAGTTAAGATCGTCCAGCCATTCCGCATTGTTCAGCATCAGCGCCGGATTTTCACGCGCCTCGTAATCGAGATATTTGGCGAAAACCTGCTGGATCCCGTCGATATTGTCGCCGATCTGCTCTGGCGTCAGCAGCGGGCGCTCTTCCGCGCGAAAGGACGGATCGCCGACCTTGGTTGTCCCGCCACCCATCAGGGTGATCGGCTGATGACCGGTCTTTTGCAGCCAGCGCAGCATCATGATCTGAATGAGGCTGCCGACATGCAAGGATTTCGCCGTCGCGTCAAAGCCGATGTATCCCGGCACGCAGCCTTTCGACAAAGCCTCGTCGAGCCCCTGATAATCGGTGCAATCCGCAAGGAAGCCACGTTGCATCATGACGGCCATGAAGTCCGATTTGGGATGGTAGGTCATGTCGGTGCCTTTATATACTGCGCGCCGCAGGTATAAGCATGGGCAGCGCCGAGGAAAAGAGCATGTTGAAGGGGCAGGCGATATGGGCTTTGGGGGCCATGTCCGGAACATCGCTGGACGGCGTGGACGCAGCCTTGTTGAGGACCGACGGGATCTCGATCATGGAGTTCGGGGCCAGCGGGTATCGGCCCTATTCCGCTGATGAGCAGGCCATTCTCCGGGCCGCTCTGGGTCGGTGGCCCGGTGAGGATCTGGAGGACGCGCTGCGGGTCGTGAGCGAGGCCCATGCCGAAGCCCTTGCCCGCTTTCCCTCGGCGGAGATCGTGGGCTTTCACGGTCAGACCCTCGCGCATGCCCCGCGTGGTCGCGGCACCCATCAGTTGGGGGATGGTATGGCCCTCGCGCAGGCTCTGGGGCGCCCGGTGGTCTGGGATTTCCGCTCGGCGGATGTTGCGCTGGGGGGGGAAGGTGCGCCGCTGGCCCCCTTTTTCCACTGGGCCTGCGCGCGCTGGATCGGGGCGCGGCGGCCGATATGTTTTCTTAACCTCGGCGGGGTGGGCAACCTGACCTGGGTGGACCCGACGAAGGCAACACCCGAGTCTGCTGATGCGCTGCTGGCCTTCGACACCGGACCGGCCAATGCGCCGATCAACGATCTGGTCGCACAGCGGCTGGGTCTGGATTGCGACCGCGACGGGGCACTGGCCCGCCGCGGGCAGGTGGAAACAGGCGCGCTCGAACTCTTTCTCGAAGAGGAGTTTTTCCGCAAGATGCCTCCGAAGTCGCTGGATCGGGGAGATTTTTCACTCATGCTGGATCTGGTGCGCGAACTGTCGGATGCGGATGCCGCGGCCACGATGACCGCCATGGCGGCAACGGCGGTGATGCAGGGGATGGAACATTGCCCGGAGCCGCCTGACCGGCTCCTTGTCACGGGCGGCGGTCGCAAGAATCCGGTCATGATGCAGATGCTCGCGGCTGGCTTGGACTGCCCGGTCCTGCCGGTCGAGGCGGTAGGTCTCGACGGCGACATGCTCGAGGCTCAGGCTTTTGCGTATCTCGCGGTCAGGGTTGCGAGGGGCCTTCCAACCTCGGCCCCCCTCACGACGGGCGTGGCCACACCGGTCGGTGGCGGACAGATCAGCCGACCGTATTAGAGACGGATGACATCAGAAAAATGCGCCTGCGGCGCATGCCTCCGGCGGGGATATTTATCGCCCGAAGAAACGAAACGTTAAGGTTAACAATGCAATGTGGCGCTACGGTACAGGCTGGGAAGCCGATGACCGTGCCCGGAGAAGGTATTTGAATTTCAAGCCTTTTTCACGCCCGCCCCGCCTGAGCGCGTGGCGGGCGCTTGCAGGGTTCTAAGGCTTTCTTCGGGCCTCAAATATCCCGGGGGAGGCGCGCGCAGCGCGGCGGGGGCAGAGCCCCCAATGTGGTTTTCCAAGGTGGCTCAGCCGCCCGTATGACTCATATGCCGGGACACGCGTCCGTCCACCGTCTGTCGGGAATAATCGAAATCATGGCCTTTCGGTTTCCGCGCGATCGCGGCGCGGATGGCGTCTTCCAACGGACCGTCGTCCCCGGGATGATTGCGCAGTGCGGCCCGCAGATCCGCGTTGTCCTCCTGACCGAGGCACATGAACAACTCGCCCGTGCAGGTCAGTCTGACACGGTTGCAACTTTCGCAAAAGTTATGCGTGAGCGGCGTAATGAAGCCGATTTTCTGACCCGTCTCCTCCAGCCGCATGTAGCGTGCCGGACCGCCGGTGCTTTCGGGGAGGTCGGTCATCGTATATCTCTCGGCCATGGTCGCGCGGAGATCCGACAGTTTCCAATACTGATCCAGCCGGTCCTCATTGCCGATATCGCCCATGGGCATGACCTCGATCCAGGTCAGGTCCATGTCCCGGGCTGCACACCATTCGGTCATGGAGAACAGCTCGTCCTCGTTAAATCCCTTCAACGCCACCGCATTGATCTTGATCCGCAAACCGGCTTTCTGCGCGGCATCCAGTCCCTTGAGCACCTGCGGCAGGCGCCCCCAACGGGTGATATCGGCGAATTTCTTCTCGTCGAGCGTGTCGAGAGAGACATTCACCCGCCGCACCCCGGCGTCGAACAGGTCATCCGCGAATCGCTCCAGCTGCGAGCCGTTGGTGGTGAGCGTCAGTTCCTTCAGGTCGCCGGAGTCCAGATGACGGGTCATGGCCCGGAAGAATGTCATGATATCCCGGCGCACCAGCGGTTCCCCGCCGGTGATGCGCAGTTTTTCCACTCCGAGATGCACGAAGCTCGAACACATGCGATCCAGTTCCTCGAGGGTCAGAAGCTCCTTCTTGGGAAGGAATGTCATGTTTTCCGACATGCAGTAGACGCAGCGAAAATCGCAGCGGTCGG
>CAZRZN010000205.1:0-8035 GCA_964604565.1 uncultured Rhodobacterales bacterium
ATCGCTTGTCATCTTGTCGGGGGCTTGACGTTCGCCAAGTTCCACGTGATCGGCAAACCCGAGCTGCCGCGAACGCGGCCGAACGGGTCCCGGCAGTGCCCGGCTTGCTTCGATGGAAGATCCGGACCCACTCTTTGGTGCGACGCGAGTCAGACGATAAGAAAGACGGCCAGCTCGGAGGCCGGTGGCTGAGGGTCAATCGGCTGGGTCAGAAAAACGATCCGGTTCGCCGGTGATCGCGTTCCGGATAGGAACTCTGACCGGCAAATCTATCGGCAGACACGGCATACCTTATCCCACTCGAAAGGCCGTGATGGCAAAGACTGTGTCGACCCGGCGCCGCTATCGCTGACGCGCCTCCTATCGGGTCTCAGCTGCGGAAGCTGTCCTGATGGTCGATGAACCATTTATAAGTTTCGCGGACCCCCGTCTCCAGGTCGATCGAGGCTTTCCAGCCCATGTCGGCCAGACGGCTGACATCCATAAGCTTGCGCATCGTGCCATCCGGCTTGCTGCGATCTAGTTCTATGCGCCCCTTGTAGCCGGTCACGTCGGCAACCAATCGGGCGAGTTCAAGGATCGAGATGTCGACACCCGAACCGACGTTGATATGGCTCAGTTGCGGCTGCGTGTTGGCCTCATACCTGCTCTTGTCGAGGTCCAGAACAAACAGCGATGCCTCTGCCATGTCATCTACATGCAGAAACTCGCGTCGCGGGGTCCCGCTGCCCCAAATCGTCACTTCCTCGCGGCCCTCTTGCGCGGCTTCATGGAACCGCCGGATCAAGGCAGGCAGAACATGGCTGTTTTCCGGATGGAAATTGTCGCCAGGCCCATAGAGATTCGTCGGCATGACGGAACGGTAGTCGACGCCATATTGCCGGTTATAACTTTCGCATATCTTGATGCCCGCGATTTTGGCGACCGCGTAAGGCTCGTTGGTGGGCTCCAAAGGACCAGTCAGCAACGCCGCTTCCCGCATGGGTTGGGGAACGGCCTTTGGATAGATGCACGACGATCCCAGCTGCAACAGACGCTCCACCCCCGCCTCCCAGGCGGAATGGATGACGTTGCATTGCACCATCAAGTTCTCGTGGATGAACTCTGCAGGATATGTGTTGTTGGCATAGATCCCGCCCACCTTTGCGGCGGCAAGGATGACGATATCGGGCTTTTCGGACAGCATGAAGTCCCTGACAGCCCTTTGGTCCGTCAGTTCAAGTTCGTCATGGGTGAGCTTGACGAGGGTTAAATCCTCTCCGGCATCCTTGCGCGCTTCAAGCTTGCGCGTGATAGCGCCCCCGACCATACCACGGTGTCCTGCAACATAGATTTTCGGCATGATCTGCCTCCTGTCTTCGAATTTTGCAGTTGTTTACCGAAGACGTCAGCCGTTCTCCAAAGCCACCGGTATTTCAAACCCATGCTCTTTCAACAATGCGTGCCGCCGTGCGGCATGCAGATCTGACGCGACCATCTCAGCGCACATTTCCTGTGCCGTGATTTCCGGCACCCAGCCAAGAACTTCCTTGGCTTTGGACGGATCACCCAGCAGTGTTTCCACCTCTGCCGGGCGAAAATAACGCGGATCGATGCGCAAAATGACGTCCCCAGGCTTCAACGCCGTCGTCTTGTCCCCGGTCACCGAAACGACCGTCGCAATCTCGTCCACGCCTTCACCGGAAAATGCCAGTTCAATTCCCAGCTCCGCGGCGGTCCACTGTATGAACTCGCGTACGGAATATTGAACGCCTGTGGCGATCACGAAATCATCTGCCACGTCCTGCTGCAACATCATCCATTGCATGCGCACGTAGTCCTTGGCGTGGCCCCAGTCACGGAGCGCATCGATGTTGCCCATATAAAGACAATCCTGCAACCCCAGGGCGATGTTCGCCATGCCGCGCGTGATCTTGCGGGTAACAAAGGTCTCGCCACGGCGCGGACTCTCGTGGTTGAAGAGTATCCCGTTGCAGGCGTACATGCCATATGCCTCGCGGTAGTTCACAGTGATCCAATAAGCATACATCTTGGCAACGGCATAGGGCGACCGCGGATGGAAAGGAGTCTTCTCGGACTGCGGGATTTCCTGCACAAGCCCGTAAAGCTCGGATGTGGAGGCCTGATAAAACCGGGTTGACTTGTCCAGTCCCAAAAAGCGGATCGCCTCCAGCAAACGCAGAGTGCCATTGGCATCAACATCTGCGGTATATTCCGGGGCCTCGAAACTGACCGCAACGTGACTTTGCGCACCAAGGTTGTAGACCTCGTCCGGACGGACCTCCGACAGTATACGGGTCAGGTTGGACGAGTCCGTGAGATCGCCGTGGTGCAGCCTGAAATTTTCCCTGTTGAAGAGCGGATCCTGATAAATGTGGTCAACGCGCTCTGTATTGAAAAGGGAGGCGCGCCGCTTGATGCCGTGCACCTCATAACCTTTTTCGAGCAAAAATTCTGCCAGATAGGATCCGTCTTGGCCCGTGACACCGGTGATAAGAGCTTTTTTCATGTAACCATTCTTTGCTTCGAGGAGCAATCGCGCAGCGATTATCTGTGCCTGTAGCGAGGTATCGCAATATTGCGGCTGGACGCAACTTGAAACCCGGAGCCATCAGACCACAACCGTTCGATTTTCGGGGGTCAAGAACATCAACGGCAAGTTTCCGCACTATCTTCCGCAGCCGGAGAGAGTCTACGCGTCCAGATCACCTCCATGCCGCGGAGGCTACGCGGCCGGCCCCAAGCGATCCGAAACCCGTGCGCGCGTGGACAAAAAGGTCAGGCAGGTCCGAGGTACGGCACAAACAATCTATGTTGCCAAGCCTTCGATGTCCGGAGACTGCCGGAACGCGCTCGCGCCAAGTTGCAAAGAATTTCGGGCACGCAGCCCTTACCTTTTGAAAGTCACCGACTTTCGGCGGATATCCCACATCAGATTGGCCGCTTTGATCTCTGCGATCAGACCAGTTTACCAGTCATAAACGCTTCTAAGCGTCGGGCACAACTGGCGTCCGACGCTTAGGAAGTTTATGGCGCCAGGCTCCGCGCCGTCTGTTGCGCCGCGCCCAGAAGGGAGAAGGTCTGCTGCAAGGCGCGACCCCATTTGGTGATAGGCTGCTCTTCGATGAAGATGATGTCGTTAGGACGCATTTCGAACTGCGTGGCGAGGATCATGTTGGCTGCATTGCCGGCATCAAGATGATAGGCCACGATCTCGCCCACTCTGGAGGGATCGTTGTTCCCCCGCAGGACATAGATCTCGGTCGGATCGCCCGTGGTGGTGTCAAAACCACCTTCGTTGTAGAGCACATCCGCCAGTGTGGCGGTGTTGTTGTAAGGCAGTGGGAATCGGTTTTGCCTACTGACCTCCCCACTCAAGAACACATAGTCGCGTTTTTCAGCACCCAGACCAGCACGCCGTTCAAACAGGCCACGGCGTTCCTCGAGATCCGAGCGGCGCAAACCAATTTCCGTGCTCAAAGCAGACAATGCTTGAGTCCGTGCCGATGACCTAAGCGAGATAACGTCAATCTTTGCCTTGTAGAATGTGAACGCCCGATCCAGATCATAGGTTGTGTCGACGAAAACCGCATCGCCGTTGACCAATAGCTTTTCCTGAAGTGACGGTTGTTCACGATACGTCTCGACCGGAATTTGATAAAGCGTACCGTCCCGGTAAATCCGGATCGATGCAAATTCTTCGTCGCGAATGGCAAGACCGCCAGCGGCGATCAATGCCTCCCCCAGTGTCAGATTGTTTGGTGTGATAGGCACCGGACGCGCCTGCCCCACCGCACCCCCAATGACCACCTTCTTCGAATTGAACTCCGCCACCTCGAGACTGAATGACGGATCGATCTGGTTAGACACCAAGGCCTGGAAAAGGCGGTCTTCGGCTTCCTGAAGGGTCAAGCCGGCGAGTTGAACAGCGCCAATCTGTGGTATGGCGATCGACCCATCGTCACGAACGGTGTAGCCCTGACGCTGATTTTGCGCTGCAAGCAGCCCCGAAAGTTGCTCGACAGTCGAGCTTGCGGATCTGGTGGCAAGCAACAACACATCCCCGACGCCGATGCGGTAGGGCTGCGCGCTGACATCCGGCAGCGGTCGATAGTCCAGACGCTCCCGTGATCTGTCGGGAATAAAAGGCGCCTCGGGCAGCGCCCCGGTCCCCATAATGTTTCCGTTACTGCCTGCATAGGCATAGAAAGCGTCAGGCAAGGCACGTGGCGTGTAGGGCGATGCGTTCGCATAGCTCAATGACTTTGGCGTCATCGCAACGACGGAAACAGGCAGCTCGTCATTCCGTTCGGAAACCTTCGGACTCTTGTAGGTCACGCCGCAGCCGGTCAAGACGGCCAGAGCCCCCAGCATTAAACCAAAGCGCATGCCCCTCGAAAGTGACACTCGACCAATCCGGTCAGTAGTGGAATCCATATTTTTCAAGCCTGTACCCAAGGTGCACCCGAAGATTTGCGCAGACATTGATCTGACGGTATCACTTTCTTCAACCGCCTCAACCTGCGACTTAAGCTGGCGCCCGAAACAATGCCTCTGAGCATATCCAAAACTCGCGAAAGATGTACAACGGTGGAACTTGTAATGCGACTGGCCAGCATGACCGCGAGGCATCGTCAGCGCCAAGAGCGGCAAATCTGCAACAAGAAGAGCGTGCGAAATCCGACGAAAATGACTGGGAAGTGCATGCTGAAAATGTGAAGCAAGCTTCTCAATGGCTTCCAAAACGCGCCTCGTGGTGACAAGGCATAAAACCTGGAAGCAAAAGTCAGGCACCGCCGCGACGGACGACCACGTAAATTGTCCGCCAGAAAATCCACATCTCCAAGGCGAGGCTCATGTGGGTAATGTAGTAAAGATCTGCTTTCACCTTGCGGCGAGTGCCCTCGACCCCTTCGATGTATCCCAGTTCGGTCTGCGCCAAGCCGCTTATCCCGGGCCGAACAGCATGCCGTTCCCGATACCCCGGCACCTTGTCGACATACTCAACAGCATGGTCGAAATAGTCGGGACGAGGTCCAATCAAGCTCATCTCGCCCCTCAGTACATTGATAATCTGAGGCAGTTCATCGATACGCGATTTCCGCAGAAAACTGCCCAGTTTCGTGATTCGGTGCTTTTCCAGCGGACAGTTCGCGCCCCGGGTCTCTGACCCAGCCTTGCGCATGGTGCGGAATTTTATCGCTCGGAAGGGTTGGCAATCGCGCCCCATCCGCGCCTGCACGAAAAACAGGGAACCACGGTTATACATTGGGTTGAGAAAAAATATCGCACTCGCGAGCAATACAAGCGCCGGCAGCAGCAACACGCTGCCGATAACGTCAAATACACGCTTCCAGGCACTAAAACCCGCTCCGTTGATTGGCGCGTCAGCATCACTGAACATCAAGGAATGAGCAGGGATGTCATCAAGCGCTCTATCATCGAACATGTTCGCCTCGCGGAAATACTTAAAATTATTTTCAACTTGGGCGTACCCCGAGCGCTGCAAGCTATAGGACATGCCGAAGCGCGAAGTCAATTAACAAAGCCCTAACACCCGCTCCAAACGGACGGAACGGTGACATTTTTGGCGCTGCAAGCGCCACACCGCGAAACTTGCATAATTGCAAGCACTTAAACTCAGCTCACTTGCTCGTTTTGTCAGCGATGTCTTAACCACGATCATACTTTTTCCGCACGACGAAGGCACAGCACCCGGACGAGCCCTCCCGGCAGGTCCCGTCTCAAGTGACAACAATTATAAACAAAAGGGGATGTTCTGGCGGCCCTCGCTCAAGACCCCAATCGACATTTTGGCGGAAACGGTTTCGATGACGCCGGTATTCAGGCCTGAATAAATGTAACTTTTTCCGTCTCGACGAGCGCCGCGGTCAGGATACCCGTCGCATATGCGCCGGTATCGGTGGATATCCGCCCATTTACGGCCTTTGGCGTGTCGGTAATTGTGTGACCGTGCACAATCCAAAGATCGTCTTCACGATCTTTCACGGCGAACTCAGGATGCCCCCAGAGCAAAGTGTGCGGATCCTGGGCATCCATGGGCAGTGCTGGGTCGACCCCGGCATGAACGACGACGACGTTTCCCGATCTCCAGGACAGTGGCAAGCCGCGTAGCCACGCGATGGTTTCTTCACCGATGCCGGCCACCAGCCGGTCGCGCATATCTATCAATTCCTCCGGCGACCGCTCTCCGGTAAGGACTGAAACACCGTAGCTTGCAAGCGTTTGCAGCCCGCCATGACGTAGCCAGCGCCGACCATGCTGGACGGGATCGTCAATGACATTCAGCAACATCTTTTCATGGTTTCCCATGATGCATTGCATATTGTCCCCGGCAGCTTCGCTCAGAACTCGAAGCCGGCGAAGGACCCTGGCGCTTTCGTCGCCACGATCGACATAATCTCCGGTCAGAACCAGGAGGGCGTCCGGCGGGGCCACACGATCCAGCCGCTTCAACAACCGCTCAAGCAGCCTGTCCGTACCATGCACATCGCCCACGGCAAAGAATGGCACGTCTGGTCGGATCGGCGTTTCTGGCCGGACACTCGGTTCGGCTCTTGGTTTTCGCGGTCTGAAAATCATAAGGATGATGTAAGGAACTTGGTTGCGATGACAAAGCATTACGCGCGTGAGGGTAAACATCCCGAGGGCGGTGGCGACCGGTTGGCTTTTTGGACATGTGGTTCACCTGCTCACAGTGCAAGCGCACCGTCGCTAAATGAATAGGATTCTCTGAAACCCTGAGCGTTGACAAAACCCCAGACATTCCCGGGCCTTTTTGCTAACAGGTACTTCTCAAAGTCTATTATCATTTATTTTCAAAGCCTTACCGGATCAATATCTGTCTTTCGTCGGATGGTTTTGTGCAGGATATTGTCGGTTTACCACTCTGACCTTGAACACCCTCGATCAAAATGTGCTCGGCCCTTGCACATCACTTGGCAAGATTTCGCGATCATTCATGCCAAGGCAACGCAACGAGGCAGAGCAATGATATTTCTTTCCGGCCTTCTCGGCATGATGGCACTCGGCTCGTTGGCCTTGGTGACGATCGGCGAAGACACCGATGAGGATTTCGAACCATCGCCTGAAACAGGCGACGAAACGGACCTGGCCCTCTGGCCGTCCGGCCCTGCCCGGCCAACCGGCACTGGCCCGACCGTGGTGGACATGATGAACCGTGCCGCTCCCACTGTCACAACCGCAGCAGGGAGCGAGGCCTATGAACAGGCGGCGACAGATGTGGCGGATCACCTCTCTGTCGAGACGGAGGAAATGCTTGTGTCCAAAAATATCGGCACGCATCTGGATGGGGGCTGCTGCAACGACCCCATTGGACTGACAGATGCAGGCAATCACTCTGCCGCCACCGGGTGGCACGCAGTTACCGGCGGCAGAGGTCTCGACGGGCTGATGTCCAATGATGTGGGGATCGAAGAGAGGCAAGCGAATGGACTCTCGGGTACTGCCGCTGTTGCCACGGCCCTTGCCAAACACCAAGTCGACGTGGGTTCGAACAAACACATCTGGCTGTCGACCGTCAGGCAGAACATCGGAAAAGCTGCCGCCTCAAACGGTGGCGACGAGGCGCCTGTCGCAGCAAAGGTCGGCACTGGGCCTGTGCGCACGTATCCAGACGTCCTGCCTCTTGGCGCATGGATAGTCAACGAAACGGCTCAACTGCTGGATTTCGACGGGGCCGAGGATCAACTCATGGTCGTCTACAACGACGCTGCCCATGGCGAAGCCCCGGATGTGGACATGCGGATCAACCCGAAAAATCCGTCACTGACAGAAATCATGCTTGGCGACAGGGTGCTCGCCAGTCTTCCGACCCAAGATGCGCCCCCGATTGATGCCGTGGTCATGATTGGCGAAAGAGCGCTCGCCGAGCTGGGCATCGCAGGGATCGCGGCTCGGGGCTTCGGCTAGTCTGGGAACAAAAGTCCGCTTTTTTGCAGCTTGCGATACTGTCCAGACCCAATCGGCGCAGGGGGCTTTGGCACCTTCGTGA